>CANIJN010000292.1 GCA_947467625.1 Opitutia bacterium | reverse complement strand
GGGCGCGGTCGAGCACGTTGTCGGCGGCGCGGTAGTAACGATCCACGTGCGACGGCGAAAGGGACAGCGCCGAACCGATGCGCTCGAAGCCATGCCACAGGGAGTCCTCGTTGAGTTCCCCCGGCTTCGCTGGATTATAGCGCGCACCCAGCAAGTCGTAGACCGTATTCTGATATTCCTTACGGCTCAGACGATAATGGGCGACCGAGGGACGTGCCGCCATGCGCGTCGCCCGGCCATCCTTAATCAATGCGTCCAGGTTGGTGACGAAGGCGGCGATCTCCGCCTGGGTCGGCTTGGGCTCCTGGTCCTCCTTCGGGGGCATCTCGCCGGCGTTCACCTGCTCCATGGCTTCCGCCCAGTGATGGGTATCGGCGCCGAGCGTGAAGTCGCGCGAGAGGCGGTCGAAGCGCAGGTTGCCCTTCTCCTTATCGGGACCGTGGCAACGGAAGCAGTGCTTCTCGATGAAGGTCTCGTAGGGCTCCGCCGCACGGGCGATGCCGACCAAGCCGAGGCTGAGGGTGACGAGGGCAGAGGCCCGGGTGAGATGGCCGCGGAGGGACATAGTGCTTGGCAAAGAGAGTGGGGCTGCGTGCGGGGTGTTCGCAGAGGCATTCATGGGACGGCGGCTCGCACGGTCAAGTTCATGCCTTTTTTAAGGAAAAAAGCTCGTTGGCGTTACTCCTAGGAAACGGGATTTGCACGGCAGGGGGAGCGGTTGGCCAGGAGCTGCGCACTGGCCGGCGCACGGACGAGCAGCGAGTATCTTGCGAAGCGAAGCAGGCGGTCGCGACGCGGCTTATTTAAACTCAAGCTTGGTGTTCGGCAGCAGCGCCTGGATCTTCGCCTGTTGCTCCGGCGTGAAGGGCACCTTGGCGGGCACGAGACGCATGGACTTTAGGAAGGCGAAAGGCTGGAGGGCCGGGATGCGATCGTCAGGCAAAGGCAGCTTGCCGATTTCTAGGTGGGTGAGCTGCGTGAGTCCGGCGATCACGAGCAGGTCGGCGTCGGTGATGCCCTGCGCGTTGGTGAGCGTGAGGCGGCGCAACGTGGCGAGGTCCTTGATGAGAGGGATGCAGGCGCCGGATTCGAAGCCCTCGCCGAGCTGCAGGGATTCGAGCGGGAGCGTGGCGATAGGCTTCAGCGCCAGCGGGGTGGCCTTCGAAGTGCCGACTTCGAGGCCCTTCAGTTTGGTGAGCTTGGCGAGGTGCGGGGCGCCCGCGTCGGTGAACTTCGCGTGGGCCAGGCTGAGGCTCTCGAGGTTGGGCAGGTGTTCGCACAGCAGGCGGAGGCCTTCGTCGTCGATGGAACTACCGCGGTGGCTGACGCGGGTCACCTTGGTGAAGCCCGCAAACTGCGCGTAGGCCCTGCCGGTGATCTGCGTTCCGACGACGGAGAGGTTCTCCAGATTCTTCAGGCCGGCGAGCTGCGCCATGCCGGCATCGGTGATCTTGCCGTTGTTGGTGAAGCGGAGCGTCTTGAGATTCGTGAGCTTGGCGATGGGCGGCATCCACTCGTCCTTGAACTTGGTCGAGATGATATTCAGCGATTCCAGGGTGGCGAGATGGCCGACCTGCTCGAAGAAGGCGGCGTCATAGGGATCGTCCTTGCGATGGTCGTGCGGTCCGGCGCCTGGCACGTTGAGATCGATGAGCTTCACGCCGTGGCCATCGGCGGTCAGCTCCACCTTACCCTTCGCGGCGGTGACGATGCGGGTCACGGCTTCGGCGTGCGGATCGAGGGCGAAGGTGGTCGCGGCGAGGGATAAAGATAGGGTCAGGGCGGAGAGTGTTTTGGAGTTCATGCTTGTAAGGTGTTACTCGTTTGTTGCCGGGAGTGCTGCGTTCTTAGATTCCGCTTCCTTGCTCGTGGTTTCTTGCGCAGCAGGCGTTGACGCCCTTGCTGATGACGAAGAACCCGAAGCAAACAACCACGAACGCCTCCCAGCAGTTTATCGGGAAGATGGCCGGTGCTGACGAGGCTCCGAACCTGTGTGGCGCAGAACCGTTTTCGGCGTGACTCCTCAGGGCCTGCAGACGGAAGAGAACGATTACAAGGAACCCCCATGACTGTGAAGCGGCCCTACGGAGCGGAGGTGGCCTGGGCCGGCGCGGGGCGAACGGCACGATCAAAGGGTTGCGAGCAAAGTGAGGAGTGTGGCGATCCCGCCGCCGATCGCGAGCCCGCCCCAGCCGCGCGTGGCGGAGAGTTTCCACCAGAGGTAGAGGCCGGTGGCGATCCAGACGAGTGTGCTGACGCAAAACACATCGACGATGACCGCCCAGAGGTTGTTGAGCACACCGCCGTTGCCGTAGCCGGTGCGCTCGTGCAGGCGGATCAGGATCTCCATGGCAGAGTGGTTGCGTTGCTCCGCGCGCAACTTTTTTCCGGTGCTGTCGTAGGAGAGCCGGAGGGGCTGCTGGAAATTGGGGACGTTAATCGTGAGCCGCTGGCCCTGGCGTTGCACCCCGAACGGACCGCTCAGGCCGTTGTCGGTGAGCAGCCGGCGCACGGTGTCGCGCAGGCCGTCGGTGCTGGCGGGGATCTCGATGGCGTAGTCTTTTTCCCACAAGGTGAGCCACGGAGCCGTGCTCGCGCGGCGCAGGCCGAACGCCTCGCCGTGATTGAACACCCCAGCGGAGAGCGCGTACATCGCCATCCACGGCAGCATCACCATCCCGAGATAAAGGTGCGCGCGGCGGAAGAGGAGATTCCAGTTTTTCATGAGGTGGTCTCCGTTAAATGGTTACGAGCAGGCCACCGAACATGGCGACACCGGCGAGCGCGAAGGCTGCGCCGGTCAGGCGGGCCGGTTTGATTTCCCACCACATCCAAAGGCCGGATAGCACCCAGAACAGCAACCCGACCACGGCGAGGTCGACGACGACGGCCCAGATTTTCGACGCGAGGAACGGCTGCTCAAAGCCGTGGCGGAAGTGTGCGCGGTTCACGAATACGGGCGCGGAGAAGGCCTGCTTTTCGATGAGCAGACGGTTTTCGGTACGGAAATAGGTAATGCGATGCGCGGAGAACGCCGCATTGCGCGTGATGACCAGCCGCGGTTGGTGGGGCGCGCCCTGGACGTTGAACGTGCCTGTCAGCCCGAGGTGCTCGAGGATTTGCGCGCCGATCATGCGGTTGTCGGCGCCCTCGGAAAACGCGGCGGTGTAGGGCCGCTCCTCGACCTTTTCGAACTGGCCCCACGCCGCGCCGTAGAGTGCGCGCACGGCCGGACCGTGATTGAGTACCAATCCGCTCAGTGCGTAGACGAGCATCCACGGCGTGAGGAACAGCGCCAGATACATGTGGACGCGGCGGATGATTTTGGAGGGAGAGGGGGGCATGGCGGCGGGTGAACGACGTGGTTTTTTTGATCGGCTTGAATGGCGCTGTGGGGTTGACCGAAAGGGTAGCCCCCGCACACGAAGGCGCGAGTTTTTTGGCCCAGTCGAACGATCGAGCGGCGAACAAACGGTCGCCATGAAGCGCCACCTCAGTGGTGCGTGACGGTCGGTTGATCCATCCGCCCGGGGCCGACGAGGGTCTTGAGCTGGGGTATGTCGCAGGCTGCGAGGAGGCCGAAGCAGAAGAGTTCGGGCTTTTGGTCGACGGACCAGTTTTGGCGGATGACCTCGTGGAGGGAGGGGAGTGCGTCGGTTTGGTGGAGCGTGGCGATGGTGGGTTCGAGGGCGGTGGCGATCAGGGCGGCGACGCCGAGGCGGGGACCGTGGGATTCGAGCGCGACGGGAGCGGATTTGAATTCGGTGCGGGCCCAGCGGGCGACGGCGGCGAGCTGGCTCGCTTGGATGCCGAGAGGGCGATCACCGGTGGCGGCGACGAGCAGGGCGTAAAGGAAATCCCGTTGGGTGATTTTCGATTCACCGAAAAAGAACGGATCGATCGCGAGTACGCGTTGGCCAGCGGCGAGGAGCGCTTCGGTGCGGGTAGCGAGGGATTTGCGACCGGCGTCGGCGACGAGGAGCGTGGTGCCGCGCGGGGTGCCACGGGTGAGGGCGACGACGGGGACGGTCCACGCGGCGCCGACGTGGAGTTTCCAATACGTGGCGGTGGTGGTGTCGAGGGAGATCACCGCGGTGGAGGTGGCGGTAACGGCGGGCGTTTGGTAGTGGACGACGGCGGCGAGCGTTGCACGCGTGACGGCGCCGGCGCCAGGGAGCGTCCGGCTGGCCGCGACGGCGAGTTGGTGGAAGTCGAGGTTGATGAGTGGCAGTGGGACTTCGAGCTCGGCGGCGGTTTTCAGTTCGGGCTCCGAGGGGATTTCCTGGGCGTTGAACGCGGCGTCGCCGGGGAAAAACGTGGCGCCGACCATGCGGTAGAAGGCTTGGCGGTTATCGACTTCAAAATTGTGGGTGCCGGGATCGGAGTTGCTATGCGAGCGCAGGCGCTGGGGCTGGCCGTAGAGTTCGAAAATCGGCTCGGCGGCGGCGAGGAGTGGAGGCAGCGCGTGGTCGGTGGCGAAGCAGCAGTTGTCCTTGGCGTTGTAGGTGAGGAGGGCGTTGCGGCCGGCGAGGAGGGCGGTGAGGTGAGTGTAGTCGGCGACGGTGGCGAGGTCGTTGGGGGTTTGCTCGGAGTCGCCAAGGTCGGAGGGAAATTCGGCGCGCGTACGGTAACTGGAGTAACCGGCGACGGGATTGGCGAGGGTGACACGCGTATCCAGAGAACTGATCATGATGGTCTGCCAACCGCCGCCGGAGAGTCCGCTCACGGCGACGCGCGCGGGGTCGGCGTAGGGCAGGGCGAGAAGCGCGTCGAGGCCCCGCGACATCGCGAGGTAGAACGGCGCGAGGCCGCTCACGCCGCAGAGGTCGAGTTGGTTCATGCGATAGTGGGAGAAGCCGTCGGCGCGAAGCTGGCCTTGGGCGAACCACTCGACGTTCAGCGAGGCGATACCCCGTTTGGCGAGATTGATGCAGCGGAGCTGTTTGTAGGTGGCGGCCTTGCCGTCCTTGTCGTGGCCGTTGACAGCGAGGTGGACGGGGATTTTCCCAGAGACGTGGTCGGGCAGATAAAGCAGGGCGGGAATCCACAGGCCCGGCAGTGCCTCGTAGCGGAGTTTTTTAATCGAATAACCGGGGCCGCCGGGAAGGGTGTCGAGCCACACGACCGTGGTCTTGGCGTCGCGCCACGAGCGCGCAGTGTCGCCGCGGAAAACGATTTTATCGAGGACGTCGTGGCGCGTGCGGTCGGCGAAGGACTTCCAGTCGGCGAGGGTGGTTACAGCGGGCATCGTGGGGACGCGGCTTGCGGCGTAGGCGCGGACCTCGGCGAGCGGGAGAGCGGGATCGATGATGGGGTGGGCGAGCAGTGCGGCGACGCCGGTGGGTGCGGGACTTTGCGCGGAGGCGAGCGAGAAGGCCCAAGGCGCAAGGACCAAGGACCAAGGAAGCAGCCGGGCGAGACGAGTGAGGGCGGACATGGGGAGCAGCGGGAGGAAAATGATTTAAGGCGAATGCGTACAGGGAACTTGAATCGTTATTTCGTCGGCCGGGCCTTGAGGGTGGCGATGAGGTAGTCCTGCGCGGTGGCGTGCTTCGCGGTAGTGGAGCCCGGATACATGAGCTCGCAGGCGACGCCGAGGGAGCGGCAATGCTCTTGGAGTTTGACGCCGAAATTGGCGGTGTGCG
>CANIJN010000291.1 GCA_947467625.1 Opitutia bacterium | reverse complement strand
CGACGGGGTACATTCCGTTGCGAAAAAAGAAACCCTACGAACTGCCCGTGGACCGCAGTGAGGGGGAGGCCTACCGGCTTGATCAGGGTTTCGTTGAGTGGGCCTACCAGCTCACGAAGGACACCCCGTTGGCCGACACCCCCGCGATGCAGAAACGGCGCGCCCTCTACACCGGTTATCCGAAAGCGCAGCGGCCCCCGCTCGTGATGAAGGGCGATAACCTGTCATCCATGACCTATTGGCACGGCAAGATCCTCAATCAGTGGGCGAATGATTGGGTTAAGTATTACAGCGAAGGCGCGGGCAACTACGTTACGACGGCGATGGAAGATACGGGCACGATGCAATCGCTGACTTTCCTCGCGCGGGCGAAACGCGTCGATGTGCGGCGCGTACTCGTGCTGCGCACGGCCAGTAATTTCGACATGCAATGGCCCGGTGGTGACGCGGCGGATAGCCTGAGCGGTGAAAAACTCGGGCCGGGATATTCGGCGTATCTCCCCTCGCTCGAAGCGGCGCATCGGGTGGGTAGCGTCGTCGTGCATGAACTCGTGAAGAACTGGCCGCGCTACGAAAACGAAATTCCGAAGAAGTGACGGGGCGGTGACGCGTAGCGCAGATCACTATTCAATGAGCTCGCCGAGGAGCACGGGCGTGGTGTCGGGTAGCGTGCGGGCGGCGTGGGCTTGTTCGAAGGCGTAGCCGAGGGCGAGCAGGCGGGATTCACTGAACGCGGGGCCGATGAACGACCAGCCGACCGGCAACGCCGGATCCGAGGTGACACTCGCCGGGACAATCGAGTCGGGCCAGCCGGTGACGTTCGCGAGGATGGCCGTGCCGGCGTAGAGGTTGGGCGGGAGCGTGACGCCATCGTCCTTGATCAGGCGCGGTGGGCGGGACCGTGTGGGGCGGTCCGGCCATAACGTTGAGTGCGTCGGCAAGGCCTGCGCCTGAGCCCGTCGCTGGAACCGCTGGGTGAGCGTGCGAGGACCTGGGGGGGGATTTGACCGCCAAGGGTGCTGAGGGCGCCGCCGCTCGCGAACTCGCTGAGGTTGACCTTCGCGATGATCACGCACCCGGCAGCGCGGAGACGGCGGATGTGTTCGGCGTCTTGGACGCGGGGCAGGGCGGGCACGGGCCGAAGCGAGGCGCCGCTCAATTAAATTCGGCGTCGATCAACTCGCAGAAATGATGGATCAAAAAGAGATGGGCCTCTTGCGTAGCCGGGCCGCAGTTGCCCGGGATGATGAGATCGCAGGTGGCGAGGCCCTTGGCTTTGCCACCGCCGCGGCCGAGGAAGGCGATGGACTCGAGCTGCAGCTTTTTCGCTTCGTGCAGGGCGGCGAGGATGTTGGCCGAATGACCGCTCGTGGTGAGCACGACGAGCAGATCTTCCGGGCGCGCGAAGCCGGCCACTTGACGCGAGAAGGCGTGTTCGTGGCCGTAGTCGTTGACGACGCAGGTGAGGAGCGAGCCGTCGGCGGAGAGAGCGATAGCGGGCAAGGCGCGGCGGTTTTTGGCGTAACGGCCGACGAGTTCGGTCGAGAAATGGGCGGCCTCCGCGGCGCTGCCGCCATTGCCGCAGATGAGCAATTTTCCGCCACGGCGGAGCGTCGCGAGGATCATCTGGCCGGCGCGGTCGATCTCGGGGCGAATTTCGGAGAGCGACTGCAAGGTGCGGACGGTTTCGGCGAGAGAGACTTCGAAGGAGCGCATGGTACGGGGAAGGAAAGTAGCGAGTAGCGGGTAGCGGGTAGCGAGTAGAAAAATGGGATCGGAGCCGAGTGCGGGGAATGCGCCGAATCAAGCTCGCTACCCGCTATCCGAACCTCAGTACTTTTCGGGGTGCGCCTCCGCAAACTTACGCTCCACCACTTTCGCAACGTGGGCTTTGCCGCGTTGGAACTGAAGGGGCGGCAGCAGTTTTTGGTCGGGGCGAATGGCCAGGGGAAAACGAATCTACTCGAGGCGGCGGGTTTTTTGACCGCGCTCCGGTCGTTTCGCGCGGCGGACAATAAACTGCTGGTCGGCCACGGTGAGCACACGGCGGCGATCGCGTGCGAGCTGGAGCACGAGCGGCAGGGCGAGACGAAGGTCACGATCAAGCTGCGGCACGACGGCAAGGAGCTCTGGTGCGACACCGAGCGCGTGACGCGGCTCGCGGATTACCTCGGGAAATTTCCGACGGTGGTATTTTCGTCGCAGGATTTGCAGTTGGTGCGGGGCTCGCCGGCGGGGCGGCGGCGTTGGTTGGACTTGACGTTGGCGGCGATGGACGCGGAGTATTTGCGAGCGTTGCAGACGTTCACGCGGGCGCTCGCGGAGCGGAATGCGTTGTTAAAACGAGGCGTGGCGGACTACGCGCAGCTCTCGGCGTTCGAGCACACCTTAGCCCCGGCGGCAGCGGAGCTGATCCGCCTGCGAGCGGCGGGCCTCAAAGCGCTCGGCGCGTCCTTGGAGAAAAACTACGCGCGCTTGTGTGATGAGGCGGAGCCGGCCGGGCTCACGTATGAGCCGGACTTTGTCGAACCGTCGGCGGAGGCGTTGCTCGCGCGGCTGGAGTCGGGGCGGTCGCGCGATGCGCAGTTTCGCACGACGCTCGTGGGGCCGCATCGGGATGACTTTCATTTTACCGTGCGACACGCCGCGGCGAAGGAGTTTGCTTCAGAGGGGCAACAGCGCTCGCTGGTGCTCGCGCTGCGCTTGGCGCAGGCGGCGTGGTTTCATGAAAAGAGCGGTATCCGGCCGGTGCTGCTCGCGGATGATGTCCTGGGCGAACTTGACCCGACACGGCGGCGGCGATTTTGGTCGGCGATCGACGCGGAGTCGCAGGTGATCGCGACGGGGACAAGCTTGCCGGATGCGGTGCTGGGAACGTGGCAGGTGTTTGCGGTGGCGGATGGGGTGTTTACGGAAAAAGTGCCTGATATGGAGGCGACCGCGTGACGCTGGAGCCGTGGCAATGGGCGCTGGCGGTGCTCGCCGCGCTGATCGTGGGGATCTCGAAATCCGGCATCGGCGGGCTCGGGATTCTTGCGGTGGTCCTGTTCACCCTGATGATGCCGGCGAAGCAGGCGACGGGCACGGTGCTGCCGTTGTTGTGTTTCGGAGACATCGTGGCGTCGGCGACCTATGGGCGGCACGCGAAGTGGCTGCACGTGTGGCGGCTGTTTCCGTGGACGGCGGGCGGTGTGGTGCTGGGTTGGCTGGCCTTTGATCGTGTGAACGACCGGCAGGCGCAGGCGCTCATCGGCGCGATTATTCTGGGGCTGGTGGTGATGCAACTCATCCGGCGCAAATGGGGCGGGCACGAGGCGGAGCATGGGGCGTGGTTCGCCCCCGCCATCGGCGTCCTCGCGGGCTTTACGACGCTCGTGGCGAACGCGGCCGGTCCCCTCATGGTCGTTTACATGCTCGCGATGCGGTTGCCGAAACTGGATTGGGTCGGCACGAGCGCGGTATTTTTCCTGCTGCTCAATCTCTTCAAGGTGCCGTTTATGATCGATCTTGGGTTGATTCATGCGACGAGCGTTGCGTTCAACGTCTGGCTGGCTCCGGTGGTGCTCGCGGGCGCATGGTTCGGACGGAAACTCGTCATGAAGATCGATCAACAGGCGTTTGAAAATCTCGCGCTCGCGCTCAGCCTCATTGCCGGGCTCAAGCTCGTCCACTCATCATGGCGCGGATGAACGTCAGGCAAATGTGGGCGGCGAAGCTGGCGGGAAAACCGGTGCCGGCGGCGCTAGACGTGCCGGCGAATGGCGCGGCCTCGGGACAGTCGTCGTCGGGCGTGCGGGCGCGGACGCCGTTTAGCGGGGTGGTGTTGGGGATCGATCCGTCGCTACGCGGGACGGGTTTGGCGCTGGTCGAGTTTGCGGTGGGCCGGCAGCCGATTTTGTTGCGGTGTCAGACGGTGAAGGTGCATGCAAAACTGCCGATGGCGGTGGCGCTCGGAGAGATTCATCGGGCGGTGGCGGCGTTTTTGGATGCGGCGAAGGACGTGCGGCACGTGGCGCTGGAGCAGACGATTTTTGTGCAAAATTTTCAGACGGCGCAGATCCTCGGTGCGGCGCGCGGGGCGGCGATTTCGGCGGCGGCGTTGCGGGAGAAACCGGTTTTCGAATACGCACCGTTGCGCGTGAAGCAGGCGGTGGTGGGTGCGGGCCGCGCGAGCAAGGAGCAGATGGCGCGCACGGTAATGGCGCTGCTGGGACACGGGCGCACGCTGGCGCTGGATGAGGCGGACGCGGCAGGGGTGGCGTTGTGCCATGCGTTCACGTGGCGCGAGTGAGAGAAGGGAAGGGCCAAGGACCAATGACCAAGGGCCAAGGACGGAGGCGGGGAGCGGATTTTTTTAACCGCGAAAAGATTTCGCCAAGCGGTAAAAGTTTTAGAGCGCGGCGGCGGTTGAGCGCCGACGTGGGCGGTCAGGCGGGGGGCGGCTCGTGGTGAGGGCGACGTTCGAGATGTTCTGTAATGGTGTAGCCGACGCCAATTACGCCACTGAGAACCGCGGGCAACAAGAGGGTATCGTAGCCAAATCGGTTGTAGCCGAGCGCGCCAATCAGGCCACCCGCGAAAAAACCGAGGAAGAGCACTCCGTAGATCCGGAACCGAAACCAATCGACCTCGGTGCCGCGCAAGAGGTGGCCGCAGGCGATGCCGAGATCCGTGACCATGCCGGTGATGTGCGTCGTGCGCATCGCCGAACCGCTGTAGGTGGTGACCATGGCGTTTTGCAGGCCGCAGGCGAGGGCGGCGAGGTAGTCGCCGATGTTGGCTCCTTGACGAAGAAAATAAACTGAGAGCAAGAGAGCCGCGGATTCGAGAGAGAGCGCGACGCCGTAGCGACGGCCGAGGCGGAGGGAGCCTTGCCGGATGATTGCACCGCTGAGCACACAGCCGAGAAAGAACGCGACCAAGATACAGAGGGCGTGGAGGGCGACACCGTAGTTGGTGCGGGCGAGTTCCATGCCGAGCACCGTGACGGTACCGGTCATGTGGCTTAGGGCCTGATGGTGTTGGCCAAGGAAACCCACAGCGTTGATCGAGCCGGCGGTGACGGCGAGAGCCATGCCGCCGAAATAAACCCAGATCGGTGTGGCGGTGTGGCGGAGCATGGGGAGGGGGGCGCGATTAACTGACGCGCTCAGGGCGTGGCGAGGATTTTACGGGCGCGGAGGAGGGCGTCATCGCAGTGGGCACGGATGTGGCGCTGGCCTCGGTGTTCTTGGACACGGCTGCCTCCAAGGATAGAAACAATGAGCCCGCCGATGATCGCTGTGAAAATACCGATGGCCGGAGCGAGGAAGGGGGTGGCGCGGTAAATCGGTATACTCGCGACTCCGAGGGCAAGTGCTAGGGGGAGAGCGATCAAGCCGACGGTGATGCCGGACAGCGTGTCGGCGATCGCCTGGGGTCGGGAGGAACCCGAACTCAGGCAATGGAAGATCCGCGGCTTTATTTTTAAGATCGAAATGACTGAGGCGGTAACGGAAAGGGCGGGAGTCTTCATCGCAGCGCGAGAGGTGGTGAGGGGATGTTAGCGTGGAGTCGTGCGCATACAATGCTGAGCGCGGACCACTCGCTGGCGCTCGCGGCTACGTGCGGATGCGGACCACTCGCTGGCGCTCGCGGCTACGTGCGGATGCGGACCACTCGCTGGCGCTCGCGGCTACGTGGGGATGCGGACCACTCGCTGGCGCTCGCGGCTACGCGCGAATGCGGATCACTCGCTGGCGCTCGCGGCTACGGGCGGAT
>CANIJN010000290.1 GCA_947467625.1 Opitutia bacterium | reverse complement strand
GAGGCGGCGACGTCCTTCAGGTCGGTCCGCAGGCGGGTGCCGGCGAGCGTGCCGTTCGCCCGGTAGCCAGTGTCTTTTTCCGACAAGACTTCGAAGGGCGACAATTGGATGGTTTCGTCTTTCGGTGGGGTGGCGGCGGTTTGAGCGTCAACGGCGGCCGAAGCGGCGAGCCAGCCGGCAACGGCAGCGAGGAGGGTACGGGAGGTTTTTTTCATAAGAAGTGTGGGTGGGTTAAGGGTTGGCTGGATGTTTTCGTCGGAGACCGCCGTGTGCGGTCATGATCGATCATCACGCTGAGATTTTCTCCTCAGGTCCGCCTCGAGCGCTGGGCGAACGATAGTGAACAGGGGGCGCGCGCAGCCGATTTGACGGCGCGCGCGGGCGGTCCAGATGCGGAGGAGCGAGTCTTGCACGACATCGTCGACAGTGCGCACGCCGAGGAACGCGCGCTGCACATAGTCGCGCGAGGCGCTGCGGTGAGGATCGACTTCTTCGGCAAACCAGCGGGCTTGATCGGTGGGGTGGGGCATCGCGACGATGTTCGCAGGCAGCGGGAAAGCGGCGGGAGGTTCAAGCGCGGATTGAGCGGCGGTGCGACTGCGCGGCAATTCAGCGCGGCGACGAAAATCCTGCCGAGGGAGAATCGGTCGCGACGGCGGGAGGACGGGAAACGGAATCAGAAATCGACGGAGCCGCTCAGCACCCAGTTGCGGCCGCCGGCGAGACTGTAGCGGCTCACGACCGGCTGGCCATCGCCACGGTCGACTTTTACGATCGGATGGAGGTCGGCATCATCGAGGAGGTTGTCGACGTTGAGCTGCAGGCG
Source organism: Opitutia bacterium (assembly GCA_947467625.1). GTDB lineage: Bacteria > Verrucomicrobiota > Verrucomicrobiia > Opitutales > Opitutaceae > GAS368. The sequence goes on along the minus strand of CANIJN010000290.1, from coordinate 4,939 downwards.
GCCGTTGTAGTTTTTGAACACCTTGAAGCGGTAGCTGGTGAAAACGCCGACGACCTTCGTGTCGTCGCCGAAGTAAGGTTTGTTGGCGTCGAAGAGACCGGGATTCCCCGGGATGTAAGGGTAGCCGACGATGAGGGCTTTGCTGAACTGGAACGTGCCGCCCGCGCCCCAGTTTTTGAGGGGGCCCGCGGTAAAATCATACGCGGTGGACAGGCGCGCGGTGTAGCGGGCCTGGCGGGCGTCGGCGCGGCCTTCGAGGCTCTTGGCCCGGGTCAGCACGTCCTCGATGGCACTGAGTTGGTTCTGAATGGTCACGCCATCGGTGCCCGCCGAGTAGGCGGCGTATTTGCCGCCGGGCGCAAAGAGGCTCCGGGCCAGCGCGAGGAATTCGCGTTCGTAGCTGCCGACATTGGAGGCCTTCGTCGTCTGCCGGCTGAAATTTCCGGTGATCCGCCAGTTGCGGCGGGGATTGGCCGTGACGCTGAATTCGTAGCCCTTGGAATCGTTGTCGTTCAGGTTTCGATAGTCGTTGTTCCAAGGATAATTCGTCGAGCGCCAGTAGGGATCGTCGGGCAACAGTCGCTCCATCGTGCTGCGGATCGCGGCGCGGCCGCCATCGATGCTCCCGGCCGGACCGGCGCGGAGTTGCGTCGTCGCGAGGTTGATCGTGGATGTGGTGAAGTTGGAAAGGCTGCCGTTAACCAAGCCGTCCCACAGGCTGAATTTGAGGCCGTAGTCTTTGCCGCGACCCTCGGAGTTGGGGAGCGTGTTGCCCCAGATGTCGCGCGACGATCCGGACGCGGGTTGGAAGCTCATCGACTGGTTGTAGCTCAGGCCGATCCAACGCAGCGGATAGAACACGGCGCCCTGCGTGCGCGTGGAACCCTCTTTTTCGACGGGGGCGACGGACTTAGGCGAAGTCTCGAGGATGTTTTTGATGTAGCCGCCGCCCGCGGTATTTTTTGCACCGGCGGGCGGATTCCAAATGCGGGAGTTGTCTTTACGCCAACCGAAGGTGGTGATGAGGCGTTCGCCGAGAAACACGTCCTGCATCACAAACATTTTCGAGCGGATCTCCTGCAGCGAACGGGTGCTAGAATTAACGACCCAGGCGGGAGCGAGGCCGTTGGCGTCGGGGGCGGGTTTCGCGGAACCATCGAAGAGCAGGTGCGGGTAGCGCGGATACAGATCGGGGAACGCCCACGTCTCCGGCCGCTGCGGATCAAGGTAGTTGATCGCGGCGATCATGTTATTCGCGGACTGAATGTCGGTGGTGCCAGCTAGCGGAAACTGCGGAACGGTGCCCATGGTAGCGTTGTTCGTGTTGCGTAGAAACGCGAAATGCTGGACGAAATCGGAGGTGGTCCGTTCCAAGAGGCCGGCGAAGTTGTGATAGCCGAGCCATTCGCCCAGCCGGCCGCGGAGGTGGCGTTTCGCCTCAAGCTTGTAGGAGGCGGTGGCGCGATAGGTCTCGTCGATGAAGCGCTGCTCGTAGGAAGTCGGCTGGTCGTTGATGACGAAATACCGGTTGTAGTTTGGATTGGTCAGGACGCCACCGCGCAGCGCGAGCAGCGTGGGATTTTTGTCGATGAAGATGTTGTCGACGTTCTGCGACGAGTAGTCGTTGACGGCGTCGATGTGCTGGCGGCTGTACAGCAGCTCGACAAAAAGATCCCGGCCGATCGCCTGCTCGAGCGTGATCATGCGGTTGTCGAAGTCCTGCACGACGCGGTTGCCGTAGCCGAGGACGTTGGCCTTGTAAGGAATCGGCGCGTTGAGAAGCGTGGGGTTGCGCTCGCCGGTGGTGCCAAACTGGAACGGTTTGATCGGGTAAATCAGGCCGTTCATGTTGATCGGCGCCGTGGGCAATGCGGCGCCGCTGCCGGAAAACGTGAGCCCGGCATAGGGAAAATTGCGCGTAATATCGAAGCCGGCGGCAGCGAGAATGCCGCGCGGGCCGGAGGCGGGCGCCGGCGTGGGCAAAATACCGGGCGGCTGTGGGGCGGTGCCGAGGTTGGCGGCGGGTGTGCCGGTGGCGTTGTTGACGGCGCCGTTGAGAAATGGGGTCGGGATTTCCTGCCGGCCTGCCTGAATCCAAGGCGTGAGGCCGTCGGCGGCCGGCCACGGGCGGACGTTGAGCGCATCGTAGTGGCCCTTTTCCGTGGTCAGGCGCAGCGTGGTGGCGCGAAACGGATTGGCCGTGAGCGCACCGTAGATGCGATCGGATTTGCGGTCGGAGGGTTTGCGGTCGGTCTCACGATTCTCGTGGAGGCCGGCGACGCGGAAGGCGAGGCGCTGAGGGATGAGCTCACGATTGAGGTCGAAGGTGCCGCGGGCGCTGTCGTTCGAGTCGAAGCGAAACGTGGCGCCGTAGCTGTTTTTGTAGTGGGCGCGTTTGGAGACGCTGTTGGCGATGCCCGCGGGATCACCAATGCCGAAGAGAATCGAGTTGGGACCGCGGGAAAAGGAGAAGCGCTCGACGTTGTAGGCGTCTTCGTAAACGCGGTATTTGATGAAGTCGCGGCTGGCGGAGCTCACGAGGTTGCCGCGGACGTAGTAGGAAATGCCGAAGAGGGCGTTGTTGCCCGTGGAGTCGCCGCCGATTCCGCCGCCGAAATACGACGCGGAGTTGGGGACGAAATTGATCAGGTCCTGCATGTTGGTCAGAGCGAGGTCCTGCATGAGGGCGGGCGTGACATCGGTGATGGCCGCGCCGACGAACTTGTTGGGCGTCGAGAGACGTGTCCCGGACAGCGTCTCGCTGGCTTCGTAGCCTTGATCTTTCGAGGTGGAGACTTGGAAAGGGGAAAGCATCACGGCTTCGTCCGTGGTGGACGACGCGGGAGCAGCGGTCTGGGCTTCGGCGGAGCCGAGGGAGATCCAGCCGGCGAGGGCGGCGAGGAGGGTGCGGGGAGTATTCTTCATGGACTGAGAAGGTGATTGGGCGATCGGTTGCGGAGACTCCGGCGGACCTGGCGACCTGGATTCGCGTCGGACGACGAAGGCGCCGGTTTTCCCATCTACTTCCACCCTCAGCGCGGTGCGGGCGACCAACCGTTCGAGCGCGTCGAGGATGGCGAACGGGCCTTGCACGGGATTGGTCGCCACACCGCGCACGTCTTCGATCAGATAGACAACTTGGGCGCCGGCCTGATCGGAAAACGTCTCCAGCGTCACCTCGGCATCCGCCGCCGGAATGGCAAACGGTCTTCGCACCAACTCCGCACCATGGAGGTGGAGTGGAGGCAGCGAGAAAAAGAGGATCAGCGTGAGCGTCAGGAGGTGGCGGTAAAGCCGACCGACCTGACGGTTGAAGGGTAACATGGATGGGGTTTTTCCATCGGCCCGGAAGCCGACGGCGCGGGGAAGACGCGGGGACCGGCGATTTCCGCTATCGCGCAGTGGAAGATTTTTTTCGCAGCACGAGCGTGTCGTCGGACGTATGTTCGACTTCGAGATCGAGGGTGGTGGCGAGGAGGTGCGTGAAGCCGGCAAGGTCATCGGCGCGGAAACGGCCGCCGACGCGGAGCGACGCGAGGGCAGGATCGGCGAGGATGACGCGCTGGCCGGAACGGCGTTGGAATTCGAGGACGAGCTCAGCGAGCGTCGAGCCGCCGAGGCGCAGCAGTGGCGCCTGCCAGGCGAGGGTGAGGGCGATGTCGTCGGGGGTTGCGGTGGTCACGACGATGGCGGGCGCGAGCGATGTGGGTGAGGTGGGCGATGTGGGCGCGAGGGAGACGACGGCGCGTTCGTTGGCGGTCAGGCGCGGGAGGTTGTCGGTGGGCGCCGCGATGGTGACGACGGGAACCTGCGCCGACGGGCGGTTGAGTTGGACGACGCCCTCGGTAACGAGGACGTCGACCGTGGCGGCCTTGAGGTGGACATTAAACGAGGTGCCGACGGCGCGGACGTCGACGTTGCCGGCGCGGACGACGAAGGGGCGGGCGGGGTTTTTGGTGACGGCGAAATGCGCTTCGCCGTGTGAGAGAAGTACGCGGCGCTCGGCGGCGGTGAATTGCTCGAGGACTTCGCCGCCGGTGTTGAGTTGGACGACGGTGCCGTCGGAGAGCGTGAGCTGGCGTGGGGCGGAGGAGGGCGCGTTGGCGGTGGTGGCCGCGAGGTCTGGAGACGGAAGAGCAGATGATCGCGTGAAGCGGAGCGCGACGAGGGCGAGGGCGGCGGCGGCCGCAGTGGCGAGGGATGCTAGGACGACTGAGCGGCGCCAGAAGGAGCGGCGGCGCGTGGCGGCGGCGAGGACGGGGGCGGCGGCGCTTTCCGGGATGCGGTCGAGGAGCGACCACGCGGCGGACGAGCGTTGCATGGCGGCGGCGTGGCGGGGATCGGCGGCGAGCCAGAGTTCGTAATCGATCGACTCGGTGGCGGAGAGGCCGCGGTCGCGACGGATCGTCCACTGCGCGGCGGTGGCGGGGAGGGCGGAGTCGTCGCTAGGGGAGGAAGCAGCGCTCATTGGGCGAGAGGCGGATGCTGGACCGCCTGGAGGCAGAGCGCCGAGCGGATGAAGCCATCGGCTTGCTGGCGCTCGCCGCTACGATCGGGAAAGCAGGCGCTACGGGGAGGCGCGTCGGCTTGCTGGCGCTCGCCGCTACGATGGGGAAAGCAGGTGCTGCGGGGAGGCGCGTCGGCTTGCTGGCGCTCGCCGCTACGATGGGGAAAGCAGGCGCTGCGGGGAGGCGCGTCGGCTTGCTGGCGCTCGCCGCTACGATGGGGAAAGCAGGTGCTGCGGGGAGGTGCGTCGGCTTGCTGGCGCTCGCCGCTACGATGGGGAGAGCAGGCGCTGCGGGGAGGCGCGTCGGCTTGCTGGCGCTCGCCGCTACGGGATACAGGTTTCATGGCAGGCCGTGGCGCGCGAAAAATTCTTCGCAGCGGTGGAGAGCTTTCGTGAGTTGCGCTTCGACCGTGTGCACGGAGATGCCGAGTT
>CANIJN010000289.1 GCA_947467625.1 Opitutia bacterium | reverse complement strand
CAGTTTCTTCTCCGACGAACGTCTGCTCGGACACGATCAACGCTGGCCGCTTCCTCGGCGTGCGCGTGGCGCCGATCGCTTTGCGACGTAGGTTCTCGGAAAGCCGGATGCGGGAAATCCGCCCGTCCGGTTTGATGAGGGGCGGGAGTGGGCCGACTCACCTCGGGCAGCTCCTGCCTACTCTACCGCCGTTGGCTCGTCCTCGGCGACGGGGCGGTCGCTACTCCGGGCCACCTAGCAATCTCCGCGCTAACGTCGGACCAGCATGGCGTGGTACGCCCCTTCAGTCACTTTTCCCTCTCGATGGGTGGCGGTGAAAGCCAGTTCCCCTGGCGGTATCCGAAGATCCGTGACTAAGACCCGGTCGGCGGCCTCCCGCAATTCGACGGTCCGAACGACCTGCCCGGCGCGGACCTCGATCGTTCCGGGCGCCATCGGCTTCAGCCAACGCAGCTCCACATCGTAGGTGGCGTCGCGTTCCGCGCGGAGGAGCCAGGTGCCCTCGCGATTGTTGTCGCCGGTGTCCGGCACGCGCCAGTTCTGGCGGGTGAGCACGGTCTCAGTTTCCGCATCCGTGCCGATGACGATGCGGGGCGCGGCGTAGTTGTTCGGCCGGGTGGACGAAACGTCGGCGAACCACGTGTCGTATTCGGCGCGCAGCCGCCGCAGGATCTCCGGTTGGGAAGCAGCGAGGTTGTTCTGCTCCCGCGGATCGGCGGCAAGATCATAGAGCTCGAAGGGGGCGTCTGCCGCTGGCGACTCGCGGGTGAAGCCGGTCGGGTGGACGAGTTTCCAGCGCTGGGTACGGACCGTCATGTTGTGCGCGGGCACGGGGCGGTTGCCGCGGTGGGACTGGAAAACGAGCGTGCGGTCTGGCCACGGCGCGCTGCGGCCTTCGAGGAGCGGCAGGATGCTGCGACCGTCGAGCTTGAGTCCGGCGGGTACGGGCACCGCGGCAGCGTCGAGCAACGTGGGGAGCACATCGAGGTGCGCCGCGATCCGGTCGCTGGCGGTGCCGGGCTTCAGTCGCGCCGGCCAGTGGACGTAGAACGGCGAGCGGATGCCGCCGTCGAGCGGTTCGGATTTTTTGCCGCGCATCGGGCCGACGTAACGCAAACTCGCCGGGCCGTTGTCGCACATGAAGATCACAATGGTGTTGGCCAGCAGCCGCTGCGCCTCGAGCCGGGCCATGAGCCGACCGATGTTTTCGTCGACGTTTTCGACCATCGCGTAAATTCGTGCCATGGCGTCGGTGTCCTTACCGGGGCCCAGAATCACGGAGCTCAGGTCCCTCGCTTTGTACTTCGCGTAGAGCGCGGGCGGCACGTCGTGCAGCGGATCATGAGGCGCGTTGGGCGCGATGTAGGCGAAGAATGGGCGGCCGGCGCGCTGCGCCGAGGCGACAAAGTCGAGGGCGCCGTCGAAGAACACATCGGTGCAGAAGCCCTTCGCCTTTTCCGGCCGGTTGTTGCGAAACACGATCGGATCGGTGTAGCGTCGTTCGTTCTCAATCGGATCGGAGGGCTGGGCCAGTCCGCCGCCGCGAATCGTCAGCGCCTGCTCGAAGCCCTGGTCCGTAGCGCGCATCGGGTAGTTGTCCCCGAGGTGCCATTTGCCGAAAATCCCGGTCGCGTAGCCGGCGTCGCGGAGCAGTTCGGCCACGGTCACCTCAGCGGGATCCATCATCGAGCGGCCCTTGAATGTATCAATAACGCGAGTACGATAGTTGTAGCGGCCCGTCATCAGGCTGGCTCGAGTGGGCGAGCAGACGGGGCTGACGTGGAAGTTCGTCATCGTCGCGCTCCCGCGGGCCAACGCGTCGAGGTGCGGCGTCTCGAGCAACGGGTTGCCGTGGATGGCGAGATCGCCGTAGCCCTGATCATCGGTCATGATCAGGATGATGTTGGGTCGAGGCGCGGCGCTGGCGGCGAAGGCACCGAGGGTTGCGCCGCAGAGGAGCCGCGCGCCCAGGAAAAAGCGAAGGGGGGACATGACGCGGCGGTTCAGAACGTGCCCTTGATCCCGAACGTCCAGAGCGACGCGTAGTCGAGTCGGGTGCGGAACTGCGCGTGGGCGGGCGTGCTCGGGCCCGAGACTTCGGTGTCCTCCGTCGCGTCTCCGACGTTGCGCAGGTTGAAGAACAGCGCGACCTGCCTCTTGAGATAGTACTCGCCGAGCACGTCGACGTAGAGGCGCTTCGAGCCCCAGGTGAAGGTACCGGGTTCGATACTTGCGCCCGGCGCCACGGCCGCCTGGCGCTGGCGGCCGCGGTAGTTCCAATTCACGCGGGTGTTGAATTTCTTGCGCGTGAGGCTGACGCCCCAGCTGCCGGCGAGCGGGATGAAGCCCGCGAAGTTGCTGCTCGCGTCGCCGATGGCGCGCTGGGAGCTGCCGTTGGCGAAGACCTGAACCCCGCGCGCCCAGTGCGGCAGGAAGGCGAGCGTCTGCTTGTAGTTGAAGTCGAAGCCATCCATCCGGACGGTGCTCGTGATGTTGTGCTGCGTGGCGACGTCGTAGGCTTCGTAGGTCGCCTGATCGATGCTGTAGAGGGCGAGAAATTCGGGGGTGGCGTTGAAGGTGGTTGCGCCGAAGAAATTTTCGAACTGGCGCCGGAACGCGCCGACCGAGAACTGGCCGACGCCCTCGAAATAGTGCTCGAGCCGCACGCTCACCGTGCGAGCGCTCCATGCCTTGATCGCGGCGTTGTTCACGACAATGCGGTTGGCGTTGCTCGGCGGACTTTCGGGATCCGGCAGCGTGACGCCGCCGGCGTACTGGTTGAAATTGGGCCGGCCCACGGATTCGTAATAGGCCGCGCGGGCGATCAGATTTTCGCGGACGTTGTAGGTTGCATTCAGGCTGGGGAAGAACCGGAGATACTCCTTCTGCGCGCGGGCGCCGCGGTCGAGGTAGGTGAGTTTGGAGATTTCCAGCGGGTCGCTCGTGATCGCGAGCGGGCGACCGTTGGCGCCGATGATCGCCTGGCCCTGGGCGCTGCGCTGTACGTTGCGCGAGAGATCAGTGAGGAAGCCGCTGGCGTCGACGTTGGTCTGCTCGGCGCGGACGCCGCCCACGAGCTTCAGCCGCCGGTCGGGTGACGACACGTCGCCCCGCAGGTAAAGGGCGGAGACGATTTCCTCGGCAAACTTTGAGTTGGTGACGAGCCCGCGGTAGTCGGTGTTGGCGTTGGTCGTGAAGTAATTCGGATGGGCGACGTACCACTCCCAGATCTTGCGCGTGCTCGGGACTTCGCTCTGGGGAAAGCCATACGGCGACATCCGCCGCGAATAGGAGGCGTCGAGAAACGGCGCGGCATTGTCGTCGCCACCGATCGGGGTCGTGCTCGCCCGGCCGTCGGGGCCGACGTAGTTGTAGGTGAGGACGCCGCCCCGGATGTCGCGCTGGGCCTGCCGCAGATAGAATCCCGTCTTCAGCGTGAAGGGTACGCGGGTGTAGAAGTCGCGTTTCAGGTTGCCATACGCGGTGCTCTGGAGGTCGTGCGTGAAGTCGCGCTGGCTCGTCGCGCCGGTCAGGGCATAGTTGGAAAGCAGATACGGATCGACTGGGGCGCCGGTGGTGCCGTCCTGCACAGTGATGACCCGCGGACGCAGGTAGAAGATGTCGTTGAAGGCGACCGTCACGTTCGTCCGGCGCACGCTGACGGTGCGGAAATAACCCTGCTCGGTGTCGCGGTTGTAGTCGCTCTGCTGGGAAAAGCCCGCGCCGGCGTCCGCCTGCCACTCCGGGCCGTCGTGCCGCCAGGTCAGGGTCGGCATATAGGTGCGGTTGAAACGGTTCTTCTCGTTCTGGCCCATCGTGACGTCACCGGCGCCGGGCGCGCCCTGCGTCGACGTCGTCGTAAAGGCCCCGGGCAGAACGCGCAGCGGGTTGAACGTCTGGTTGTGCAGCGTGAAGCGGCCGTCGAAGGAGGTGTATTGGAAGCCGAGGGAAAAGCGGTCGTGCGCGGTGAGCTTGTAGTCGACGGTGGCGCCGAACGAACGGCGCATGGTCACCTTGGGCTCGTCTTGGAAATTGTAGCTGGAGAGGTATGGCTTGTCCGGGGTGGTGTGCGGAAAAGCGACGCCATTGGTCGGCGCCACGACGCCGAGCCAGGTGGTCATGGCCCGCTCCTGGGGCGAGTAGTTGGACGACACACCGGCGGACACGGTGTATCCAAAACGGTTGTTCACCGGGGCGACGTAGGAGAAGTCGAAGCCCGGGTGGATGTTGCGGGTCGGGCTCGGCTTCGGCCCGGGCTCAGGGTGAAAATCCCGGGCGTTGTCGCGCATCAGGACGTAGACGCTGTAGTTGAGCATCGGCCGGGCGCGCTCGAACGAACTCCGCGGCACCATGTTGACGCTGCCGGCGAGCGCCGAACCCTGCGACTCGGGCGTGGGGGAATACGATACCTCGATGCGCGAGAGGTTGTTGATCGAGACCATGTCGGCCTGGACGTTGCGGGCGGTGGCACGGCCGGCGGCGGAGGCGACATTGAAGCCGTCGACTGTGATCGGCACGTAGGCCGAGGGTACGCCGTTGATCGAGACGTCGCGCGCGTTGCCACCGGTGTAATCGATGGTGATGCCGGGCATGAATTTCAGGAACTCCGCCACGTTGCCCTCGGCCACGCTGCCAAACTCGTCCGTCGAGACTACGTTTTTGATATTGGAGGCAAAGCGCTGCTCATTTATCGCGAGCGCGGCGGCGTCCATCTCGCGCGAGGTCTCGACCCGAAACGCGTCGAGTTTAACGACCGTGCCGTCGGTTTTGGCTCCGGCTGTGGACATGGTGATGTCATGCTGGGAAGTCTGTCCGGCGGTGACGAGAGCCAGCGTGGTCAGGGTCGGCAGGCCGGTGTAGAAGGTCGTCACACGCGCCGAGCCGGTCGGTACGTTTGAGAGCCGGTATTTGCCGTCGGAATCGGTAAACGTCTCCAGTGCGCTGCCCTGGACGGAGATGCGGGCGCCGGCGACGTATTCACCGCTGCGGGCGTTGAGGACGCGACCTTCGATGGTGCCCGGGGTGGAGGATTGCGCGTGGGCCGAAACGAACGTGACGAGGAGCGCGATCGCAACGAGCAGGGTACGGGAACGGAGCAGGCTGGCACGGAGGACTATCATGGGGGTTACAGCCGGGCCGAACCAGAATGGTATGGTTCGGTTGATGGCGTCACTCAACACGTGCAAAGCGCGCAAGGCAAATGAAAATCCAGGCGCAAAGGGATGGGACCACCTGGACGCGTCGCATGGCCGCGAGCGCCAGCGAATGGTGCACGGCAGTCTGGAACCAGCGCTCCACTTGCGGCGCTCGCAGCTATGCTGAAAAACGGGAGACCCGGGCGGGGGCGGCCGGACTATTTCTTTTTCTTGCCGTTTTTCGCCGCGGTTCCAGCGGTGTTTTTGGTGGCGAGCTCGTCGAGGTGTGTCGGGCGCACGGATTTCAACTGGTCGAGCGCGGCTGCGAGTTTTTTCGCGGCGGTGGAGATATCGCCCTGGAGATCAGCGACGGCGAGCGGCATGGTCTCACCGATGTCTTTCTCAGACCAAGTCGGACGCGGTCAGCAACATCTAATATTGGCTTCGCGCGACCTCGCAGACCAAGCCGAAAGTATCACGTATGGACTCTTTACAGACGGCGCGATCTCCGGCGCTGATGCAAGGCGTGGCGCGCAAGGTGAGAAGCGAGTGGGCGGGGGCCGGTTATTCCCATGCGCGTTCAAGCTGAGACGAACACCGGTTTTTTGTAGGAGCCTGCTTGCGGGCGATTTT
>CANIJN010000288.1 GCA_947467625.1 Opitutia bacterium | reverse complement strand
TGGAAGACGCCGCTCGCGGCGCGCTACGGGGTGACGGCGCTGCCGGCGAGTTTCCTGCTGGATCGGGCGGGGCGGATCGTCGCGAAGGACCTGCGCGGGAAGCAGCTCGCGGCGGCGGTGGCGGACGCGTTGCAAGCGGGGCGCTGAGTACGAGCTAGCCCGCGGCGGCGGGGGCGAGGGCGGATTGGGCCCGCCACGCGCGCGCCCGCTGGATGAGCAGCGCGGCGACCACGACGACATTGAGGACGAGCCAGGCTTGGGACAAGGGGGTGCCTTGGAGCTTCACGCGGTTTTCCACGTGCAGCCATGTCGGATACAGGTAGTCGGAGACGCTGGGGAAAATCGAGTCCTGCAGCACGAAGAGATAAAGCGTGTAGAGCCGCCAGCCGACGTAGTTTTGGCTATTGCGCTCCACGGCGCAAAGGAGGGAGGCCAGCGCGAGGACAATGAGGGCGCCGGCCGTCCCGTTTTCAAACCTGGGGTGGAGCCAAAAGAAGCGCGTGAGGGTCATGAGATACGCGGCCTGCCAGAGTGGGTCGCCGAATCCGAACTGGCGTTGCGCGCCGGACTGCGACCATTTCAACGGGATGCAGAGCCCCACGATGGCGATCGCCACGCCGTTGATCGGGTTTGGACCGAGCATTTCGAACAGCCCCACTTCCAGCACGTTCAAAATGAGCACCCAGGGCAGAGCAACCCTGAGGATGCGCGAGAACCGATGGCCCGGCCGGTCACGCAAGAAGGCCCATAAGAACGCGGGGATGATGATGGAATAGCGCTTCACCCACGTTAACCAATCGTTCCAATCCGAGGTGTCACTGAAGAGGGGGAACAAGACCAACATCAGGCCGGTGATCCAAACTGCCGGGCGGGCGAAGCGGCGGAGGAGGTAGGCTAGGAGTACATTGGCCGTGACAAAGATCACCATGGCGAGCGGGAAGGACGGGACCATCTAGGATTTTCATCGCGAAGCCGCAGCGGGCTGCAATCGAATTCTCAGGCGTGCGCGGGGAGTGGGGGCGCGGGGGCGTAAAAGCGGCGGCGTAGCCTCGGCGCGGATGGCTGCAATCCCACGGGCGGGCACGCTCGTGCGAAGGCCGGATCCGCGGGCGGTCCCGCTTCTCACGCGGCGGGCTGCTTCGGAACGCGAGCGAGCGGCCGGCCCCGTGCGCCGGCGAAGGGCGCGGCGGGTTCTTCAGGGCACGGTGGCGGCGATGGCTTCGACGACCGTTTTCTTGCTGAGGACGGGGACGTTTTTCGGGGCGTCGACGCCGTCGCGCGGGATTTCGTTGGCGAATTGGCCGGTGTCGCCGAGTTCCTTTTGCAGGCGGATGAGTTCGACCTTCAGTCAAGCGATCACGGTGGCCTGGGCCGGATCGCTAAGCTCAGGGACTCGGGGTTCGAGTTTGTCCTGATCGGGGGCTGCACCGCGGTGACGTTCGGGGCGGCGCAGGTGACGCGCGATTTGGATATCTGCGTAGTGCTGACGGGGGAGAACGTTGAGCTGTTACGGCGGGCGTTGGCCGAGCGGAACCCCGCCGTCGCATGACGCCGCAGCGGCTGTCGTTTCTGAAATTTCCGAAACTGGGTGAGCGGGTAATCGATCTCGATTGGGAAACCGACGCCGGGGTCGTGGATATTCGCGCTTCGGTGCCCGGCCGCGGTGATTTTGCACGCCAGAAGAGTTCGGCGGATAAATTTGAAATCGAAGGGCGCGTTTGTTGGATGATTTCGTTGGAAGATCTGATCTTCGCCAGGGAGGCGGTCGGGCGGGGCAAGTACAAGCTCACCGCGGTGGAACTGCGCGCGATCGCGGCAAAGCGAAAGCGCTGAGCGCAAACGCGGAGGGGGGCTTCGGGGGGTGCCTCGTATTACAGCAGCTCGACGGCGTCGTCGACGCGGAGGGTGCCGGATTTAGTCTCGTGGGTAAGATTCAGGTCGAAGTTGATGCGCGACGGATCGGGGGGCGCGCGGCGATAGGTGGCGAGGGTGCGGAGGGGATCGTGGCCGCGCTCTCCGGAAAACTGGTGTGTGGTGGTCACGATGCAGCGGGCGCAGGGGCCGCCGCTGCGAAAGGTGATCGCGCCGATGCGGAGGCGCGACCAGGTGTCTTCCGCGAAGGCGGGGCAGCTGCTGACGACGAGCGTCGGACGGAAGCGGTCGACGGGGACGGGCTCTTCGCCAATTGCGACGAGGCGGTCGAGGTCAGCTCGGTCGAGATTAGTGCTATGCGCGGGAGCGGGCACTGGGTGAGGTGCGCGTCGTTTTCGTCGACCATCAAAAAGCGGCGGTCACCAGACGAGACCGAGGGCGTCGATGTCGGCGGCCGTGACGGCGCACCCGCGTAAGGATTTGACGGGGTAGAGGAAGATGCCGGAGAGTTGCATCGCAGGCGGTGGGATGAGGGGCCGTCGCTCCTTTCTCAAAGCCATAGTGGTGACGCCGCCGTTTCGCCATGACCCGATCCGAAGCGGGAGGCTATTTGATGCCGACCGTGACAACCGAGACGAGCGGGTGCGCTCCTAACTGGGTGGTGATGCGAATCGTGACCTGGGCAGGAGTGGAGCTGTCGGTGACGCGGAACCGAAGGCGGTAGGTGCCGACGTGGGCGGTGGGCTCGAGGCGTGGGATGAAGCGTGGGCCGACGCAGGTCGCCTCAGTGACGTTAGCGCCGTCGGGATCGTCCGCCTTGATTGTGCAGGATTTTTTCTCGGGCACTGCGCCCTTGTTCCAGAACAAGGCGTTGGGACGAATGGCCACGGACTCCGGGATATCACCGACCAGCAACAAGGTTACGGGCTGATTGGCGGGGTCGTCGGTGGTGACGGTGACGGATTTTTCCTGCCGTCTTTGGCGTCCGCCGACGGTGAATGTGACCCGCTGTGCGCCGTGCGGGTCTTACTGGGGGCGAAGGATTCCTTGCTGACCGCAGCGGAGAGGCCATCGCAGTTCGGACGCGGGGAGGTGAAGTGCAACGGCTGCGTGTCGGAGTTGCGAAAGGCGACTTCCGCAACCATCTTGTCCAGACCAGCAGCGACGTGGAGTCCCGCCACCGTGCCCGACTACGACACGGCGGCTTCGCAGACGACCCCGACCATGGCGGTGAGGGTTGCTGCCCGCAGCGGGGGCGGGCTGGAGGTTGATTTTTTAACCATGGATGAAATCTTGTTTTAATGTTGATCAGACTAATCGAACCCGTTTCCTAAATTCACTGTGTATCACCCCCAATTTGAGGTGTTCAGAAACTTGCCCGAAGAAGCCGTAGAGAAACTGATCCTCACTCTGCCTTCGCGTTCCTTCGCGCCGGGAGATGTGCTGCTGCGGGAAAACGATGCGAATAAATGGGTCTACCTAGTCGAAAGTGGCGAACTTGAAGCGTGGAAGGGTGAGCCGAAGACAGCGGGCGGGGTAAAACTGGCGACGCTGAAGCCTGGAAGTTGCTTCGGCGAGATGTCGGCCCTCAACGGGGAGGCGGCGACAGCCAACATCGTGGCGGCTACTCTGGCCACGGTGCGCACGATGAGCCTAGATGATTTGCCTGCGGACAGTGCGGTGCAGACTCAGGTCACGCTCAATCTCGCGCGCACGCTGGTGAATCGGCTATCGAATACGAACTCGTCGCTGAAGACCAAGCACGAGGCTGAACTAGCAGCGATGAAGTTGGTGGCCTCGGCGTCAGCGTTTCTCACCCGCATTTTGACGACGATGTCGTTCTACATGTTCGCGATGCCGCTGATCGCGTTCATTATGCCGCTACTGCCGACGTCCTCGTTGATTTCATTTTTCTTGATCCTAGTGTTTTTGTGGGTGGTAACGGACTTCATGAAGCGGGCGCATATTAAGCATGAGCATTTTCATGTATATATGCACGGCTGGCCGAGGCAAGTGCTGACTGGCGTGATCTGGGCATTGCCCTTCATGGGCGTATTTTTAGTGGTGAAGATCTGGCTGGCTTATAAAGACCCGGATACGATTCGCGTCTTTGAGCCGATGCGAGGGCTCGCCGCTCATGCGAAGCCGAATTATTTTATGTGGCTAGCCTTTGCGCTCGGCTACGCGGCGCTCAGTTTCGTTCAGGAGTATATCCGCTGCATCGTGCAGGCCACGCTCGACATGATCGCAATCCCGCCGACGAACGGCTCGCATTGGAAGTCGATCCTGGTAGCGGACGTGTGTTTCTCCTCACTGCATATGCACATGGGCAGCACGTTTGCTTTCCTATCATTTATTGCCGGCCTGATATTTGGATTTATGTTTTGGCGGGTGAAATCTTATCTTGCGGTCGGAACCGCTCACTCGGCTTTCGGCGTTTGGGCGATTTTCGTTATCGGGATCCCGCTATAGACGAACGGGGTTTTTGATCGTCCGGCAGGTGCGCGGCAAAGAGGGTGTGCAATTCGGCGACGTGCCGATCGAGAGATTCGGTGGTCCAGTCAGTCGTTGGAATCGGCGGGAGGATACAGACGTCCACGGCGGCGGGTCGGGTGTAGGCGCGGCCGCGGGGCCAGCAGCGATGGGCGTTGCTGACGACGATCGGAACGATCGGCAGGCGGGTGGCGAGCGCGATGTGAGCGAAGCCGCGCTTAAAAGGCAGCAGGCGGCCATCGAAGGAGCGGGTACCCTCAGGCCAAATCCACACAGAAGTACGCAATCGCTGCATCAGACTGATAATCCCTCGCAGAGCGAGGGCAGCATCGCGCTTGTTGGAGCGGTTAATGAGGACGTTCCCGGATAGGGCGTAGAGCTGGCCGATGAAAGGAATCAGGGCGGTCTCGCGCTTGCCCGTAGCGAGCGTACCGTTCGGCGCGGCCCAGATTCCCAAGTAGATATCGATGTAAGACGTGTGGTTGGAGATGAAGATGGCCGGCTGGGTCGCGCCCAGTTTCCGGCGAACGCCAGGCGGGATTGTCGCCCCGGAGAGGAACAGCATCACCCAGCCGGTCATTTGTCCGTAAACGCCGGAGGTCTGGATGCGCAGGCGGCGGCTGGGTAACAAGACAAAGAAAACCGGGAAGAAGCAGGCCGAGATCAGTCCAAGGTAAGCCCAACAGGCGAGGAAACGTAGTGAAACGGCGATAAAATCGAGGAATCGGATCATTTAATAGACACAGGTGGAACCAGCGCACGATGCGGGCGTCAAGCCTCTGAACCTGTCAATCCGCTAGCGCGTGTTAACACTACTGGCAAGGTGGTCAAAAGATGCGAACAGGAGCGATGGAGCTGACTGGAGCGCATTCGAAACGAATCCGGGAGAGTTTGCCGGTGGAGAGGGGCAACGTGAGCATGGAGGTGGTCGGCGAAAAGGTGCTCGGGCAAACTCCCAAAGAAACAGAATATCCATATCTCGCTCTCAACAATCGCCCGGTTTCGATACTCAGTCTGGTGTAAGACCTGCGAGCTCGTGCGCATCAGGGAGACGCCAAGGCGCAGCTCAGTCTCGGCGTCATGTATGCCAAGGGCGACGGTGCGGCAAAGGACAGCGTCGAAGCAGTAAAGTGGTATCGCAAGTCGGCCGATCAGGGGACCGCGGACGCGCAGCTCAATCTCGGC
Organism: Opitutia bacterium; assembly: GCA_947467625.1. Lineage (GTDB taxonomy): Bacteria > Verrucomicrobiota > Verrucomicrobiia > Opitutales > Opitutaceae > GAS368. The sequence goes on along the minus strand of CANIJN010000288.1, from coordinate 246 downwards.
GTCATGTATGCCAACGGCGAAGGCGTGGTGAAGGACAGCGCGGAAGCGGTGAATTGGTATCGCAAGGCAGCCGATCAGGGGAACGCCAGCGGGCAGGTCATTCTCGGAGCCATGTATTCCAAAGGTGAAGGAGTGCCAAAGGACAGCGCGGAAGCGGTGAAATGGTATCGCAAGGCGGCGGATCAGTGGCAGGCCTTCGCGCAGTACTTTCTCGGGCGGATGTATGACAAGGGCGAAGGCGTGGCG
>CANIJN010000287.1 GCA_947467625.1 Opitutia bacterium | reverse complement strand
GCGGCATCCCACGCGAACTGCATGGCTGATAGCGTGCGCTCGATTTCAACTCGCGCAAGGGCGATTTTGGCGGGAGCTTTATCGTCACGGAGCGGCAGGATTTTATTATCGGAAACCTGCGGATCGAGAAGGATTTGGTGGTGGTGTAGATCGCGACTATTATCTATGCACCGATAAAATATGTTTTATGGTAAAGTAATGATAAAATGAAGTTTATGATTGAAGATAGAAAATTAAATCTATTCATAATCAGGATAAATGGCACGCCCGGCACAGCTCACCGTTGCCGACCTGACCCTGCGGTTTCAGGTGGGCGGAGCGTTGTCGGCGCAGGCGCTGGCGACGGCGTTGGACGTGACGCAGCCGACCATTTCGCGCGGGCTGACGCGGCTCGGTGAGTCGGTGGTGGTGCTCGGTGCGGCGCGGCGGGCGCGGTATGCGTTGCGACGGGCGGTGCGCTCGGCGGGAGATCGGTGGCCGGTTTATCGGGTCGACGCGGCGGGACGGGCGGGCGAGTGGGCGCGGGTCCATGCGTTGCACGGTGGAGTGTGGGTCGAGTGGGCGGGCGAGGCCCCGGCTTGGGCGGAGCGGGCGCTGGACCGGGAGGGATTTTTGGACGGGTTGCCGTTTTTCCTCGGTGATTTTCGACCGCAGGGATTTCTTGGACGGCAACAGGCACGACGGGTAGCGGAGGCGTTGCGGTTGCCGACGGACCCGCGGCAGTGGGGCGACGATGATACGCTCGTTTTTCTTCAGGCGGAGGGCGACGATCTGCCGGGCGATCTCATCGTGGGCGAGGCACCCGTGCGGCGGGTGTTGGCCCGGGCGCTCGATGCGGCGACGACTTCAGCGACGGATGGAACGGTCGCGGAGAACGCGAGGGCGGTGCGCTATCCCGAACTCGCGACGCAGGTGTCGGCGGGTGGGATGGTGGGTTCGTCAGCGGGCGGAGAGCAGCCGAAGTTTTTGACGACGGTGCGACGCGACGCGGGCCCGGTGGAGCCGGTGTTGGTGAAGTTTTCCCCGCCGATGGAGACGCCCGTGGGGCGGCGGTGGGCAGATTTGTTGGCGGCCGAGGCGCACGCGCTGGCCGTATTGGCGGAGCATGGACTGGCGATGGCCGGGGCGCGGGTGCTCGATGCGGGCGGGCGGCGTTTTCTGGAAGTCGCGCGGCATGATCGGGTGGGCGCGCGGGGGCGGCGCGGGGTGGTGTCGCTGGAGGCGCTGCACGGGGCGTTTGACGGCGGTGGGGCGGCGCACGACTGGGTGGCGGCGGCAGAGTCGCTCGCGCGGGCGGAGTTGATCGAGGCGGCGTCGTTGGACGCAGTCCGTCGGCTGCATTTCTTTGGCGAACTGATCGGAAATTCCGACATGCATTTCGGCAATCTCTCGTTCTGGCTCGATGATGCGCGCCTGTTTCGCGTGGCGCCCGCTTACGACATGCTGCCGATGGTGTGGTCGCCGAGCGTGCAGGGTGAGGTCGTGGTGCGGGAGTTGGTCCCTCGCGCGCCGTTGCCGGGAGCAGCGGGCACGTGGGGCGAAGTCGCGGCGTGGGCGGTGGATTTTTGGCGGCGCGTGGCGGAGGATGCGGCAGTGTCGGCGGAGTTTGCCGAGATCGCAGGGCGGGCGGGTGCGCAGGTGGAACGGATGCGAGGGCTGTTGGCATGAGGGCGGCATGGTGGCGCGGAATCGCGCTCGCCGTGGTGGCGCTCGCGCTCTCTGGCTGCACGACTACGCCGGCGCCGCGGGTTTCATTGGCGGCGGTGCCAGTCGAGCAACGCGCGCGGGCCGAGGGGAACGTGCGCGTGTTCGATCGCGTGTGGAGACTCGTCGCGGACGGGCACTACGATCCGAAGCTGCACGGCGTCGATTGGCCGGCGGCCGGTTTGAAATATGGTGCGGAGGCGGTGGCGGCGGCAGACGACCAGGCTCTCTACGCCGCGCTGGGCGCGATGGTGGGTTTGCTGAAGGACAGTCACACGCATGCGCTGTCACCGACGCAGGCGAAGGAGCGGCGCACGCAGACGCGCGCGCGTACTGGGTTTTACATGACGCGGGTCGAGGGACGTTGGATCGTGAGCGAACTCGTGGCGGGCAGTCCGGCGGAGTTGGCTGGCGTCAAAACCGGCTGGGTCGTCGTCGCGCGGAATGGCACCGCGTTCGGTGAACGCAGCGAGGCGCGGCCGAAGGTGGGCGAAGTGGCGCAGTGGGAATTTTTGGACGATCGCGATCAGCCCGTGGCCCTGGCGATCGTCGCGGAGAGCCTCTCGACGAAGCCGCGGCAGGAGGTGCGGGTGCTGGCGGGGGGCGTCGTTTATCTGCGCTTCGATGCGTTCGACCCGGCGGACCGTCGCTGGCTGAGCGATCAGTTGAAAACGAATCGCGCGGCGCCGGGTGTAGTGATCGATCTGCGACGCAATCCGGGTGGCGGGACCATTTCGCTGGGTATCACCATCGGAGAGTTTTTTGACCGAGCGGTGGACTGCGGGACGTTTATCACGCGTGGCGGGTATCGCGGTGGAAAAAGCTCATGGCAGATCGGATCGGCGCGCTATGGCGGGAGCGTGGTCGTGCTCGTAGATGGCGCGACGGGGAGCGCGGCGGAGATTTTTGCGGCGGTGCTGCAAGAGCACGGGCGCGCGACGATTGTCGGCCGGAAAACGGCGGGAGCGGTGCTCGCGAGCGGGTATCATGGATTACCCGACGGAGGGGAGCTGCAGCTGAGTCGCCAAGACTACGTGACGCCGAAAGGGCGGCGGCTGGAGAACGAGGGCATCGAGCCGGACGTGAAGGTCGTGCGTACGGTCGCCGACGTGCGCGCGGGGAGGGATGTCGATGTGGAGGCGGCGCTGCGGGTGTTGGCAAAGGAGGCGTCCTCCCGATCGGGGGCCTCACGCCCCTGAACGGCGGTGACGGCGGCGATGAAGCGTGTGCAGACTGCGGAGTGAACGCGACAAGGTGTTCTGGCGTAGGGTGCTGATTAATCGGCGGTGAATCCGCGCCGCTTGACGCGCGGCGCGGGCGCGTGGCAGCCTGCGCGTTTTACCAATCTCTTTCGCGCGCAATGCCCAAGAAACCGACTTCGAAAAACTCCGACCAATCCGAGTTGCCCCTCGACAGCGCAGCCGCGTCTGCGGCGGTGCCGACGCCCGTGGCGACGCCACCGCCGGAGACAAAGGCCGTCGAGTTGGCGGTGTCCGCAGATCCGGTCGCACCCGCTGCGCCCATCGCAGTGCACGAAGGTCCGGCGGTTTTTACACCTGGACCGCGGCGCGGCGGTGCGAGCGTGCAGGAGGAAGATTCCCCGCTGGCGAAGAGTTACCGGGGATGGTTTCTTGAATACGCGAGCTACGTCATCCTCGACCGCGCCGTCCCGCACATCGACGACGGCCTGAAGCCGGTGCAGCGCCGGATTCTGCATACGCTGTGGGACATGGACGACGGGCGTTTTCATAAGGTCGCCAATGTCGTCGGTCGCTCGATGTCGCTCCACCCGCACGGCGACGCGTCCATCGGTGCCGCTCTCGTGGCGATCGGGCAACGCGCCTTCCTCATCGAGCCGCAGGGTAATTACGGCAATCTCCTCACGGGCGACGAGGCGGCGGCGCCGCGTTACATCGAGGCGCGCCTCACGAATTTCGCGAAGGACGTGCTCTTCAACCCGAAGACGACCGACTGGCAGCTCAGCTACGACGGTCGTGCGAAGGAGCCCGTCACGTTGCCGGCGAAGTTCCCCATTGTGCTGCTCGAGGGCGCCGAGGGTATCGCGGTCGGCCTCGCGACCAAGATTCTCCCGCACAATTTCAACGATCTTTGCCGCGCGGCGATCAATCATCTCCAGGGAAAAACGTTCCGCATCTTCCCGGATTTTCCGACGGGTGGCATCGCGGACTTCACGGACTACAACGACGGCGAGCGCGGCGGAAAAGTAAAAGTCCGCGCCAAGATCGAGCAGCGCTCGAAATACCTCCTCGCGATCACCGAGTTGCCGTTCGGCTCGACGACCGAGACGCTCATCGAGTCGATCTTGACCGCCAACGCGAAGGGCCGGATCAAGGTCAAACACGTCGATGACAATACGGCCGACTCCGTCGAAATTCTCGTCCACCTCCCGCAAGGTGCCGAGCCGGAGAAGGTCATCCAGCAACTCTACGTTTTTACAAACTGCCAGATGCAGCTCTCGCCGGCGGCGTGCGTGATCGAGAAGGACAAGCCGCAGTTCCTCGGCGTGAAGGAAATTTTGCGCCGCAGCGTCGAGCGCACGCGCGAGCTCCTCAAGCGCGAGCTCGAGATCAAGCTCGGCGAACTGGAGCAGCAGTGGCACTGGGATTCCCTCGAGCGCATTTTTATCGAGGAGCGCATCTATCGGAACATTGAGAAATCGAAGACGTGGGAGAGCGTGTTGCACGAAATCCGCACGGGCCTGAAACCGTTTCTCAATCAGCTGCGTCGCGACGTGACTGACGAGGACATCACGCGCCTCACCGAAATCCGGATCAAACGCATCTCCGCTTACAACCGTTTCCAGGCCGACGAAGCGCTCAAGAAAATCGAAGACGGCATGAAGGAAACGAAGGCCCACCTGAAGAATCTTACCGGCTATACGATCGCGTGGTTTGAGCTGCTTCAGGAAAAATATGGCAAAGGCCATAAGCGCCGCACGAGCTACGACGAGATTGAGCAGATCGACGCCTCGGCCGTCGTGTCGGCCAACCAGCGCCTCTACGTCAACAAAGACGACGGCTTTATCGGCCTCAACTGGCGCCAGCACGACTACATCCAAGACTGCACGATTCTGGACGCGGTGCTCTGCATTATGCGCGACGGTTCGCTGAAGGTCGCGAAGGTGGCCGACAAAGTTTTTATGGGGCGCGACATTATTTACGTCACGATCTTCCCGAAGGACGGCGACACGGCGTTTTATTCGATGGTCTATCAGGACAAAGAGAGCGGAAAAGCCTTCGCGAAACGTTTCCAAATCGGCGGCCTCTCGCGCGACAAACTCTACCCGCTCGTGAAAAGTGAGGGCTCGAAGATCGTGTGGCTGCACGTGGCGAAGACGGAGAAAGAGATGCCGAAGCAGGTGAAGGTCTTGATCGACGGCCGCAGCGGTGCCCGGGTGCGCGAGGTTGATTTCGACCTCGGGGCGATCCCCGTGAGCACGCGCAGCGCGAAGGGTGTGACGGTTTCGAAGTGGCCGGTGAAAGAAGTAAAACCGATGGAGTAGGGCGGGGCGTCTCCGTGGCGGAGTGCGTGGGCGTGAGCGCGTTCTTCGGGGCGCGAATGCGCCGATCTTCGCGGGGTGCTGGACCATCGGAGCCATGAACGAGACGGCCCTGTAACCGATCCGCTCGATCCTTTTGGATTCAGGTTCGCCGGTAATGAAAGGGTTGTCCTGCGCCCCGTACTCATTGTCGGGTTACTACGTCGGGTTAATCGTAACGGATTTGTTAACCCTCCGTCGCCCAAATGTAAGATTCATGTTCAAGGTTAGCCTTTGCTTAACGAGGCGTGTTCGCGCGTACACTCATCGTATGTTGCGTGTATCCTTCCGCGGCGCGTTCACCGCCCTCTTGTGCCTCGTTGCGAATTGCGTGGTCTCGGCCCAAACGGCTGGCGCCGCCGCTCACCTCTCCGGTCGCGTCTTATTCGATCTCCCGGCGGACACCGCTGAGAAGTCGCTCCAGCGACTTTCTGAGCAGTCGGGCCGTGAGGTTCTCTTCCCGGCGGACGCGGTGGAGAACATGCGGACCCAACCGGTGAAGGGCGAGATGACGCCGCGCGCGGCCCTCGACGCGATGCTCGCGGGCACGACATTAACGGGGGTCGAGGATGCCAGAACCGGGGCGATTACCATCCGGCGAGGAGCTCTTTTTCCGCCAAAAACCAGCGCCGCCCCGCGCGTTGAGCCGTACTCCGCGCGGACCGCGGCCG
>CANIJN010000286.1 GCA_947467625.1 Opitutia bacterium | reverse complement strand
GCGTGCGTCTCTCTGGCCAGCCAGCGAGCGGGGCCCCGCGGACCGGCGATGCGTCTACTTTTCCAACCAGACGTCCTTGTAGTTACGAAAACCGAGCGGAGATTTTTTCCAGCCGTGCACCGCCGCCGCGACCAAAGTCGTGCGCGAGCCCCAGTAGAGCGGAGCAATGGGCATTTGCGCGAGAAGGTAGGTTTCGGCGCGTTGGAGTGCGGCGAGGCGCGCGGCGGGCGTGGGCCCGCGCGCGGCGGACTCGATCATCGCGTCGTAGCTCGCGTCCGCGAAGCCGGTGCCGTTGACGCCGTTGCCGGTGGTGAAAATCGAGAGGTAGGTGAGCGGATCGGGGTATTCACCGATCCACCGGCCGCGGGCGATCGTGTAGTCGAGCGTGTCGAAGGTATCGAGCAGCACCTTAAATTCCTTCTGCGTGATCGTGACGTCGAGGCCGAGGTCGCGGCGCCACATCTGCTGCACGGCCTCGGCGAGGCGTTGATTAATTTCGGATGAAATTGTGGTGAGCTCGATGGGCGGCAGGCCCTTGCCGTCAGGGTAACCGGCCTCGGCGAGGAGTTTTTTCGCAGTGACGAGATCGCGCGTGACGGCGAGCGGTGGCGTGTAGCCCGCGAGGCCGGGTGGCGTGAGCGCAGTGGCGGCGACTTGGCCGCCGCGCAGGACATTTTTCACTATGGCTTCGCGGTCGATGGCGAGCGAGAGCGCGCGACGGAGGCGGACGTCGGAAAAGAGGCGGTGCTTGGTGTTAAAACGGAAAAAATAACTCTCGATGTAGGGCTCGACGCGCAGGAGGGCGGGCGCGTCTTTTTTGTAAGCGTCGATCTTCGCGAGCGGAACGTCCCACGTCGTGTGCAGTTGCCCGGCGCGGAAAGCGAGTTCCTGGCTCTGCGTGGATTCACTCGGGTAAAAATAGATTTCGTTGAGGCGCACGTTCGCGGCGTCCCAATAGTGCGGATTTTTCTCCACGAGGATGTGTTGGTGATCCTTCCACTCGCGAAAACGAAACGGTCCGTTGCTCACGAGGGGCGCACCGCGCGTCCACTTCGCCGTGCGGTCATCGAAACGCGCGCCGCCGCGCTCGACTGAAGCGGCGTGCACCGGGAAACAGACATTGGCCCGCAGCACCGTGAGAAAATACGCGGTCGGGCGCTCGAGCGTGATCTCGAGCGTGAGGTCATCCGGCGCGCGAAAACCGACCGACCCGAAATCCGCGATTTTCCCGCGCGCGAAGGCCTCGGCGTTTTTTACAGGATACAGCGCGTCTTTGTATTCCGAGCCAAGCGCGGGCGTCAGCGCGCGGCGGAATGAGTAGAGGAAATCGCGCGCCGTGAGCGGGTCGCCATTGGACCACTTGCCGTGGCGGTGGAGGTGAAAGGTATAGGTCAGTCCGTCGGCGGAAAGGTCCCAGCGCTCGGCGGCGCCCGGCCGCGGCTGGAGCGTTTCCTCGTCGAGCGTGACGAGGCCCTCGAAGACCGAGCACAAGACATTGTGGTCCACGGCGCCGCCAGCGAGATGCGGATCGAGCGACTGCACCTCGGCGCCATTGCCGACGTGGAGCACGCCGGTGCGATTGCCGAGCGCGACGGTGGTCTCGCGTTTCGAGCACGCGAGTTGCGCGAAGAGCGCGAGGAAGATGATAAAAATGCGGAGCAGACGCAGGAGCACGGCGAGGAGCTTGCCAGCCGCGCGCCCAGGGGCAACTCAGCGCATCGCGAGCGCTGCGGGGAATTTTCGGTGGCGGACGAGCGGCCCCCGCGCTAGCAGATAGCGCGATGCGCATCCTTCCCCTGTTCGTTTTCCTCGTGGCCACGGCCAGTTTCGCCGCGACGACGGGAGCGACGCCCTCTCCGGTGGTGTTCAACACCGCCTTCGAAAGCGCCTCGCTCGGCAAAATCGAAAAACTCGCCGAGACCGAATTCCGCCTCCACCTCAAAGGCCAGCAGGACGCCTACGGCCGCAACCGGCAGACGACCTGGTTCGCGTGTCGCCTCGAAGACGTCGCCGCGCGCGCGATCACGCTGCGGATCGCCGGCTTCGACGGCGAATACAACAACCGCCCAGTCGTCTCGTGGGCCGGTCCGTGGTATCGGCCCGTGTTCAGCGAGGACGGGATAAACTGGGAGCATTTTTCGGCGGCCACATGGGACGCGGAACGTCACGAGCTCACCGTGGTCGCGCAACCGCGCGGCGCGACGCTGTGGGTTGCGCACATTCCGCTCTATCCGCACAGCCGCGCCCTGCAGCTGATCGCGGACATCACCGCTCGGCCGCACGCGCGCGCCGAGATCATCGGCCAATCCGCGCTCGGCCGCCCCCTGCACCTCGTGACGGTCACAAATTTCCAGAAACCCGACGCCTCGAAAAAAATCATCTGGATGCAAGCGCGACAGCACGCGTGGGAGACGGGCACGTCGTTTCTCATCGAAGGCGCGCTGCGGTTCGTGGCGTCGGAAGACCCCAGGGCGCACCAGCTGCGCGACGAAAATATTTTTCTCTTCGTGCCGATGATCAACCCTGACTCGGTCGTGCGCGGCGACGTGCGCTTCAACGCCAACGGCTTCGATCCGAACCGGCAGTGGGACGAGGTTGATCTCCGCGACAAGCTCTGGCTCGAGCGAAATCCGGAGATTTGGTATGTGAAGAAGGCGCTGATTAACCAGCACGCCCGGCAGCCGATCGCGATCGCGTTGAACCTGCATAACACCGAGATGAACGAGTATTTCGACACGATGGTCGATGCCGAGCCAATGCTCGCGGGCCTGCAGCGTTTCTTCGACGCGGCGGTGGCCAAAACGTCGTTCGATCCCTCGCGCCCCAAGCTAGGGATATTCGTGCCCAACGGCAATACGCCGGCCAATTCCACCAACTCGATTTGGCGCGACGCCCGCGTGCCGATGCTGCTGATGGAAACCCGCATCGGTCCCAACCGGAAGCTGGGCCGCATCGCCAACAGTCAGGATCGGGTCGAACTCGGCCGCCAGTTGATCGCACTGATGGCGGAGTCCGTGAAATGAAACGCCCTGCGATCGCCCTGCGGTTCATCGCAGCCATCCGCGTCGTGGGCTGAAATCTCGCGTGCCCCGAAGCCTCAGAACTCCGCCGTCCCCGGCGTGCGGGCGAACGGGATCACGTCACGGATGTTGGCGACGCCCGTCACAAACATCAGCATACGCTCGAAGCCGAGCCCGAAGCCCGCGTGCGGCACCGTGCCGTAGCGGCGCAGATCGAGATACCACCAGTAGGCTTTTTCGTCGAGGTGATGGAGCGCCATGCCCTCGCGGAGTTTTTCGAGCCGCTCCTCGCGTTGGCTGCCGCCGATGATTTCGCCGATGCCGGGCACGAGGAGATCCATCGCTGCCACGGTCTGGCGGTCGGCCGCGCAACCGTCGGTCTGGCGCATGTAGAACGCCTTGATCGCACGCGGATAGTTGTAGACCGTGACCGGGCACTTGAAGTGTTCCTCGGTGAGATAACGTTCATGCTCGGACTGCAGATTGGCTCCCCAGCTGATCGGGTGCTCCCACGATTTGCCGCTCTGGGTGAGAATTTCAACCGCGTCGGTGTAGCTGCAGCGGACAAAGGGTTTCTCCAACACGAAGTCGAGGCGCGCGAGCAGATCCTTATCCACAAACTTGCCGAAAAATTCGAGGTCGGCCGCGCAGTGCGTGCGCGCGTCGCGAATGAGGTATTTCACGAATTCCTCAGCGAGCGCCATGTCGCCATCGAGATCGCAGAACGCGATCTCGGGCTCGATCATCCAAAATTCCGAAGCGTGGCGGGACGTATGGGAGTTCTCCGCACGGAAGGTGGGGCCGAACGTGTAAACGTTGGAGAGCGCCGTCGCGAAAATCTCCGCCTCCAGCTGGCCACTCACAGTGAGAAAGGTCTTCTTCGCAAAAAAGTCTTTCGTAACGTCAACCGCGCCATCTTCCGTCATCGGCGGATGCGCCAGATCGAGCGTCGTCACGCGAAACATATCGCCCGCGCCCTCGGCGTCGCTCGCCGTGATGATGGGCGTGTGCACGTAGTGGAAATTCCGTTCCTGGAAAAACTGGTGCACCGCGTAAGCGAGGCGGCTGCGTACGCGGAAAACCGCGCCGAAAAGATTCGAGCGCGGCCGCAGGTGCGCGATCTCGCGGAGGAATTCCAGCGTATGGCCTTTTTTCTGAAGCGGGTAGGTCGCATCGGCGAGGCCGAGCACCACGACCGACTCGGCGATCACTTCCCATTTCTGGCCTTGGCCCTGCGAGGGCACGAGTTTGCCGCGGACTTCCACTGAGGAGCCAGTGTGGGCGTGTAGGATTTCGGTCGTGTAGTTAGGCAGCTTGGCGTCGGCGATGACTTGGATGCCCTTGAGGCAGGAACCGTCATTGAGCTCGATGAACGAAAAGGCTTTCGCGTCGCGACGGGTGCGGACCCAGCCCTGGAGGAGCAGCGTGTCGTTGGGAGCGGTGGCGTCGAGGGCGTGTTTGACGAGAGTGCGTGGCATGGCGGTTTTTTGTTGGCGCTAACGAAGCGCAGCGCGCGGGCCGGTGGCAAATCTGGAAAGCGGATGGTACCACCGGAGGGGGGCTTTCCTCACCGCCGAGTGGGCGCGTGGGAAAAGCGGTGCTCCGCCCCGCCCGCCTTGCTGCTTGGCGTGGCCTCAATTTTACGAATACTCGCCACCCATGTATGACTTTCCACTCACCGGCGCGCAGAAATCTCATCTCCGCGGCCTCGGCCAGAAACTCGATGCGACCTTGAAGGTCGGCAAGAGCGGGCTCACTCCTGCCTTTTTTACCGAGCTCAGCAAACTGCTCCGCGCCAAGGAACTCGTGAAGCTGCGTTTTCTCGGTGCCGAACGCGATGAGCGCGACGTGCTCGTCGCCCAAATTGCCGACGAGGGGCGCTGCGTCTATGTCGGCGGCGTGGGCCACACAGCGCTCTTTTACCGTCAACATCCGGAAGCGACCGAGCGCACAGTGGTGTTGCCGTGAGGCGGACGGACGGCGGACGGCTCGAAGAGCCGTACCTCCCGGTTCGAATCATCGCGCTTCGCTGGTAGGTATAGGGGCGGCACTGCGAGGCGGCGGTGGGGCCGTGCGTTTCGGTTCAGCTCAAAACGGATACGTCTCGACGAATTTTTTCTCTGCGAAGCGGAAGCGGGGCTTGGTTACTTCATCGGGCGTATGATTCGGCTCTTGCTCGTTCAACACGTGTGGGCGGTCGGTTTCTCCACTGGAGAAATGTACGCCCACGATGCACAGGAGGCTGAGGCCGAATCAGAAGAAGGTCTTAAGTGTCATTGGTCTTTCAGCGTTTGAGTTGGGCTGGGGAAAGCGTTGCTACGCGACCGATCGCGTTGGCGAAAGGCCTGGCTGCAACTCGAAACCACGGCGATAGGGTTTGCGGATGAAGCGGGCGAGTTCGGGCGCGTTGGTGGCGGTCATCGTCCGCGCGTCCCACTGGATGCGCTTGCCGGCGTAGATCGGGAGCAGGCCGACCAGCAGCGCCTCCGTAAAGGGGGCCGAATACCAGAAGCCGGCTTTGGCGTCCTCGGGGCGACCGGCGCGGCAGGCGTCAACCCACTCGCGGTGATGGCCGACGCTGCGCGGAATGGTTTTCGCGGGCCGCTCGAATGCCGCCATCTTGCTCTCCGGCACGAGCCGCGGCGGGCCGGACCAGCCGGGTGCGAGGAGCACGCCCTTGGGGCCGACGAAATAAATTCCGTTGTCGCCGAGCGCGCGCTCGGCCTCGAACCCGGCGGGGCGCGGCGGCAGTTTCCCACCGTCATACCAGACCATCTTGATCGGGCCGCGCCGGCCCTTCGCGGGAAAGTGGTAGGTGATAATACTCCACGTCGGGAAGGTGTCGGCATTCGTCGGCGAAGTTTCCGCCTCCACCCAGTCGGGCGCATCAAGATCGAGCACGTAAAACGCCGGATTGGCATTGTGCACCGCCATGTCGCCCATGGC
>CANIJN010000285.1 GCA_947467625.1 Opitutia bacterium | reverse complement strand
CCTACTTTTTCTTTGGCGCCGGCGGCGTGAGCTCCACGTTCACCGGCAGTTCGCCGAGTTCGTAGTAGCGATGCTCGATCCCCGCGTCGCGCACGATGGCGACGCGCAGACCGGACTTGGCGCCGCCGAGCGGTTTGCCGACCGGTCCACTCGTAATGTTCTGGATGTCGCCGTCGCGACCCTCGGCGTTGCGATGATAGTGTCCGCAAAACAGATACTTCACGCCGAACTCACGAAACAACGCCATGTAGGCGGCACGCCGCGCGAGCGGGATATTGAAGTACTGGTCGGGCTCCGCCGCGCTGGCGATGAACCACGGGTGATGTTGGAAGACGACGATGTGGGGCGTGCCGGCGGCTTTCGCTTTGGTGAGTTCGGCGCGGAGCCACTGCTCTTGCTCGGCGAGCTGCTGCGGTGCGCCTTGTGGTGAGTGAATCACACTCGAATTCAGCACGATGCCCGTGACGCTCCGGTGGCTGAAGGTGTAGCGATCCGGGCCGAAAATCTTGATGTAATCCGCAAGGCTCTCCGGAGTCGGCTCGTTCTTCACGTCGTGATTTCCGGCGATGTGATAGACGGGAATGGCCGCATCGATCTTGCCCGCGATCCGGCGGTACTCGGCGATTTGCGCGGCGTCGCCCGGCTTGTGCACCAGATCGCCCGTGATGACGACAAAGGCGGGGCGCAGTCGGTTGACGGCGGTGACGGCGAACTCGAAGTTCGCGGCGTCTTGCGCGAAATCCTTGTTCTCAGTGAACATCCCAAGTTGGGGGTCGCTGAGCTGGATGAAGAAGAACGGCTCTGCCGCGGCGATGCGGGCGGGGGCGCCGACGAGCAGCGCGAGGAGTGCGAGGAGAACGAATGTTTTCATGAGAGGATAAAATAATCTGCAGGCAGGAGCGATTTGCGACGTGTTGGGATCGGCGGCAAGCCAGCGATTACCGCACGGACACGAGCTCCACGAGCAGCGGGCGATGATCGGAGGCCACCGCTTCCGGCAATACCTTCGCTGAGACCACGCGCCACGCACCGGCGGGGCGCAGGAGGACGTAGTCGATGCGAGCGGTCGGCTGCTTGGCCGGGCTCGTCGGCCCCGGCGTCGCGGCGGAGGCATCCGTGAAGTGTTCGCCCAGGACTTTCATCACGCGGGTATCGGGCCGCGCGTTAAAATCGCCCGCGAAAATCGTCGGGATCGAATCGTGGCCGAAGCGTTCGTTGAGCCGCAGCGCCTGCTGCCAACGCGCGGTGTCGTCGCGCGTCGCGTCGAGATGCGTACCGATGAAGCGCAAGGATGGCCAGCCCGGCGGGCGCACCGTCGCCGAGATGGCGATCCGCGGCTCAACCTTCGCGGGATTGGGGAGTGCGTGGACGGTAAACTCCTCCAGCGGCCAGCGGCTCAACAACGCCTGGCCGTAGGCGCCGCCCTGATAATCCATCGCTTTGCCGTAGCGGAAGCGCAGACCGGTGAGGCGAGCAAGTTCCGCCGCCTGATCGACGCCGCCGGTGCGAGTGGTTTTTTGATCCACCTCCTGCAGCGCGACGAGGTCCGCACCTGACGCGGTGATGACGGCGGCGAGGCGGGGGAGGTCGAGTTTCCCGTCGTCGCCCTCGCCGTGGTGAAGGTTGTAGCTGAGGACGCGGAGCGCGGGCAGGGCGGCAGGCGCGGCGGTCTGAGCGGTCGCGGCAGAGACACCGAACAGAGCAAGGAGGGCGGGCAGAAACAGAGTGCGCAGATTCATCGGCGGGCACGATTCCACGCCGGAGTTCGCGCCAGTCAACGCCGGCGCATCACGCCTTCGGGTAGGTGTAGCCTTTGCGATAGTCGCGGCGGAGGAGTGCGTTCGCGGCGGCGTCGCCGACGATGACCTCTTTCGCGCCGTCCCACTCGAGGCTGCGGCCGAGTTTCAGCGAGGCCATGCCGAGCAAGGCCATGTTGGTGGAGAGGTGGATTTCGCCAATATCGCTCACGGGTTTGATTTTTCCGTCGCTGCGGATCGCGGCGAGGAAATCGGCAAAGAGCTCTTTGATGTTCTGTGAATCGGGCGCGTTGAGTTTCGGCTCTTCGGTGATGGTCGGCTGCTTCGCGTCGCTCGGGTAGAACGTCCAGCCCTTCTGCCACCCCATGTGGAAAATGCCCTTCGTCCCGTAGAAATAGCAGCCGACGTTTTCGCCCTTGTCGGTGTTGTTATTCGCGAAACGGCGGTGCTCCCATTGCACGCTGAATGTGTCGAACTGATACGTTGCGAGCTGGTGGTCGGGTGCGTCGGTGGTCTGCTCGGTGGCGGTGACCACGGCCGGGCCGGCGATGGGCCGGCCGCCGGTGGAAAAGATGCGCTTCGGATATTTTTCTCCGGTGACCCAGAGCACTTGGTCGAGCCAGTGGATGCCCCAGTCGCCGAGGGTGCCGTTGGCGTAGTCGAGGTAGTTGCGGAAACCGCGCGGGTGAATGCCGCGGTTGCCGGCGCCAACGGTCGGCGTGCGGGGATCACCGCCGTTGAACGGCCGCAGCGGGGCGGGGCCGCACCACATATCCCAATCGAGCTCTTTCGGCACTTCCACGGTGGGCAGTGGTTTCTCGGGACCGCTGCCGCCGTAGTTGACGAAACAGCGGACCATGCCGATGTCGCCAATTTTGCCGGCGCGGATGAAGTCGCGACCGCTGACATTGTGCGGCGAGATGCGGCGGTGGGTGCCGACTTGCACCACCCGGCCGGTGGCGCGCGCGGCGTTCACCATGGCCCGGCCTTCCATGACGGTGTGGCCAATGGGTTTTTCGACGTAAACGTGGGCGCCGGCGTTCACGGCGGCGATCATCGGGAGCGCGTGCCAGTGGTCTGGCGTGCCGATGATCGCGATATCGGGCTTCATTGCCGCGAGGCACTCACGATAGTCCTTGAAGCGTTTCGGTGCGCTGCTGACGCCGGCCGCGCCGTTTTTCATCGTCGGCTCAAATTGCCGCGCATCGACGTCGCATAAGGCGACGAGCTCGCAGTCTCCGCTGGCGAGGGCTTCGCGGAGGATATTGTTACCCCACCAGCCGCAGCCGATGAGGACGGTGCGAAACTTCTTCGTGCCGGCTTTGTCGGCCGCGCGGATGGAAAACGGGAGCGAGGCGAGCGTCGCGGTGGCGGCGGAACTTTGGAGGAAGGAGCGGCGATTCATTTGCAGGAAGATTCTCAGGCTTTCAGGCCGAGGCCGATGTGGGTGCGCAGGTGCGTGATGGATTTTTCGATCTCTGATTTCTGGAAATCTTGATTGGCCTTTTTACCTTCGGGGCCGGCGGGAGCTTTCCACGCGGTGCGCGGTTTGCCGCGTTGCGCGAGGGCAGCGAACTTCGCGAGCTTGTCGGGGCGCCGGTCGTAGTCTTTCCAGAAATCCGGCTGCTTGTAGGGAAACATGCGCTGCGCACCGGAGATCGTCTCGATCATGATGGGCACGCGCGGGCAGAGCTGAGCCCAGCGCGCCGCGAAGGCTTTCCAATCGATGAGGCCCTCCCCGACGGCGGTCCATTGCACGGCGGCGCCCTCGGGTGTGTCCCAAACCTGTTGGTCGCGGAGCGAGGAGCAGATCGTGACCGGCCCGAGCGTCTCGAACGCATCCAGTGGGTCTTCGAGGGTCCAGGCAGCGTTGCCCGAGTCAAAATTGCAGCCGACGAAATCGGTGCCGGCGGATTCGATGAGTTGACGGCACTCCCATGAGTGCAGGTCGCCACCGTGATTTTCCATGGCGATCTTGATGCCGGCGTCGAGGGCGTCGCGGCGACAGGCCTTCAGCACGGCCACGGTGTCGGCAATGCGCGCTTGGATACCGCCTTCTGTTTTCCGGTCGGCCATGCCGCCGAGCAAGGTGCGAAAGGTGGGTGAACCCAGCGTCTTCGCCACGCGGATACCCAGACGGAGGTGCTCCTCGGCGGTGCCCCAGTTTTTCTTAAAACCCTTCGAGGTCGGGCAAATACTCCAGCTGCCGACGTAGAGCTGGAGTCCGGCCTTTTCCGCCTGACGACGCACGGCCAGCAGCGCGCTGTCGTCGAGGCTGCCGAGGGCATCAAGGTCGGATATGAAGAGCGTGTCGCACTTGAGCGAGGCGGCGTAGTCGATCAGTTGCGGGGCTTTCCAGCCCATTTCGCGGACGGCAAAGTTATCGAGGCCGACGGCGATTTTGGGCGCAGCCGCCGTGGCGCCGGCGAGAGGGGAACGGGCGAGGGCAGCGGCGGCGGTGGTGGCGGCGGCGGTTTGGAGGAAGGTGCGGCGGAGCATGGGGGTGGGAGAAATCGGGGCGGAGTCGAAATCGTTTTTCAGTGCGAGGCCACCCTAGAAAAAAATCTCGCGCGAATGCCAGCAGGATTGCCGCGCCCGTCGAGCGGGGCGCGCCAGGACCTATCGGCAGGGCGGGAGTGCATCCGCCCGCGCGCGACCGCTACTGGGCGAACAATTCCGCGACCGGCACGATCTTCACCGCCGCGCGGCGGATCCTGAGTGGAAAGGTGCTGATCTCCTGGTCGGCGGCGACCACGGCCGCGGGCTTGGGTGAAGCGTAAGTGATGGGGCTGGCGGCATCGGCGACGAGTGCATCGGCGAAGGCGGCGGCGTCTTGGGTGACGGCGACAATCTTCAGGTTTCCGAGTTGCCAGTGTTTCTTGAGCGCGGCGTTGACCTCGGCGAGTGTGAGCTCGTCCATGAGACGGCGAAACTGCACGAGGTGCGGCTCGCTGAGGCCGTAGAAAGCGTCGTCGATTGCGTAGCCGAGACGTTCGCCCGTGGTCGCGGCATAGTGCAGCACGTATTTTTTGAGGAATTGGCGGCGCTCCTCGAACTGCTCAGCGGTCATGCCGTGTTTGACCAAGTGATCGACTTCGCGGAGCGCGGCGCGCAGGGCGAAGTGGCGGGCCTCGTGTGGCACCGGCCGGATCCAGAGCTCGAAGAGCTGGCTGCGGCGCGCGACGTTCTGCGGCGGGGTCATGCGGGCGCCGCCGTTGGGGTAGGCTTCGATGTAGGTATAGTCGCCGTAGTTGAGGCCGCGCTGCTCGCGGATGACTTGGTAGAGCCGGCCGCTGGAGTTGCGGTGTTCGCCGAGCCAAGAGTTGGCGATGGCGAGGGCATACCATTCGCGCGCGCCACGCACGACGCCGAGGGGGAAGCCGACGCTGATCGCGGTCGAGGCCGTTGGCTTTTCCACCAAGGTGACGCTCAGGCCGGAGAGTGCCGGAGGTGAGGGCGCCGGCACCGGCGCGGGCGCGCCGGCGGGGAGCTTGGCGAGGTCGGCGCGGAGTTGATCAAGCAACGCGGGCGAGTAGCCGCCACCGAGGCCGATGACGACATTGTCCCGCGTGTAGTGCGCGGTGTAGAAGGCCTTCACGTCGTCGACCGTGATGCTTTTCAAGGCAGTGACGGTGCCGGCGCCGAGGTGGCCGTAGCGCGTGCCGGCGAAAATTTCATTGGCGAGGACGGCCTTGCCGAGTTCCTCGTCGCTGGAGAAGCGGAGTTGATTCTCGATGAAATTGAGCGTGCGGCTGCGCAGGCGGTCGAGGTCTGCTTGGTTGAAGGCGGGCGTGAGCAACGCGTCGCGCAGGAGCGGGTAGAAGTCGGCGAGGTTGTCGACATGCGTGCGCCCGGAGATGACGGTCATCTCCACTGACGCCGACGCGCCGTAGGTCGATGCGAGGGGAAAGAGCTGATCGAGAATCTCGTCGTAGCGTCGTTTCTGCGTGGCGGCCTCGGTGAGCATCGCGGCGGTGAGGGCGGCGAGACCCTCCTTACCGGCGGGATCGTTTTGGGAGCCGACCTTGAACCAGAGGCGGAAGGAAACGGTCGGGTCTTTGGCGACGGGGAGGAGAATCGGGGCCGCTACATCGCGCGGGACGGCGGCGAAGAGAGGCAGGGCCACGAGGATGGCGAGGAGGAGCGCGCGGCGGGTCATGACTGGCCTCCTTTCAACACGATTACGTTGCGGCGTTCGGGCACGAAATACTTCTTCGCGG
>CANIJN010000284.1 GCA_947467625.1 Opitutia bacterium | reverse complement strand
GTTTTTTCTTTTTGGTCGATGGCCATATGCGTGTTGGTTTAGGCCGCCTCTTGATGTGCGGGCGGTGTCGGCACCGGGCGGGAGTCCCGCCCGAAGGGTTCGGTGAGCACAGGGTTGAACGGCGGCTCGGTCGGCCCCTGCACGAGGCGCAACGCGAGGTCGAACTGCCCGCAGATGTCGGCGGTTTCGTGCCGCGCTAGCGCGAACGCCATGAGGCTCTTTGCTTCGATTTTAGGATTCGCGCCGGTGAACCGGCCGTTCAATTGGTCGGCCGCCGAAGCAAATTCGGCGTAGACGGTTTCGGGGATTTGGAGGGTCAGGGTGATCATAGTTGTTTTGGCTGGTTGGTTGTTAGTTGGTGACTGCGCCGGCCCTGCAACCCGGAGGGTCGGGGTCGGAACGAAGTGACGGCCGTCCCGGGAGCCGGAGGCTCGGCGAAGGCGGACGGGCGGCGGCGCGGAGTGGAGACCCCGACCTTCCGGGGCGTGGCCGGACCCTGCGCCGGGGCGACGGTCGGCGGGCCGCGGCTCGGAGCGGCCCGCTGTCCGTCGCGAGACGGTGCGACCGCCACGATGAACCGGAGACCAATCGCGACCCGCGTGAATCGCCGGTCCCGGGCCGCCCCATCGGCGAGGATCTCGACGGACTCGATGATCACCCCCGGTTGCGCGGCCAGCTCGGCCACGAGTGCCGCGTAGGCCGGCCATTCCTCAATCCGGGGCGCGACCCGTTGCAGCGTGACGCGGCTGCGCGGTTCGCCCGGCTCCCAGCTCCAACGCCAGCCGGCACCCTGCCGTTGCTGTAACGTGGCCAATCTGGCGGGATTCCAGGCGATCCGCGTGAGCCCCCGCTGTTGCTCACGGAGACGATCACGCACGCGCTCGTCGCTGCCCTGCAACCCTGCGCGTTCGCTGGTCAACGCGGCGAACTCCGCTGCCCCGGCGTTTGGGACAGTCTGCTCGTAGTGGGCAATCCACCACACGATGCCGAACAGCAGAACGCTGCCGCCGAACATGAGCCAAACGCGCCGGTTGATCGAAGACGGCGTGGTCATGGCCGAAATCCTCCCGTGAGACTGAAGGAGCCGCCCGCGCCGGGCTTGGTTTCCGCTGTCCAAGGCGCACCCGGCGGCGCCAGCCGCGTGCGCCAGTCCTCCCCTGCGCGCGGCCCCGCACCCGGCGCGATCCAGCCGTTGAGCGCCCAGCTCCGCCCGGTGATGCGCAGGGACGTGAGCGTGACCTGGGCCGGCAGCGTGGTGGAGATTTTCTCCAGCAAAGCGCCGCACGGTGGTCCCGCGGCGCCACCGTCGAGCGAGTGGCGCAGCGCGGCAATTTCAGCGGCGTTCTCGCGCAACTGCGCGACCTCGCCACGCAGCGCGGTCAACCGGGCCTGCTGGTCTTTGACGGCGACCTGTCTGGCAACGAGGTCGCGGCCATACGCGACACCCGACCAGCCGGCCGCAATCAGCAAGGCCACGCTCACCGCGATCAGCGCACGCTGCGCTGTCACCACCGGTGTGCGGGGTAACAGTTGGGCGGGATGATAGCGCGGCAGCACCACGGGGCGGGCGAGCGCCTCGTGCAAGGTGACCTGCTCGACTCCGGGGTAGCCTTCGACGCCGACAAAGGCTCCGAGCGCCGAGGCGGTTTCCTCGTCCGCGCAGACGAGCAGCACCGCTTCCTCGGCGTGGCGCGCGAGCACGTCGCCGAGCCATTCGCCCACGTCGGCGACCGACGACTCGCCATGCCACAGCAAGGCCGTGCGAACGCCGTCGGCGGGATGACGATAAGCGACGGCCCGTTGGGCCTGCAACGCCACCACGGTGACTGCGCCCGCTTCGCTCCCCTCGCCGGGCAGCGTCTGCAAGAACGTCACGAGCGGCCACGCCGAGTCGACGGCGAGCCCGCGCTGGGCGAGCCGGGTGGCGAGCCCCAGCAGTCCGGGCTGCGTCTCGAAATGCAGCAGGGTCGCGAAGTCACCGCCCATCGGCAGGACGGGTTCGTGGCTCCACGCGCAGCCGGGAGTGCGGAGCGACGGGAATTCCTCGGCGAGGGCCGCGGCCAGCGTCGCCCGGTCGCCTTGAGGACACGCCACAGCGACCGTCTCGAGCGCATCCGGTTGGAAAACCAGCCGGAGGCGGACGGGCTTCGGTGCTTGCCCGTAGTGCGCGACAAGCACCTCGATCGCGTGGTCGAGGTCCGAGAATTCAACCGACGCCCCGGTGCCGGCGAACCACCAGTGGTCGCCCCACAACAGCACGGTGTGCGGCTCAGATGGACGTGAGATAAACATAAACGTCGGTGACTCCGTTGGTGGGGGCGGCATAGGCGACGAGACCGGTGTCGGACGCGGCGCCTTCGACGGGCGCGAGTTGCGCGCCGTTCATCGCGACGGCCAGTTCATAGGCGTCCTTTGCGGGGCACGCGGGGATCACCAGATACGCGACGACGTAGTTCGCGTTGAGGTTCGTCGTGCCATCCAGCCGGAAGTTCGCCCCGAGTGCGGCCGACGGCGCGAGCGCCGGATTCGCGGTGCGCGCTTCGGCGCGCGTGACGGTGGACCAGTTGCGCTGCGGCGCGGCGTCCGGCGTCACTACGAAGCCGAGTGAGGCCTGGCTCCAGATGACCTCATTGCCGGTGCCGGTGGACGTGAATGACTGCGTGCCCATGCGCAGGGCGAGCGGCTTCTCGATTTTGCCGGTGGCCAGCAGCACGGTGTCGAGCCGCGCCGCGTTGCCTTTCGCGGCGTCCGTCGCACCGGTCAGAGCGGCGCCGGAGGTGGGAATGCCGGTGCCTTCGGTGCGCGGCAGGCTGCCGTTGCCGCCGGCCATCGAGAGATAGTCGGTCAGCGCGGTCTTGAGGGTATCGACGGTTTTTTCTACCTGCTGGATGCGCGCGTTGCGCAACGCATCGAAGCCTTTCGGCAAGAGCAGGCCGACCAGCACGCTGACAATCGCAAGGACGAGGACGAGTTCGAGCAGGGAGTAGCCCCGCGTGAGGAGACGTGGTTTTTCAGTATTCTTCATATGTTTTTGGGTTATAGGCCGGGTGGCCCGGTGAAAAAATCAGAGCACGCGGGCGACCTGTTCGATGGTGGTGAGCCCCTGCGCAGCGGCGGCTACGCCGTGCTGCCAAAGCGTAGCGCCGCCTTCGCGATCGCGGAGCGCCGCCAGTTCGGCCAACGGCGCGTGCGCCGCGATCAACGGCAGAAACTTTTCGGCGGGGATCACCTCGTGGATCGCAAGCCGGCCTTGAAACCCGCGCATGCGGCACACCGGACACCCCACAGATCGGCAAAAGTGGGCAGCGGGCATCCGATGCGCCTCGCGCAGCCGGGCGTTGTCCGGGTGGGGCTCCTTGCATTCGGCGCAGAGCCGGCGCACGAGCCGCTGGGCCGCGACCAAGCGCAGCGACGCCGCCAACAGAAAACTTTCCACGCCCAGATCGCGCAGTCGGGGAATAGCCGCGAGCGCGTCGTTGGTGTGCAAAGTCGATAGCACGAGATGGCCCGTGAGCGCCGCGCGGATGGCGAGCTGCGCCGTCTCGGCATCGCGGGTTTCGCCGACGAGCAGAATGTCGGGATTCTGCCGCAACACTGCGCGGAGGGACGCGGCGAACGTCAGGCCGATCTTTTCGCGGATCTCCGTCTGCCGAATGCCCGCGAATTCGTATTCCACCGGGTCTTCCAACGTGTGGATAACCCTGCCCTCGTGATCGAGTGCGTGGAGGGCCGCGTGCAAGGTCGTGGTCTTGCCGGAACCGGTCGGCCCGGTGAGGTAAACGAGTCCGGCCGGACCCGCCAGCGATGCGCGGAGCGCCTCGGCTTGCGGCGGCGCGAGCCCGAGCTGCGCGAAATCCTGGCTCGGCATTGTTTGGTCGAGGAGCCGGATGACGAGACTCTCGCCGTGGACAGTGGGCAGCGTGCTGAGACGCAGGTGAAACCGACGGCCCCGCTCCCGGAGCATGGCGCGTCCGTCTTGCGGCAGGCGTTTTTCTGTGATGTCCATCCCGCCGAAAATCTTGCCTCGCGCGAGCAGTGCCTCGCGTTGCGCAACGGGCAGCCGAACGTGGCCGTGCATTTCGCCATCGAGCCGGAAGCGCACGACCAGCCCGTCCTCCTTGGGTTCGAAATGAACGTCGCTCGCGCCCTCGGTGGCAGCGGCGCGCAAAATCGCGTCGAACGTGCGCGTGGGGTCGCCGCTCATTTCGGTGGACCCGGTGGTCGCCACGGCCTTGGCGCGAAAACTCTGGAGAAAATCAAGCATGGTCAGTGGACGAGTCGGGGCGTGAGGAAGATCACGAGCTCGGTGCGCGCGCGGAGGTTCGCCTTGCTGCGAAACGCCGCACCGATGAGGGGAAGTTTGCCGAGCAGCGGAATCCGGCGCTCGGTTGCAGCGGTCTCCTCCGAGATGAGTCCGCCAATGATCGCGGTCTCGCCGTCGCGGAGTCGCACGATGGTCGAGGCCTGTTTCACTTCCGTGACGGGCGCGGTCTGCCGCCCGTCGGGACTCGTCACGATGGCCTGCAATCGCGTGATGGCCGGCAGCACATCGAGCGTGATCATCCGGTCGCCGTCGATCTGGGGCGTGACCGCGAGGATGGTCCCGATGGTGATGGTCGAGACGGAAAACGTTTCCTGGGTCTGGTTGAACGCGGTTGTCGCGCCCGGCTGTTGCAACGTGGTTGTTTGTTGCAGACGGAAAAAGGGGCGATCCTCGCCGACTTTAATGAAGGCCGTCTGATTGTTGAGCGCACGCAGCCGCGGCTGCGCGACCGTCTTCACTTCACCCTGTTGCTTCAGGGCCTGGATAATGGAGGAGGCCCGACCGAATCCGAGGGTGGCGGCGAAGCTGTTGGCCCCGAGGAGCGCGCCGCCGACTCCGGCCACATCGAGCGGTGCGCGCGCCTGCACCCGCACGCCGTCGAGGGTGGACGCCGCGAGGTCCCAATCGACGCCGAGTTTTTGTTCGTCGCGCAGGGTGACCTCGACGATGCGCGCTTCGATTTCGACCTGCTGCGTGATCCGGCGATTCACGAACTCAATGAAGGCGCGGATGGACTCGTGCCGTTTGACTGGCGCGGCGATCTGCGCGACCCCGCTGAAGCGGTTGAGCACGAGGCTGTCGCCCTCCTTCAGCATGGTCCGCAGCTCTGCCTCCAAGGTAGTCCAAAACGTGTTCTGGTTCTCCTGCGAGATGGACACCTGCGTCGCACCGGACGCGGCGTTCCCGCTCGCGAGATTCTGCGACCCGCCATTCTGAATCCCACGCGAATTTCCTCCGCTGCCGCCGGTGGCGCCGCCGAGCGTAATCGATGCGCTACCCGAACCGCTGCGGGTGAGCTGCGGATAGTCGATGGCGTAGAGCACGGTCTGGCGCTGACGCACGACAATGCCAGAAGCGGTGACCTCGAAAAAAAGACCGGCCGGCTCGATGAGTGCCGAGAGTGCGGCGCGCACCGTGCCACCGCCAAAGTCGATGGTGACCTCACCGGTGATCCCGGCTTCCGCCTGGATCAGGGCCTGGCCGGTACGGCCCAACGCACGCAGTGCAGCCGGCAACGGCGTTTTCTCGAACCGGAGCGGGCCGACGGTTTGATCGAGGGGCGAAGGCTCGGCGGCACGGGCGAACGCGACGAGGACGGCAAAACAGAAAAGTATTTTCATAGGGTTAATCTGTCAGGGTTTTTCGAGGACGAAGGGCGGTGCGGGGCTCGTGGTTTCATCGCGCAGCAGCGTGCGCGACTGGCCGCGATATTTGAGCGAGACCGCGGCGATGACGTTGAAGGTCTGATTGACCGGGGCGGCCGGGAGGAAGAAGCCGTCGCCCGGCTGGTTGGCCTCGAGCGTGACCGGACCGGCCCCTGTCACTTCAACGTAACTCCCCGTCAAAATCGCCGGACCGCCGAGGAGCGAGAAACTCACGGGCAATCCCGAGGTCGCGCTGGCGGTTATAGCAAAGGGCGGCGAGGTCAGCCCGTGGTCGCCGGGTG
>CANIJN010000283.1 GCA_947467625.1 Opitutia bacterium | reverse complement strand
TCGGTGCGCTCCGTCTCCCGTTCTTCCAGTCTCTGCTCCCGCTCTTCGTGCCGCTGCTCGGCCTCTTCGGTTGCAGCGCGAACCAGCCGCCGACTCCGAAGCCCACCGCTCCGTTCGTCACGCCACAAATCACGGTCACACCCCCGCCCAGACCGGCAGAAAAACCCGGCCCGCTCCTCCTCGGCATCGACGTCCTGGAGGCCGACGGTTTCGCCGCCGTGAAAGGCAAACGCCTCGGCCTCCTCACGCATCCTGCGGGTGTCAATCGCCGCGGCATTCCCACCGCCGATATCCTCCGCCGCGCTCCCGGCGTCAAACTCGTCGCCCTTTTCGCCGTCGAACACGGCATCAACGGCGAATTTCCCGCTGGGAAAAACTTCAACGACTACAGCGACAAACGCACCGGCCTCCCCGTCCGGACGCTCTACGACGGCAAGACTCGCAAGCCTACCCAAACCCAGCTCAAGGACCTCGACGCACTCGTCGTCGATCTGCAGGACATCGGCACACGCAGTTACACCTTTATCAGCGCCATGAAGGGCGCCATGTCCGCCTGCTTCGAATACGGCGTCGAAATCATTATCCTCGATCGCCCCAATCCGCTGGGCGGCCTGAAGGCCGACGGCCCGCCCATGGACGCCGACCTCTTGAGCTACGTCGGCGCCTTCCGTGTCCCCTACGTGCATGGTCTCACCATGGGCGAACTCGCCCGCATGACGAAAGACGCCCCCGAGGCACCCGGCCGTCACGCCCTCACCGACGCCCAACGCACGAAAGGCAAACTCACCGTCATCCCCATGCGCGGCTGGAACCGCTCAATGCGCTGGACCGAGACCGGCCTCACCTGGATTCCCACCTCGCCACTCATCGCGGATTTCGAAGCCGTGAAGGGCTACCCGATGACCGGCCTCGGCTGCGAACTCGGTGGCTTCAAACACGGCGTCGGCTCACAGTACCAGTTCCGCGGCGTGCTCCACCTCACGAGCAAGATCGACGTCTACGAAAAAGAACTACGGGCCCTCAACCTCCCCGGGATCGACTTCCGGCGCGTCAGCGCGCCCAACACCAAGACCGGCAAAGCCGGCACCGGACTCTACATCGAGATCCGGGACTACGACGCCTGGCGCCCCACCGAGCTGAATTTCCATCTCATGCGGCTCGCCTGTAAACTGGAACCTAGGAATCCGTTTACCTTCGCCCCCACTCCGCAACGCAGCCTGTTTCTCAATCTGCTGGGCTCGCGCGCGTTCTTCAATGACCTCGCCGCCAACGGCAAAAACACCGACATCGAGCGGTGGCTCAAACAGTGGCGGGAGCAGGCGAAAATCTACCAGCAGCAGAGCCAAAAATACTGGCTCTACCGCTGATCCGCCTTCTCCCTCTGAGCCCGGCGAAGCATCCGAGGGGATTCCCGAACCACCAGCCCGTCCCGCCTCCACCGATCTCACAACGCCCACGGGCTTTCTCCCCGCACGCGCCAGCCTGCTCGCGTTCATTCCCCATGCCCTCGTCTGCCTTCTCGCCTTCCTCGGTCGTGGCGGCCTGGTTATTATTAACGGCGCACGGCTGATAATGAGCGCGCGCACCTCGACGAAACGCCCTTCCTCCGCCTCATTCTCCACCATGGCTCCTCACGGAAAAATTCTGCGCCTCCCGCCCAATCGCGTGTGGCGCACCTATCTCGGGGGCCGCACCCTCGACCAACTCGCCACCGCGGTGGGCGGGCACGTCCCTGTGCCCGCATTCTCCCCCGCCGACACCCACTTCCCCGAGGACTGGATCGCCTCCACCACCCGCGCCATCAATCCCCCCGACGCCACCCGCCACACCGCCTCCGCCTCTCCACTCCCCGAGGGCCTCTCCGCTGTCCACTGTGGCGACGACCCGACGCCGCATAATTTCGCCGACCTCCTCGCCGCCGACCCCGCCTACTACCTCGGCGCCGCCCACGCCGCCCGCTTTGGCGCCAGTCCCCAGCTCCTCGTCAAGTTACTCGACCCATCGATCCGGCTCCATCTCCAGGCTCACCCGACGGCGGCGTTTGCCCAAAAATTCCTCAACGCCCCTTCGGGAAAAACCGAGGCCTACCACCTCCTCGCCATCCGCGACGATCTTCCGCATCCGCCGTATCTGTATCTCGGATTCCAGCGGCCGCCTTCCCGCGACCAACTCCGCCACCTCATCGCAACCCAGGACATCGCCGGCCTCGAAGCCTGTTTCGACCGCATCCCGGTCAAGGTCGGTGACACCCTGATCGTCCCCGGAGGCGTGCCCCACGCCCTCGGCCCGGGCCTCCTGCTCGCGGAGATCATGGAGCCCAGCGATCTCGTCGTGCGCTTCGAATTCGAACGCGGCGGCTACACCCTCCCCGAGAGCGCGCGCTTCATGGGCCGTGGCCTCGAGTTCTGCCTCGATGTCTTCGATTTCAGCCGCTGGTCCCGCGACCGCGTGGCGACCGAGGCCTTTTGTCCCCCGCGCCGCGCCCGTGCGCTCGGCCCCGACTCCTTTCAAGACGCGCTCATCGGCGCCGAACGCACGCCCTGCTTCCGTATCCGCAAAAGCCATCATCGCGGCCCCGTCACCCGCCACGATCGCGAGTGCTTCATCGGCATCGTCACCGCCGGCACCGGCACCCTCTCCGTCGGTGACGAGACCCTCGTCCTGCGTCCCTTCGATAAAATTTTTGTCCCCGCCGCCCTCGGTCCGTGGCAACTCAACCCGTCGCCCACGCTCGACCTCCTCGAGTGCCTCCCACCCGCCGCCTGATCCGCTACTTTGCCCGCATAAATCAGATTTCCGCTTGCGGCCCAGCCCGCCCCTCACGTCACTAGACCCGACACTAGCCATTAGACATTAGTCATTGGTCATTCCCCCTCTCTCCCCTTCTGCCCTCAACCCTCCGAAAACAAATACGATGCCACGTCCAGTCACGCTGTTCACCGGCCAATGGGCCGACCTCCCCCTCGAAAAACTCGCGCCCCTCGCCAAAAAAATGGGCTACGATGGCGTCGAACTCGCCTGCTGGGGCGACCACTTCGATGTCGATGTCGCCGCCACCTCCAAGAAATACGTCCACGAAAAATGGGCGATGCTGAAGGACCACGGCCTCACCTGCTACGCCATCTCCAGCCATCTCGTCGGCCAGGCCATCTGTGACCACATCGACGAGCGCCACAAATCCATTCTCCCCGCCGATGTCTGGGGCGACGGCGACCCCGAGGGCGTCCGCAAGCGCGCCGCCAAGAAGATGATCACCGCCGGCAAAGCCGCCCGCGCCTTCTTCGACGCCAAACCCGGCAATAACGGCAAGGACGACTACCCGGCCGTCGTCAACGGCTTCACGGGTTCGTCCATCTGGCACTCCATCTACGCCTTCCCGCCCACCTCCCAGGCGTACTGGGACGCTGGTTACACCGACTTCGCCAAACGTTTCGGCCCCATCCTCGAAGCCTTCGAGAAATCCAACGTCAACTTCGCCCTCGAAGTTCACCCCACCGAAATCGCCTTCGACATCGCCAGCGCCCAACGCGCGATCCAAGCCGTCGGCGGCCACAAACGTTTTGGGTTCAACTACGACCCGTCCCACCTCGGCTACCAAGGCGTCGACTACGTGAAGTTCATCCGCGCCTTCGGCAATCGCATCTTCCACGCCCACATGAAGGACGTCTGGTGGGGCCACGGCGACGGCACCGTGGGCGTCTTCGGCGGCCACGTCAGCTTCGGTCACCCGAGCCGCTACTGGGATTTCCGTTCCCTCGGCCACGGCGACATTAACTTCGAGGAAATCATCGTCGCCTTGAACGACGTCGGCTACCGCGGGCCCCTCTCCGTCGAGTGGGAAGACAGTCGCATGGACCGCGTCCACGGCGCCGCCGAAGCCTCCGCCTTCGTCCGCAAAGTCGACTTCCCTTCCAGCGCCATCGTCTTCGACGCGCAATTCGACAAGAAGGGCTGACACCCAGACCTCTCGCCCACGGAACACACGGAATACACGGAAAAAACCAATCCACTGAAGTCTGATTCTTCCGTGTATTCCGTGTGTTCCGTGGGCCCCTTGTCTTTTCCGTCTCTCTCCTCCGCCCCTTTCACTTTCCCTCTCACTTTCACCTCCCTTCAATGAGCACTAAAATCGCCATCATCGGCGCCGGCGGCATGGCCGCTTATCACGCCAACGGTTTCCGCCAAGCCGGCGCTGAGATCATCGCCCTCTGCGACGTCAACCAAGGCGCCGCCCACAAAGCGGCCACCAAACACAACATCCCCGGCGTCTACACCGATGTCGCCGAGATGCTAAAAAAACTTCCCGAGCTCGACGCCGTCTCCGTCATCGTCCCCAACAAATTCCACGCGCCCCTCGCCCTCCAGGCCCTCAAGGCCGGCAAGCACGTCTTCTGCGAAAAGCCCCCCGCCCTCAGCGCCAAGGAAATGGCTGTCATGCAGATCACCGCCGCCAAGGCCAAGAAGACGTTGATGTTTAACTTCAACAACCGCGCCCGCCCCGAGAGCTACGCTATGATGGACTACGTCGCCGACGGCACCATCGGCACCATCAACTCCTGCCAGGCGAAATGGATTCGCCGCGCTGGCATCCCCGGCTTCGGCGGCTGGTTCACCACCAAGGCCCTGTCCGGAGGCGGCCCGCTCATCGACCTCCTCCACATGGTCGATCTCGGCATGCACTTCATGGGCTATCCCGAGCCCGCCCACGTCCTCGCGCGCACCTACCAGGACCACATTTCCAACAAAGCCTTCAAGGGTCCCTGGGGCATTCCCGATGTCGCCAACGGCACGACCGACGTCGAGGCCGCCGCGCACGGCTTTGTCACCTTCAAGACCGGTCAGTCCATGTCCTTCGCCGTCTCGTGGGCCGAGATGAACCAACGCGAAGAGGTCTCCGTCACGTTCCAAGGCACGAAAGCCGGCGGCCTCGTCCGCCGCCTCTTCGGCACCGACGGCCTCGACAACACCGCGATCGACGCCTGCCAACTCTACACGCTCGAAAACGGCCGTCACGTAAACCGCGACATCATCGTCCAAGCCGACGAAACCATGGGCCGCGTCCGCTCCGCGGTGAATTTCGTGCGCACCATCGAGGGCACCGAAAAGCCCCTCAATACGCCATCCCAAGCCCTGTCGCTGATGAAACTCATCGACGGCGCCTACAAGTCCGCCGCCACCGGCAAACCCGTCGCGCTCTGAGCGAGAAATGCGCAGGGGCGGAGAACATCCGCCCCTGCGCGCTACGCTCCCCAGGCAGGAGCTTGCGCCAGATTTCAGCACTGTTCGACCCAACGACATTAAGAGAGACAGGATGTATCTGGAGTTAATTGAACAAGAGACCGGCGATGAAATCGCCGATGAATTCTCCTCGGCAGAGACAGACAGGATGCAGATCACTCTCTACAAAATCGGCCTACCGCGCGAACGATTCGCAGCATTCATTGCCGGAGCCAAGTCTCAGCGACCACCGACGACTTCTTAGCGAACCGCTCCGTCGAACCAGCAACCGCGGCCTCTGATCGATTTCGACAACCGCAGAATTCCCTCCCTACCCTCCCGTCTTTCCTTTTTCCTATGAAACTTAATCGCAAACTCCGCATGGGCATGATCGGCGGCGGCCGTGGTGCCTTCATCGGCTCCGTTCACCGCATGGCCGCCCGCCTCGACGGCGAGATCGACCTCGTCGCCGGCTGCTTCTCCTCCGACCCCGAAAAATCCAAAGCGTCCGGCGCTGATCTTTTCCTCGATCCCGCCCGCGTCTACGGCACCTACCAGGAAATGGCCAAGGCCGAGGCCGCCCTCCCCGCCGACCAGCGCATCGACTTCGTCTCGATCGTCACGCGCAACAACACCCACGCCCCCGTCGCCAAGACCTTCCTCGAAGCCGGCTTCCACGTCGTGTGCGACAAGCCGCTCTGCTTCACCCTCGCCGAGGGCCGCAAGCTCCGCGACATCGTAAAAAAATCCGGCAAGGTGTTCGCGCTCACCCACAATTACACCGGCTACCCGATGGTAAAAGAAGCCCGCGAGTGGGTCCGCAGCGGCAAGCTCGGCCAGCTCATGAAGATCGTCGTCGAGTATCCGCAGGGCTACGCGATCACCGCGCTCGAAGCGAAGACC
>CANIJN010000282.1 GCA_947467625.1 Opitutia bacterium | reverse complement strand
GGATACGTGCGGACGGGGGCGAGGGTTTCGCCGTCTTGGAGATAACCGCCCTGCCGGAGCTCGGTGTCGATTTCCTCCTGCAAGGACGGCGGGCAGAGACGGGAGTGGTAGATGGTCGCGAGGGAGCCGCGGATCATGGCGGCGACGTGGTCGTCGCCTTTGTCGGCGTGGAGGTGGGGATTGCGCGACTCGATCTGGCAGATGCGGACCATGCGGCGCATATCGCCGTGCTCGGCGGGAAAGACGCCGCCGTAGTGCTCGAGCAGGTCGATGAAGTGGTAGGGTTCGATGGCGTAGCCGGTGGCGTAGCGGATCGACATCGCGAGGTCGAGGGTGAGCGCGTGTTCGCCGGCGTTGCCGGTTTTGACGATATCGGTCTCGAAGCCGGTGTGGTGGCTGAGGAGGCGATTGAGGGCGCGGTTGCAGTGGCGGGAGCTGCGGCCCCACTTCGCAAAATAGAGGGATTGTTCGACGATCTTGGGTTTCGAGTGCCAGGAGATCCGGACGAGGGTGTGGTCGCCGCCGTTGATGAGGAAGCCGGCGGCGTATTCGCGGATGTATTCGTTGACCGCACCTGGGAAGTAATTGTCGCTGTCGACAAACCCGACGGTGCGCTTGCCCATCATGCGCGCGAGGAGGGTGCCGATCATCATGCCCTCGGCCTTGCCGGGGCGCACGCAGCCGGTGTCGTCGAGGAGGTCGGGGTAACCGGCCGCGGCAAACGCGGCGCCGATGACGGGATCGCGCTGGTGCACGATGAGCACTTGTTTGCGGGTGAAGCGGCAGAAATTGGCGATCGATTCCTGTTCGAGGAAGAAGCGGTCGATGGGCTCGCGGGGGCTGTTGGAGACGACGATGACGAGGCAGGAATTGGGGATGCCGACGAGGACGCCTTCGATGAGTTTGAGGCGCTCGCTCTTGACCGGCACCACAATGGCCATCTCGCGTTGCACGCCGTAGAGGGCCTCAGCCGGAATTTTGCAGGCCGTAGATACGGACCGCGCCGAGGCGTTCAAATTCGCGGGGGACTTCGATGCGCATGCGGTGCGTGGTTCAGGGAGGAGGTGGCAACGAGGGAGCGGGCGCGGGGTCCTCGAGTTCCGCAGCCGCCGGTGCCATACCGAAGACAGTCGCTGGAGCGGACCGAACAGCTTGGCCAGTTGGAGGGGCTTTTCGAACCGGTTGAGCGGGTGCGGACGAGAGGATGGCTCTGACGACACGGCGGAGCACAGTGCCTTGGAGGGCGAGGAAGAGCAGGGCGATCACCACGAACACGAGCATCGTAGTGGCCCCCAAGTGCAGAGAGTGAAGAGCAGGAAGCGGCATAACGGTCTCCGGATGGAGACAGAAGGGTGAACTGACCGGCGAGGTTCGCGCGGCCGGCACGACCCGACAAGGTGGCTCACCTTACAATTCTGTCAGGCAGGGCATCGAGGAGGCGAACATCGCGCCGGTCGGCGGATCAACGGCGAAGGAGCGCGTCGGCGAGTTCGACCGGCGGGCCGATGAGCGCCGCCGCGAGTTGGGCGGCGTCGAGGCGCCACAGCAGAATGGAATGGCCAACACTATCGTCGGGGCGGGGCTGGTGGCGCAGCCACGCACAGAGGCGGCAGAATCGCAGTTTTTCGTAGGTGCGATACTCCGCTTCCCAGAACGACAGCGGATGTTGCTTCAACAGGGCGGCACGGCGGCGCGGGTGAGCCGCCGTTTGCGAGTAGATCTCAACGTTCTTCCACGAGTGTTGATAGTCCGCTTCAGCAAGCTTACTCCACGACCCCACCACGGGCGAGGCAACGCCCTGCAGCAACGTCGCGCTGATCGCGTAGATACCAGGTGAAAGCGGAAAGGCGTCCACGACACGCCAATCCGGCTCGCCGGGCAGCCGGCGCGATTTGATTTTGTAGTAGTCCGGACTCTCCACTCCAAAATACGCGAAGAAAAATGGCGAACGGTCCCCGGGATTATTCACGTCGAGCCAGCGCTTGAGCCCCGGCAAATCCATCCCCCAGTCGAGCGAACTGTCCACGAGGTGCCGGTAGCCCTGCACCGGCCCGCCGACCACCGGAGAAAAATAAGTGAGGTAGTGCGGGTAAATCGCGATCGGTCCGGAAACGTGCCAAGCAAGGAGCAATGCGGTCCCAGACTGGGCGAACTGACCGCGCTGGGACCACACCTTGGCGAGGGCCCCGGCCAGCACGTAGGCGGCCGGGTAAAGCGGCAACACATGGCGAAACCCGATGTTGAGATCCCAGTTGATCGCGACGGCAAAATAGATCGCGACCAGAGCAAACAAGGGCACCGCTCGATAGCAGAGGGGTTCCACGCTCGGGCCGGGCAAAGCGTGGGCCGAGGCCGGCGCGCCCGGTGGCACCCGACGGAGACCCCACCACCCGACGAGAGAAAACAGGAGCAGCAGAATGAATGCGGGATGGGTCTTCACCCACATCGCGTAAGGAAAAAACGTGCGCCAGCCGCCAAACCTCCATTGGCCGCCCATGAAGGCGGCCTGGCGCTCGTTGGAGCCGAGGATCCACTCCGTTCCGTGCAGGTAGGCCTCTGGGAGAAAATGCGTCTGGCGCGACCACGCGAAGAATTTCACCACCGTCGGATCGATGGGATCGTGGCGGTGGGACAGGAGAGCAATCTCAGGATCGGCGGGATGGGGACTGGCCAGATAGCGAAAATCGTAATGCGCCCAGACGGCACCCCAGCCAAATAATCCGTGCAGGACGAAGAGACCCGTAAAAATACCGGCTTGGGCCGACCTCGAACGGAACCACCGGGGTGAGCCCAGACGCCACTCCAACGGTCGACCACCGGCGAGTTTCACCGCGACCAAGACAGCGGTGAGCGGAAGGATCAGCACCCAGGAAAGCTTGGACAACAGCAGCAGGCCGAGAAAAACCAAACTGCCCAGCACCCGCCCCCAAGTGACGCAGTGGAGCAACCGCCAGAGGCACCAGACCGAACCCAGCAGGGCGCAACACACCGTCATCTCAGTCGAGACCATCGCCCCGAAGACCAGCATGCTGGAGCTCGAGACGAACAGCGTGAGCGAAATCAGCCCTCCCCGATTACCGAACAAATCCCGCGACCAAAAAAACACCAGGAGGCCGGTGGCGACGCCGAACACCAGAACCATGGCACGGCACTGGCGCAGCAGGTCGCGCGGATCGTTGCCCTGCTCGAAGAAAAACGTGAACGCCAGCCGGTAGGCCCTGCCAGCGCGCCAATCGGCGTCCGTGACGGGAGGGAACGCTGGTTTTGAAAGCAACAGGGGCAACGTCGCCCAGCGTTTCACCAGATCGCCGTTGGACGCCTCGATGCGAAGATCGTTGCGGAGCCAAATATTGTAGCCGGTGGCGATCTGCAGGCCCTCGTCAAAGGACATCCCCTTTTGCCACGAGGCAGACAGTGCCATGCCGACGTAGAAGACCAACAGAGCAACCACCGCCGCCACCACCGACCAGCGCGCACGCCAACGAGAGGAATGTCCGGGAGCCAGGGCGGTCATGCGGCGAAACATCGCACCCCAAAACGGGCCGCACGCACACCTGACTGGGCCGATTTTTTTCGTGAACGGTCGGCTCGGGAAACGGTAAACTCGGCACGTTTGCCCCGGAACGCCGAGTCTTGTCCGAGGTGGACCGCGCGAAGCGCGCGTCGTTCGGCGCGGCGAGCAGCCTGCAGATTACCAAGGGAAGCGAGAAGGGGATTCATGACGCGGGGGGCGTCACAAACCCGCGCGGTCTCGGCTGCGAATGCGAGGCGGGAAGCCTGACAATTCAGTCAGGGGCGGCGACGAACGGGCACGATTCGGCCTATCCGATCAGCAGCGCGGAGAAGTCCAGCGGACGCGCGGGACTCAGCGAAAAAGCGCGCGAGAAACCTTACTTCAGCTCGCGGATTTTGATGTTCCGATACCAGCAGTTGTCCTGATGGTAGGTCAGCATGATGTGGCCGTCGATCTTAGTGCCGAAGTCCGGGTATTTAGCGAATTTGCTCTTGGCGAGGCCAGCTTTGACGGCGTCGCTGCCGAGCTCGTAGCTAAGGACGTTTTTCCCGTTGAGCCAGTGTTCAACTCGGTTACCTTTGACGGTAATGCGCGACGCGTTCCATTCACCTACAGGTTTGGTCGGACGATCGGCAGCAGGGATCACGTCGTAGAAGGCGGCGGTCTGGCGATGCGGGCCGATCTTGCCGTCGGGGTGGCGGGCGTCGTCGATCATCTGGTATTCGTGGCCTGGGGCGCCGGGTCGGGCTTCAGTGACGAAGTATTTCACCCCGTTGTTGCCGGCTTCGGGGAGTTTCCATTCCCAGGAAAACTCGAAGTTGTTGTATTTTTTCTCGGTGATGAGTTCCACGCCCTTGACCTTGGCGATAGCGTGGAGCGTGCCGTCGACGACCTCCCAACCACCGGCGGGTTTTT
The DNA here is from genome assembly GCA_947467625.1 of Opitutia bacterium. Classification (GTDB taxonomy): domain Bacteria; phylum Verrucomicrobiota; class Verrucomicrobiia; order Opitutales; family Opitutaceae; genus GAS368. The sequence continues at coordinate 1,737 of CANIJN010000282.1, read as the reverse complement.
TGTTGTAGGGGCGCCAGCCATCGAGGGTCTTGCCGTCGAAGAGGAGCGTCCAGCCGGCCTTTTTTTCGGCGGCGGTGAGTTCGTTTTCGGCGGCGTGCGCGGTGAACGCACAAGCGGCGAGGGAGAGGCAGGCGGCGAGGGGGCGGAGGTTCATGGAAATTAACAAGAGGAGATGAACATAGGGGACGGACCGACGCTTTCAACTCCACAGTCGTGGTGACGTTGCGCCGGAATGCGCGCGGCAGTGCGGGCGGGAAGACGTGCGAGCGCGCCGAGGGTTGCGGGCCATGTGCGCTCGCGGCCAGGGCGGGCGCGGACCGCGGGAGCCGCCTGCGGGGCAAACGCACGAGGCGATGAAACGGCTTGTTCACGCGTGCCTTAGTCCGTTCTGTAGCGAGCTATGCCCGCCAAAGTCATCGTCCGCAACCTCTCGAAACGCTACGGCGGAGTGGAGGCGGTGCGCGGGGTGAGTTTTGAAATCGAGGCTGGCGAGATCTTCGGCCTGCTCGGGCCGAATGGCGCGGGCAAGACGACGACCCTAGAATGTCTCGTGGGGCTGCGGGAGGCGGACGCCGGGGAGCTCAAGGTATGCGGTCTCGATGCGCGGAAACATCCGCAGGAAGTGAAGCAAAGGATCGGCGTGGCCCTGCAAAGCACGGCGTTGCAGGACAAGATCACGCCGCGCGAGGCGCTGAAATTATTCGGGTCCTTTTACCGGGAGCACGCGGAGCCCGCGGCGCTTTTGGCGCGGTTTGCCCTCACGGAAAAGGCGGACGCGCGTTTCGATACCCTGTCGGGTGGACAACGGCAGCGCCTCGCATTGGCGTTGGCATTTGTGAACACCCCGGAACTGGTGCTGCTCGACGAACCGACCACCGGACTCGATCCGCAGGCGCGGCGCGAGTTGCACGCGGAGATTTTGCAGATGAAGCGGGACGGCCACACCGTGCTGCTCACGACCCACTACCTCGACGAGGCCGAACAACTTTGCGACCGCATCGCGATCATCGACCACGGGCGCGTGATCGCCACGGGCGCGCCGCACGAGCTGATCGCGCGATCGAGCGCGTCGCAGAGCGTGACCTTGGTCACGATTCCGGCGGTCGGTGCGGAGCGGTTGGCGCGCGTGCCCGGAGTAAACGAATTGCGGTGTGACGGGGCGACGGCGCGATTTCGTACGGAGCGGCCGACGGAGACGCTCGCCGCGCTCGCGGCATTGCTCGCGGAGCAGCGCGTGGAGTTGGTAGAGCTGCAGGTGAAAAAGGCGTCTTTGGAGGATGTGTTTGTCGGGCTGACGAAACGCGCCGACGGCGTCACGTCCCCCGGTGCGGAGCAGGCGTCGGTAGCGCCCAAGGCCTCGGCGGGTTCGAGAGGATCGCCACGATGAACGCGTTTACCGAACACGTCAGGATTTCGCTTCGGCTGCATTTTCGAAACAAGATGGCGCTGCTTTACGGCTATCTGTTTCCGCTGATTTTCCTCGCGGCGTTTTGGGTGCTGTATCGCTACGACAAGGTGCCACTGCTGCGCCATATGGGCGAGCTCCTGACGGTGAGCGTACTCGGCGGGGCGTGCTTCGGGTTGCCCTCGACGTTGGTGAGCGAGCGCGAACGCGGGGTGTGGCGGCGCTACCGGCTCGCACCGGTGCCGACGTGGAGCGTCGTGCTGAGCACCATCGTCGCGCGCTATGTGATCTTGCTGTCGGCGGGACTGCTACAACTCGGCGTCGCGCTGGCG
>CANIJN010000281.1 GCA_947467625.1 Opitutia bacterium | reverse complement strand
ACGACCCGCGCGTTCGCCGCCGCCATCGAGAAAATCCGCGCCACCTCGCGGCCGATGCTCATCGAGGCCCACACCCTCCGACTCCGCGGTCATGCTGCGTATGATACGGGCGACTATTTGAAGTCCGGCGAGTCCGTCGGGTTTTTCGCGCGAGATCCCTTGCCGAAATTCCGCGCGCAACTCGCCGCCACGCTAGGTGCCGCTGGACTCGACGCTGTCGACGCGGAACTTTCCGAATTCCTCGAAGCCTGCGTGAAAACCTCACTCGCCACGCCACGTCCCATCGGCGACGTCGCCGCCATGGAGGCCGACCTCTTCGCGCCGCCTTCCCCGCCCCTCCCGTGGGTCCCGTCGCTCGGCTCCGACCGCGCTCAACCCGCTTCGCTCAACGCTCAACTCAACCTCGCCCAAGCCCTTAACGCCGCGCACCGGAAAATCCTCACCGAGCGCCCCGAGTCGCTCGTCCTCGGCCAGGACATTGCGACCTACGGCGGCGCCTTCAAAGTGACTGACGGACTCCTCGCTGACTTCGGCCGCCCGCGCGTCTTCAATACCCCCCTCGCCGAAAGTGCCTGCACGGGCTACGCAGTCGGCCTCGCACTCAACGGCCACCGCCCCATCGAAGAATTCCAATTCGCCGATTTCGTCACCGAGGCCGCGACGCAGATCACGCTCAACGCCGCCACCTACCACTTTCGTTCCGGTGCCGCCGTCCCCATCGTCTTCCGCCTGCCAACCGGCGGTGGCCTCACTTTCGGCTCGTTCCATTCGCAAGAACTCGACTCATTTCTGCTGTCGATGCCCGGCCTCAAGGCCCTCTACCCGAGCACGGCGCAAGATGCGTTCAACGCCCTCCTCGCCGCCTACGAGGACAACAACCCCGTCCTCCTTTTCGAACACAAGGCCCTCTATCGTCGCGGTAAATCTATTGTAACGTGGGACGCCCACTACAGCGCCGTCTGGACGCCCCGGCAGCTCCGTACCGGCGACTTCGCAACCTTCGTGACCTATGGTGAAATGGTACACCTCGCCGAGGCAGCCTCCGATTATTTCTCCGCCGAATATGAAAAATCCTTCGACCTCTTCGATCTCCGCGCGCTCTCGCCGTTGAAACTCGACGCCATCGAACGTTCCCTCGCCCGCACGGGACGCCTTATCGTCCTGCACGAAGGCCGCCGCACCCACGGCTTCGGCGCCGAACTGGTCGCCCGTCTCACGGAAAAACATTTTTCCTCCCTCCAGGCCGCTCCGCTGCGCATCACCTCGCTCGACCTCCCCGTCCCCTTCGCACCCGAGCTCGAACAGGCCTTCCGCCCGACGCAGGAAAAAATCATCGAACACATCACGGAATGGATGGGGTGACTTTACCAGTGGTGCTGTTGCCCCCTCGCCTGCCGCAGTCATCTCGTCGCAACTGAAAATCCTCCATGCTCGCTGCCGCCACTATCAGCCCGACTCGCTGGTCCGCCATTCGCCTCTTCGCCATGGACGTCGACGGCGTGCTCACCGACGGCACCGTGCACATTTCCTCGGACGGCACCGAGACCAAATCGTTCTCCATCCTCGATGGCATGGGGCTCGTTCGCCTGAACAAAGCCGGCGTCATCGTCGCGTGGATCAGCGGCCGAGCCTCCGGTGCCACCACCGCCCGCGCGACCGAACTCAAAGTCCCGCACCTCATCCAAGGCCGCATCGACAAACTCTCCGCTCTCCAAGAGCTCGCCACCACCCTCGGCCTCACCGCCGCCCAATGCGTCTACATGGGCGACGACGACATTGATGCGCCGGCCATTGCTTGGGCCGGCATCGGCGCCGCCCCCACCGGTTCCATGCCAGCCGCCCTCGCCGCCGCTGACCTCGTGCCTACCCGCCCCGCCGGCCTCGGCGCCGTGCGCGAAATCTGCGAACACATCCTCGCCGCCCGGGTCTCGCGCACCTCCCCGTGAATCGCTCAAAATCGTCACTCGCACTCTTTACGACGCTCACCGCCTTGAGTGGCGCCGTCCTCGTGAGCCGAGCGCAGGCTCCGCATTCGGCGCCCTCCCCCACTACGCCAGCCGCTTCCGCCCCCGTAGCCGTTCCCGCGAAAAACTGGGTTCTGCCGCTCTTCACGGCGAAAGACGGCTTCCGCACCATGACGCTCCGCGGCTCTGAGGTACGCCCGGTCAGCCCTGCGCGCATCGACGTGACCGACCTCAGCATTACCGTCTTCTCCGGCGACGCCGCCGCTCACGTCGAGACGATCCTCCTCAGTCCAGCCGCTATTTTTCTCCCGAAAGAAAAGCGCGCCACCGGCGAGAAATCCGTCCGTCTCATCCGCGACGATGTCGAGGTCACCGGCGAGGGCTGGACCTACGACCATCCCGGCAAAAAAATCTCGCTCGACCGCAACGTGCGCGTCGTTTTCCGCGCCGAATTAAACGACATCTTGAAATGAAGTCCGCCCGCACCCTCCTCCGTCTGCTCTGTGTTGCAGGAGCCTGCTGCCAGGCGATTCCATCACCGGCGGCAACCGCCACTCCGCCCCAACCTCTGATCGCGCCGATTCCCACGGAAATCACCAGCGCGGGCCCGGCCGAAATGATCAGCACCGCCACCGAAACCGTATTTACGTTTCAAGATCAAGTCGTCGTCGTCGGCACGAATCTCCGGCTGAGCTGCGACCGTCTCGTCGTCGTCGCCAAGCGCAGCGGCGATCCGAAAGCGACCCTCGGAAAACAAGAGAATTTTAAATCCCTCATCGCCACCGGTCACGTCCGCCTCGTACAAAATGACCGCGAGGCCGTGTGCGATCGCGCCGAAGTTCTCCCCGGCGAAGATAAAGTCATCCTCTCCGGCAATCCCGCTACGGTCCGCAGCAAGGATGGCCGCTACGCCGGCAGCGGACCTGAAATGATTCTCGAACGCGGTCAGCAACGCGCCGTCATTAAGAGTCCGCGTTTCGTTCTCCCTCCCTTGCGCGATCTTGGCCCCGGCAAAGACAAATCCAAGGCACCGACTCCCGCCGCCCCTGAACTCAAATCGCCGAGCCCAGATCCTTCCTCCAGTCCGGCGTCCGGCTCCGTTACCGTGCCGATCGCGCCCAAGCCCGCTTCCCCGCAATGAGCAACACCGTCTCAACCACCTCGGAAATCAAGACCGAGGGTCTGGTCAAATCGTTCGGCGCGCGCACCGTCGTTGCTGGTGTCAGTGTTCACTTCCGCGCCGGCGAAGTCGTCGGACTCCTCGGCCCCAACGGCGCCGGTAAGACCACGACGTTTTACATGATCGTCGGCCTCATCCCAGCCTCCTCCGGTCGCGTCGCCCTCGACGGCATCGACATCACTTCGCTACGAATGCACGAGCGAGCGCGCCACGGGATCGGCTATCTCCCCCAGGAAGCGTCGGTCTTCCGAAAGCTCACGGTCGAAGAGAATATCCGCGCCATCGTCGAAGTCGCCGGCGTCCCCCGCCGCGCACGTGCCTCCCGCATCGAGGAACACCTCACCGAGTTGTCTCTCACACACGTTGCCAAACAGAAAGCCTATACGCTCTCTGGGGGCGAACGCCGCCGGCTCGAAATCGCCCGCGCCCTGGTCACGCGCCCCAAATTCCTCCTCATGGACGAGCCCTTCGCGGCCATCGATCCGATCTCGGTCGCCGAGGTGCAAAAAATCATTCTCCAACTCAAGTCCCGCGGCATTGGCATCGTCGTCACGGACCACAACGTCCGCGAAACTCTCCGCATCGTTGACCGGGCCTATCTGCTACATCAGGGCAAAGTCCTCAGTGAAGGCACCGGCGATTTCCTCATCCAAGACGAGCAAGCCAGGAAATTTTACCTCGGCGAAAATTTCAATCTGTGAAACCCGAAAGTTGAGCGTTGAGCGCTCAGGGCTGAGCGCCAATCGTGGGCTCAGTTACTCTCCTCGGGGTTGAGCCTCTCCGCCCTCAGCGCACCCTTACCTCCATGCAAAAAGCCATTCACGGCATCACCGTCTCGCATTTCTTCGAAACCTATCGTAAGAAGCTCCTGCTGGAATCGGTCACCGGCAGCGCCGGCCTGCACCGCCTCATCCACGAGGGCAGCATCAACCGCCCAGCCCTCGCCTTGACTGGTTTTTTTAAATACTTCGCTCACCGCCGTATCCAAGTGCTCGGTGCTGCCGAGATGACCTACCTGAAGACGCTCTCTCAGCGCCAGCAGGTTAGGATTTTCGAAGGGATGGTGAAACGCGGCATTCCATGTCTCGTGCTGACACGTAACTACATCCCCACCCATCCGCTGCTCGCCGTAGCGACCGAGATGCGCCTGCCCCTTTTCCGGACACCGATGATCACAATGAATTTTGTGAATCTCGCCACGATCTGTATCGACAATGAGTTCGCTCCCAGCGGCACCGAACACGCCACGACCCTCGATATCAAGGGCGTCGGCGTGATGCTCCGCGGCGATTCCGGCATCGGCAAATCCGAGTGCGCCCTCGCCCTCATCGAACGGGGCCATTCGCTCGTGGCCGATGATCTCACCGTCACCAAACTCCTCAACGAACGCGAACTCATGGCGTCGTCCCGCCCACTCAACCGCGGTTACATGGAGTGTCGAGGGATCGGCATCATCAACGTTGGCGAAATGTTCGGCGTCAAATGCGTCCGTATGGAGAAACGCATCGATATGGTCGTCTCCCTGCGGGAGTGGACCCCGGAGGCGATTGAGGAGCGCACCGGCTTGGAAGAAAATTACTATGAAGTCCTCGGCATGCGCCTGCCGCACATCGAACTTTTCGTGCGCCCGGGCCGCGACATCGCCCGCCTCGTCGAAGTCGCCGCCCTCACCCTCGCCCTCAAACAAATGGGCCACGATCCCGCCAAGACCTTTAATGATCGCCTCATCAGTTTCATGAGCGCGCAGGCGAATCAACTCCCGGCCACCAAAATGAGACCGGTCGAACGTGCCGTTCCTCCCCCCGCGGACCACACCGCCGAGTAGGCCGCCAGCTTGTTGGCGCTGCCCGCCTTGCCCGTCCACCGCTGGGCACACCTGCAAGCTTCGATCGCGTGCCTGATTGACGGGATAGCAGTTTCCCAAGCGCCGCTGCACTTGCCGCAAGCGGACACTTGGAAGGCTCCCATCCGTTAGCCTCGACTACGTTCGAGAACCGCACGCGGAGAGGCGTCCCTCGGCCGTCTGTCCAAAGTTTTCCCGTGACGCCCTCGTCACCGCCACTAGCGTCGGACCTATGTCTTCACCTGCTCCTCGCCACGACGGCCGCAAGCCGGACCAACTGCGTCCGATTTCGTTTGAGGCCAACATCGCGCCCCACGCCACCGGTTCCGTGCTCGTTTCGTTCGGCCTCACCCGCGTCATTTGCGCCGCGACGATTGAGCCCAACGTCCCTACGTGGATGAAACAGCAACGCGTTCCCGGTGGCTGGCTCACGGCGGAATATTCGATGCTCCCCTACTCGACGCTCGACCGCAAACCACGCGAGATTTCCAAAGGTAAAGCCGATGGCCGCAACATCGAGATTCAACGCCTGATCGGGCGCTCCCTTCGCGCCGTAATCGACCTCCAAAAACTCGGTCAAAACACCCTCTGGCTCGACTGCGATGTGCTCCAGGCCGACGGTGGCACGCGCACCGCTGCGATCACCGGGGCCTATTTGGCCGCTCGACTCGCTGTCCAAAAACTCCTCGACGCACGCCGCATTCAGGAAAACCCCCTCGCCGATTCCGTCGCCGCGATCAGCGCGGGCATTTACAAAGGCCAAGCCCTCCTCGACCTCAACTACATCGAGGACAAAGACGCCGAAGTGGATGCGAACATCGTGATGACTGGCCGCGGGCAATTCGTGGAAGTGCAGAGCAGTGGCGAGGAAACCACGTTCTCAGGCGACCAACTGCAATCCCTCCTCGCTCTCTCTCAAAAAGGCCTCAAAGACCTTGCCGCTTTGCAGTCGGCGTTTCTCGCACGGCAATTACTGAACTTATAACGCGGGCATCGTTTCGGGGCGGCATCCTGCAGGCACGAGCGGCAGCCCGAGGCCGGTCCTTCGTCATCACGACGCGAAATACTCAGTGGACGCATCATCACTCGCTGGCGCTCGCGGCTAACCGGCAAATAAAAGTCTGCATCTTTTGGGAGATTTATATTGCCCGCGTGGCCCGTAAACACGGACACGGGCGCGGTCAGTCGCTGTGCCAGCTGTGTCGGCACCGGTTTCCTGGACACAAGACAAAGTTTAATCAGGCGGCTAAAAGGTTAGAGGAGAGGAAATCGCGGCGGGCTTCGATAGGGCTCTTGTAACGGAGTTTCTCGAGGCGCCATTCGCGATTGTAGGTT
>CANIJN010000280.1 GCA_947467625.1 Opitutia bacterium | reverse complement strand
TCGCTTCGTCGAAAGCGCCGAACACGCATTTTTCCGTTCCCTCGGATTCCGGATTCACACCGCCACCGGCTCGGCCCACACGGGCTGGCCCCGCCTCGACGTCACCTGCAAATACCACCGCCCCGCCCGCTTCGAGCAGACCTTGGCGATTTGCCTCCGCGTCGAAGAGGTCCGCACCAGCAGCCTGCGCTATTCGTTTTGGATTCTCGCCGAGGGGGAAGCGAAGCATACGCTCATCGCCCAGGGCTCGCTCACCATCGTCCACGTGGCCCTCGACACGTCGACGCACGAGATCCGCAAAGCCCCGATCCCTCCCGATCTCCGCGCCAAGCTCGAAGCCCTCGTGACGCCCGTCTGATTTTTCTATCCGGCCTAGCCGCATAAAACTCGCAACATTGCCGACGCGTTTTATCCGTGTTTATCCGAAAAATCCGTAGTTAAAAAAATCCCGCACTCCGCACTTTCCGCTCACGCACACATCACCAAAAAAACATGAACTGGCTAATCTACGCTCTCCTTACCGTCGCAACTTGGGGCCTCTACGGCGTCTATCTCCACAGCGGCCAAATGGCCATGGGCGATCCTATCAATGGCCGCTACAAGGCGTTCCTTTTTGTGGGCATCGCTTACTTCATCATCGCCGTCCTCGCACCGCTGCTCGTGCTTAAGGTCAACGGCTCCGACTTCAATTTCCCCGCCAAAGGAATTTGGCTGTCGCTTTTCGCCGGCACGCTCGGCGCCATCGGCGCCTTCGGTATCCTCCTCGCCTTCGGCGCCAAGGGCACGCCCACCGTCGTCATGGCTATCGTCTTCGCCGCCGCGCCCATCGTGAATGCCATCGCCGCCACTCTCATGCATCCACCCAAGGGCGGCTTCGGCGCCATCGCCTGGCAGTTCTACGCCGGCATTTTGCTGGCCGCAGCGGGTGGCTGCCTCGTCAGCCTTTACAAGCCCGCGCCCGCCCCGAAAGCCGCCATGGTGAAAACCGTCCCGCTCGCCGCCGGTCAGCACTGATCCCCCACGTGGCGCTCGCGCAACAGCAACTGGCCGCGCTCAACCGCCTCATCACCGCGATCGGCCCGACCAATCGCTTCTACCAGCCGCGGCTCGCCGCTGCCCACGGGCTCGCCGGCTTTTCGTCTCTCGCGGAATTTTCCGCGCGTATGCCGTTCACGACCAAGGACGAGCTCGCCCGCGACCAACTCGCCCATCCGCCTTACGGCACGACGCTCACCTTTCCGCCTGAGACCTACACGCGTTTCCACCAGACGAGCGGCACCAGCGGCCGCCCCATCATCTGGCTCGACAACACCGAGAGCTGGCAATGGCTCCTCGAAAACTGGAAAACGATTTGGCGCAGTGCCGGCGCGCGCGCGGGCGACGCCGTGTTCTTCGCCTTTTCGTTTGGACCATTTCTCGGTTTCTGGACCGCGTTTGATTCCGCTCAACAACTCGGTCTCCGCACCATCCCTGCCGGCGGTATGAGCAGCGGCGAGCGGCTGCGTTTTCTGATCGCCCAACGGCCGCGCATTCTCTGCTGCACGCCTACCTATGCGCTGCGGCTCATCGACGTGGCGCGGCAGGAAGGCATCGACCTCACGCACTCGGGCGTCGAGCGCGTGATGGTGGCCGGTGAACCCGGTGGCAGCGTCCCGGAGGTTCGCGCCCGCATCGCGCAGGGCTGGCCCGGCGCGGCGGTGGTCGATCACTACGGCATGACCGAAGTCGGCCCGGTCTCCCACGGTTCTCCCGATCAACCGGCACTCATGCAGGTCATGCACGATCGCTATTTCTGCGAGGTGCTACGCCCTGGCACCCTCCAACCCGCCGCCGCCGGAGAGAGCGGTGAACTCATTTTGACCACGCTCGGCCGCGAGGCCTGTCCGTTGCTGCGCTACCGCACCGGCGACCTCGTGCAACCTGTCCTCCAACCCGGTGACGACCCCGGTCGTTTTGCACTCGCCGGCGGCATTCTCGGCCGCGCCGACGACATGGTGATCGTGCGCGGCGTGAACCTTTATCCCGCGGCCGTCGACGCCGTCGTCTGCGCCCTCGGCGGTATCCGCGAGTATCAGGTCGAGATCGATCGCCGCGCCGCTTTGCCCGAGGTGCGCATCCGCTTCGAGCCGCTCGCCGGGGCGGCTGATCCCTCCGAAGAATTCGCGCGTCGTCTCCGCAGTGCCTTTCAGATCCGGATCGAACTTGAGCGCGTGCCTGCCGGCACGTTGCCCACGCACGAATTTAAAGCCCGCCGCTGGAAAATCCTCAGCTGAATCAAACCAGCATGATCCACCACGGACGGCCCCGCCTGCACCCGGATTCGCACCGAAGTTACAGAACGGCAAGTGAGCCTTTCTCCCTGAGTGTTTATCGGTTTCCAGCCGTGGTTAAACTCACCTGCCCTTGCCCGCTCCCATGATTTCTCTGTCCCGCGTATCCAAAATCTACGAGAGCTCCGCCGGCCCCGTCGGCGTTCTGCGCGAGCTCGACCTCACCGTCGCCACCGGCGAGACCGTCGCCATCACCGGCCCCTCCGGCAGCGGCAAAACCACGCTCCTCAACCTCCTCGGCGCCCTCGATCAACCGACGTCCGGCACCGTCACCATTGACGGCGTCGCCCTCGGTGGACTCGACCCCGCCGCCGCCGCCCGTTTCCGCAGCCGCTCGATCGGTTTCATTTTCCAACTGCACTACCTCCTGCCGCAGTGCTCCGTCCTAGAAAATGTGTTGGTGCCCCGTCTTGCCGGCGCGTGGACAGAAGCCGCCTCCACCACCCGCGCCCGGGCCGAAGCCCTGCTCGAACAGGTCGGCCTGCGTGATCGGATGACGCACCTGCCGTGGCAGCTTTCCGGCGGCGAACAACTCCGCGCCGCCATCGCCCGCGCGCTCATTAACCAACCCAAAATCATTCTCGCCGACGAACCCACGGGCTCCCTCGACCCCGCCACCGGCGAACGCATCGCCGACTTGCTCCTGAGCACCCACGCCGGCGCCCGGGCCGCACTCGTCGTCGTGACCCACAATCCCGCCCTCGCGCAGCGGATGCAAAAAACCTACCGCCTCGCAGCCGGCCGGCTCGTAGCCTGATTCCCCACGACTCGTCGCCACCATGAACGCGTTTCACTACGTCCTCCGCAGTGTCGCGCACTATCGCGCCGCCTATCTCGGTGTGCTCGCCGGCGCCGTCCTCGGCGCCACCGTTTTACTCGGCGCGCTCTTCGCCGGCGATTCCGTCGCCGCGTCACTCCGGCGCATCGGCGAACAACGCATCGGCCGCACCACCCACGTCCTCGCCTCCGGTGACCGCTTTTTCCGCCAAGCCCTCGCCGACGATCTCGCCACCGCCGCCAGCGCCCCAACCGCGCCCGCGCTCATCGCCCGCGGCACCGCGACCAATCCCACCACCCGCAGCTCCATCAACCAGGTTCAACTCGTCGGCGTGACCCCCGCCTTTTGGTCGTTCGCACCGGGGCCCAACGCCCTCACTCCGACCCTCGCTGCCGCGAAATCCGAAATCGCCCTCAACGACACCCTCGCCCGCCGCCTCCAAGTCACCGTCGGCGACACCGTGGTCGTGCGCCTCCAAAAACCCGGCGTCCTCGCCGGCAACGCCCCCATCGCCGGTGCCGAGGCGAAACTCGAAACCCTCCGCTGCACAGTCGCCGCCATCGTCGGCGATGCGTCGTTCGGCCGTTTCAATCTTCAGGCCACGCAAATGGCAGCCTCCACCATTTTCCTCCCGATCGAATTGCTGCAGGAAGCGTTCAAACGCCCCGGGCGCGCCAACCTGATTCTCCTCGAGACTCCGGCCAAACTTCCACTGCCCGCACTTCAACTTCAAATGAGCCGTGTCCTGCGGCTCCTTGACTACGGGCTCACCCTGAAGTGGCGCGAGCAACCGGCAGCCTTCGAACTCGCCTCCGAACGCATCTTCCTCGATCCGGAAATCGTCGAGACCGTCACGCGCACGTTACCAGCCGCCCAACCGGCCATCACCTACCTCGTCAACGAACTGCGTATCGGCGATCGCACTACTCCCTATTCCGTCGCCACTGCCACGAACGCCACCGCCGCTCCATTTCTCCCCGCCGACCTCGGCCCGCGCGAGATCGTGCTTAATCAGTGGCTCGCCGATGATTTGCAGGCGAAGGCGGGCGACGACGTTCGCGTCACCTATTTCCAAGTCGGCCCGGCCGACACGCTCATCGAACAACCCACCACGTTTCGCGTCCGCACGATCATTCCGCTCGCGGGTCTCGCCGCCGACCGCGCGTGGATGCCCGACTTTCCCGGCATCAGCGACGCCAAGCACCAGAGCGATTGGGACCCCGGCCTGCCGTTGAAACTCGAGCGCATCCGCCCGCACGACGAAAAATACTGGGACGATTACCGCGGCGCCCCCAAAGCATTTTTCTCCCTCGCTGCCGGCCGCGAAATGTGGGCCACACGTTGGGGCACCGTCACCGCCCTCCGCCTGCCCCATTCGTCGGCGCAGGCCGCCGACGAACTCGAGCGCACGCTCCTCGGCGCGCTCCGGCCCGAGATGAATCAGCTCCTCCTGCGCAACGTCCGCGCGAGCGCGCAGGACGCCGCCAAATCCGCCGTCGATTTCGGCGGGCTCTTCCTCGGCATGAGTTTCTTTCTCATTCTCGCCGCGCTCGGACTCGTCGCGATGTTGTTTCAACTCTGCCTGCTCCAGCGCAACCGCGAGGACGCCCTCCTCGGCGCCGTCGGTCTGCCCGCGCGCCAACTCCTCCGCTGGCGTCTGGCCGAGGGCACCGTGGTGCTCCTCGTCGCCGCAGTCCTCGGCCTACCCCTCGGCGCACTCTACACGCAGGGCATTCTGCGGTTCCTCGAAACCATTTGGACCGACACGGGCGGGGCGGCGACCTTCGCGTTCGCCGCGCAACCGACGAGCATCGCCATCGGTATCGGCGTTTTCGTGACGTGTTCGCTCGGCGCCATCTGGCTGGCCGTGCGTCGCCAAGCGCGCACGACGCTTTCGATCCGGCTCGCCGCGCACACCGAAGCCACCGTCGCTCCCGAAAAAATCCGCCGCCGTTCGCTCGCCCTCGCCGCCAGCTCTGCCTTCGCTGGGGTCGTCGCCCTCGGTCTTTCCGGCCGCGCCTTGCCCGCCCAGGGCGCATTTTATCTCGCCGGTTTCGCCTTCCTCGCGACCGGCCTCGCGTTGTGCCGGGCCTGGCTCGCGCGCCCATCCACCATCCACCGCGACACGCCCCTCGACGCCGCGTATCTCGGCACCCTCAACCTCAAGGCCCGCCGTTCGCGAAACCTCACCGTCGTCGGTCTGATCGCGACCGCCGTTTTCATGGTGCTCTCCGTCGCTTCGTTTCGGAAACACGTCGGCTCCGAATGGCTCGCGCGCCCCAGCGGCACCGGGGGCTTCGCCCTCCAAGTAGAAACCACCGTCGCCCAAAATCACCCGCGCGACGGTCAGGCGAAGGGCTTTGAGATTTTCGAAAAACACGCCGCCGACCTCGGCGAGATCGTCCCGCTGCGCGTCGGCTCGGGCGACAATGTGAACTGTTTCAATCTCAACAGTACTCTCCAGCCGCGCCTCCTCGCCGTGGACGCGGCGCAGCTCGCCGCCCGTGGCGCGTTTCCCGTCAAGCCGAGCGCCGATTGGGCCTCCCTGCGCACACCCACCGCGACGGGCGCCATCCCCGCCCTCGTCGATGCCACCACTATGATGTGGGCCTTAAAGCGTAAGGTCGGCGACGTGCTCGCGTACACCGACGAAAACGGCCGCGCGTTCGACGTGCAGATCGTCGGCGCGATGCCCGACTCCATTTTCCAAGGGAGCCTGATCGTCGACGAAACACTTTTCCTGAAGAAATTTCCCTCCAGCGCCGGCTACTCGCTCTTCCTCCTCGATGCGAAGTCTGCAGATCTGACCGCGATCGTTGGCCTCCGCAACCGCCTGACGAACGCGACGACGGACGCCGGCGGAAAAGTGGAACTAACCCGCGATGTGCTCATGGCCTTCCACCAAATCGAGAATACCTACATCGCGATCTTCAACGTCCTCGGTGCGCTCGGCGTCGTGCTCGGCAGCCTCGGCCTCGCCATCGTCGTCGCGCGCAATCTCCGCGAACGTCGCGGCGAGTTTGCCGTGCTTACCGCCATCGGGCTCCCGCGCGCCGTGCTCGCAAAAATGGTCTTCGCCGAATTCGGCCGGCTCGTGCTCTGGGGCCTCGCCGTCGGGGCCTGCGCCTCCCTTGTCGCCATCTGGCCCAGCCTCAACGCCCTCCCCGCCCTGCCGACCCTCGTGCTCACCGCCGCGATGCTCACGGGCATCGCGCTGCTCAACCTCGCGAGCGGTTGGCTCATCTTCCGCTGG
>CANIJN010000279.1 GCA_947467625.1 Opitutia bacterium | reverse complement strand
CGATTTGGGTGACGGGGTTCAGCGCGAGGGGGCCGGGGCTCTTGGCGTAGGCGCGGGTGCGGTAGACGATGTTGAGTTTGGCTTCGCCGTTGATGACGCGCTCACCGGGTTCAGGTTTAGACCAGTCTTCAGCGACGAGGGGGCTGGCGCTCCAATCGGGGTTGGTTTCGAGCTGGCTGAAATTACGGCGGTTGACGTCGAGTGTGTAGAGGAGCGGGAAGACCTCGCCGGCCCAGAGGGTGGTGTTGCCGGGGACGAGTTGCGAAGAGGCCGCGGAGTCGAGGGACGCATTGCGGGCGGCCCCGGCGGTCTTGAAAGCGGGGACGCGGAGATCGCCTTTGTCGGTTTTGACGTCGAAGGCGGGAATGGTGACGGGCGTGTTTGAGCGCGTGCGGAGGCGGTAGGTCAGCTGCACGTAATCGGTGCGGCGGAAATTATTGAACTCCGTGCGCGTGCCTTGGCCGGTGCGGTCGGCCTGGACGCCCTCGATGGCGGGGAGGCGGGGTTCGCCATTGGGCGAGCAGTTTTCGAAAATAAGAATCAGTTCGGCGGGGTCGGCGTCGGAAGGTTCCCAGCGGACGGCTTGGGCCAGCGCGCCGACAGGGAGGCAGCGGAGAACGAGAAAGAGAATGAGAACGAGTGGGAGGCGCATGGGCGTTACCAATCCTTACCCTTGGTTTTCGTGGCGGGCTTTTTTTCGCCCTCCATGATTTGAAAGAGATGGGCGGGAGAATCTTGATTGCGGAGCTGTTCGAGTTTTTGGAGCGGGAGCGCGAGGGAAGGGTCGGCGGGCTGTTGCTCGGATTCTTTTTTCTCGGGGGTGCCGCCGACTTTTTGGGTGCCGGGGTCTTCGGGCGGAGGCGGGGGTGGCGGTTCGTTTTTCTTCATGTCGCCGAACGCGGACTCGCCCTGCTTATCTTGGTCGTCTTTGTCCTGCTGTTGTTGGTCCTGCTTTTTTTGTTCGTCGGATTTTTCCTGCTGAGGGTCTTTTGAGTCTTTGGATGGGTCCTGTTTATCGGACTTTTTCTGATCCTGATTTTTCTGATCCTGGTCTTTTTGATCCTGTTTGTCCTTCTGGTCCTGTTTATCTTTGTCGTCCTGCTTTTGTTGATCCTGTTTTTGCTCCTCGGATTTTTTCAGGAGGGCGGTGAGTTCCTCGCGGAGCTTAGGCCAGTCGGCGGTTTTCGCGTCGAGTTTCGCGCCGGCGTCGACGGCGGCGAGGGCGTCGCGGACGGGGCCCTCGGGGATGGGTTGTTGTTCGGATTGGAGGCGGCCGCCCCACGTGACGGTTTCGCGGCCGAGTTCGGCCCAGTCGCGGGCGGTGCGGGATTCGGCGGCGGCGACGCGACCGATGATTTTGGCGAGGGCCTCGGACGACGCGGGTGGTGCGGGCGTGGCGGGCGATGCAGGCGTGGCGGGCGTGGCGGGCGATGGGGGGTTAATGCCCAAGGCCCAAGGTCCGATGACCAAGGAGCAGAACGCGAGTGAAACCAAGGCGGTGGTGAGCGGGCGCGGGGCAGAGGAGGGCGTCGGGGGTTTGATGTGAGGGGTGAGCTTGAGGTCGCGGGGGCGTGGGCGGACGGGGAATTCGGAGTAGAAACTCACGAGGAGACACCAGAGTCCGAGTGCGAGGGGCCACTGGAAACGTTCGGCGAGGCGGATGGTGTTCTTCTCGAGGAACTGTCCCTTGCGGCCCGCTTCGACGGTTTCTTTGACGAGGCCGGCGAGGTCGAGCCAGCCGCTGGCGTCGCGGTAAACTCCGCCGGTGGCGGCCGCGAGTTCTTGGAGTGTGCCGGTTTCGAGTTTCGAGAGGACGACGGCGCCGCGTTCGTCTTTGACGAAGCCGCCGGTGCCGTCGGGCAGCATGGCGCCACCGAGCGTGCCGACGCCGAGGCCGAGGACGCGGATGTTTTTCTTTTTCAGTTCTTCGGTGCGTTTTTTCCAATCGTCGTCGGTGGCCTCGCCGTCGCTGAGAATCATGAGGAAGCGGTCGGCAGCGTTGGTGTGGCTGAAGGCCTGGAGGGAGGCGTCGAGGAGGGCGCCGTAGTTGGAGCCGCCTTGGGGGAGATAATCGGGACCTAGGGCGGGGAGGAATTCGCGGAGAATTTCGTAATCGGCGCTGAGTGGGCTTTGGAGAAAGGCGGTGCCGGCAAAGACGACGAGGCCGACGCGCTCGCCCTCGAGTTTTTCGAGGAGGGATTGGATGAGGAGCTTGGCGCGTTCGAGGCGCGAGGGTTTGACGTCGGGCGCCAGCATCGAACGCGAGAGATCGATCGCGAGGAGGATTTCGCGGGACTGGTCGAAGACGGGTTCTTCGAGCCGACCGTATTGTGGACGGGCGAGGGCGAAAACCGCGAGCGACGTGCCCGCAAAGAGCCAGAAACGGACGCGTGAGGCACGCGCGGTCGTTGAAGGGGAAAGTTTAAGATTAAGGGAATTCGCACCGGCTTCGGCGCGGAGGATTTTCGGGCGGGTGAGCTTGGCGGTGCGACGGCGGTGGGTGAGTTCCCACACGAGGAGCGCGACGGGGGCGAGGAGGAGCCAGAGCAGTTCGGGCGTGGCGAAGGTCATGGGACGAAGGGAAGGACCAAGGACCAATGACCAAGGACCAAGGTAGGAACAGATGACGGCGGATACGGGTGCCGGTAGGGCGTGCGTCGCTGCTCTCGAAGTGGGCTAACGAGGGAGAGTGGGGTGTTCATGCGAAGGCCTCCTTGCGCAAAATGGGGCGGGCGGCGAGAGCGGCGAGGGCGAGGGCGGCGAGGCCGGGGGCGGCGAGCCACCAGAAGAGTTCGGTGGTGACGAGGTAGCTCTTGGACTGGAATTCGATTTTCTGCGCGCGGTCGATGGCCTTGAAGGCGGCTTCAGTGGTATCGATATCGGAGGCGCGGAAGAATTTTCCGCCAGTCTGTTCGGAGATGATGCGGAGGGCGGCTTCGTCGAGGTCGGACAGTACCATGCGACGACCGATGCGGCGGTTGTTGGCGTCGAAGACGGGCATGGGCACGTAGCCGTCTTTGCCGGCACCGATGGTGTAGACGGGGATGCCGCGTGCCTTGGCGAGGGCGGTGGCTTGCTCGGGGGTCATGGCGCCGCTGTTGTTCACGCCATCGGTCATGAGGACGACGAAGGCGCCCTGACGTTGGCCGCCGGCTTGGCGTTTAGCTTGCTCGAGGCGGGTGAGGGCAACGCCGAGGCCGTCGCCGATGGCGGTCCCGTTTTCCAGCATGCCGAGTTTGAGGCGCTCGAGCTGACGGGACAACCAGTCGTGGTCGAAGGTGAGCGGGGCCATGGTGTAGGCGCGACCGGAGAAGAGGACGATGCCGATGCGGTCGGCGGGGCGTTGTTCGATAAACGCTTGGATGATGGGCTTGATGGCCTGGAGGCGGTTGACGGGTTCGCCGTTTTTCTCGAAATCCTCCGCGAGCATGGAGCCGGAGAGGTCTACGGAGATCATGATATCGTAGCCCTGGGAGCGCACCTCGCGTTTGTCTTCGACACGCTGGGGGCGGGCGAGGGCGACGACGACGAGGACGAGGCCGGTGAGCGCCAAGCCGACGGGCCAGCGCGAGGGAGCGGCGAGGGAGGGGCGATGCCAGGCGGCGGCAAAGGGCACGAGCAAGACAGGGACGCTGCGGCGACCGCGCAGCCAGCTGATCAAGGGCAACGCGAGGAGGGCGAGGAGCCAGAGCGGATCGTGGAAGGTTAGGTGGCCCATGAGGGGGAGAGAGGACGGACCACTCGCTGGCGCTCGCGGCTACGGGAGACGGGAGCGGAACCCTCGCTGGCGCTCGCGGCTTCGGGAAGGAGGAGGCGGTGCGGGCTCATCGTCGGGTGCCCGCTTTCATACGGGCGTGGAAGAAACGCACGAGGGCATCGAGACGATTGTGTTCGGTGCCGACGACGAGGCGGCTCAGGGCGTCGGGGAAGAGCGTCGTCCAGGCGTCCTCGCGTTGGCGGCACCACGTGGCATGCGCGGCGCGTTCGGCGGAATTGCCGTCGAGGGTGACGAGGCGGCCGGCCGTGGGATCGTAGGCGGCGAACGATTCGCCGTCGGGGAGCGCGCGCTCCCACGGATCGTCGACGCGGAAGCCCATGGTTTGGTAGCGGCGTTGGAGAACGGTCCAGCCCTCGGGCACAGCGCGCGGGGGAAAATCGCTGAGCCAGAGCAGGACGCTGTGTTTCGGGGCGGCGCGAGCGAGGAAACGCCACGGCATCTCCGCGGCGCGATCGGTGGGCGCAGGCGCGGGCTGGGCGAGGAGCGAGGCGGCGGCGTGCATGATCTGGCCGCGACCGCGGACGGGCTCGCGAACGATTTTCCCCTCGGGGCCAGCATAGACGAAGCCGACGCGGTCGCGGTTGACGGCGCCGAGCAGCATGACGAGACCGGCGAGTTCGAGGAGGGCTTCGCGTTTGGATTGGGCGCCAGAGCCGAAGGAAAGTGAGGGGGAATCTTCGAAGACGACGAGCACGGTGACCTCGCGCTCTTCGACGAATTTCTTGCGGTAGGCTTCGCCGAGGCGCGCGGTGACGTTCCAATCGATATCGCGGACGTCGTCGCCGAACTCGTATTTGACGACTTGGTCGAACTCCATGCCGCGGCCGCGAAAGGCCGAGCGGTATTCGCCGCTGAGTACGTTTTCCACGGCGTGGCGGACGCGCCATTCGAGTTGGCGCAGGAGGGCCAGCGGCGACGAGGTGGGCGCGGTGGCGGAGGCAGCGGGAGTTGGTGAGAGGAAGGCCAAAAGGGTGGGCGGACAGGGGAGGGCGGGAGCTGCGGGGAGAACGATTAAGAGGAAAGAGAACGCTTAGGCGGTCGTGGGGCGGGACGGGAAAGGGGAGAACGATTAAGAGAAAGAGGAACGAGAACGATTAGGCGGTCGTGGGGACGGGGGTGCGCTCGAGGACTTGGGCGACGATTTTGTCGGCGGTGATTTCCTCGGCTTCGGCTTCGTAGGTGAGGCCGATGCGGTGTCGGAGGACGTCGGGGGCGAGATCCTGCACGAGGGATGGGGAGAGGTAGTCGAGGCCGCGGAGCCAGGCGAGGGCACGACCGGCTTGGTAGAGGGCGAGGGAGGCGCGGGGCGAGGCGCCGAAGTTGAGGTAGCGTTTACCGGAGCCGCCCTTTTCGGCCAGAGCACGGGTGCCGCGGACGAGCGCGAGAATGTAGCCCTGGACTGCGGGCGAAAGGTGAATGCGGTCGACCTCGGCGCGGAGGGCGAGCAGTTCTTCGCCGCTGGACGCAGCGACGAGCGAGGGTTGTTTTGTGACCTGACCCCAACGTTGCATCATTTGGGATTCCTCTTCGGAGGAGGGGTAGTCGACGATGAGTTTGAAGAGGAAACGGTCCGTCTGGGCCTCGGGGAGCGGGTACGTGCCCTCTTGCTCGACGGGGTTTTGGGTGGCCATCACGAAAAACGGCTTGGGCAGTTGGATGGTTTGCCCGCCGATGGTCACTTGCCGCTCCTGCATGGCTTCGAGGAGGGCGGATTGGACCTTGGCGGGGGCGCGGTTGATTTCGTCGGCGAGGACGAGGTTGGCGAAGATGGGGCCGCGGTGGGGGGTGAACTCGCCGGTCTTCGGCTGAAAGATCATGGTGCCCGTGACGTCGCTCGGGAGTAGGTCGGGGGTGAACTGGACGCGTTCGAAGTGGACGCCGAGGGCGGTGCCGAGGGAGCGGATGAGGAGTGTCTTCGCGAGGCCGGGCATGCCCTCGAGGAGGACGTGGCCATTGGCGAGGAGGGCGACGAGCAACCGCTCGACGGCGGCGTCTTGACCGATGACGGCTTTGCCAATTTCAGCGCGGAGTTTCTGGGACCAAGCGGGACCGTTGAGCATGAGGGTGGGGAAAGTGAGAGTGAAAGTGAAAGTGAAAGTGAAAGTGAGAGTGAGAGTGAGAGTGAAAGTGAACGTGCGAGTGCGAGGAGAGGAGAAAGCGTAGAGGGAGTCGGCGGCGTTTGACTCGGGAAGCGAAGAATAGTTTCCCTAAGAGCAAACGAGACGCCGATGGCTTTACCAACCCAAATTGAAGAAAGGCTCAAGGTCCTCGGGGTGCGGTCGGCGGACGTGGAGGAGAAGTTTGTGCGCGGGGCGGGGCCGGGCGGGCAGAAAATCAACAAAACCAGCAGCACCGTGTGGCTGCGGCACGGACCGACGGGGGTCGAGGTGAGGTGTCAACAGGAGCGTTCGCAGGCGGCGAACCGCGAGGTGGCGTGGGCGGAGTTGTGCACGAAGCTGGAGTTGCGAAAACGGGCGGCGCAAGCGGCGGTCGTCGATGAGCGCGAGGCGGAACGGCGGCGGACACGGCCGAAATCGCGCGGGGCGAAGGTGCGGATGATCCAGACGAAAAAACATCGCGCGGGGCACAAGGCGAAGCGTGGGCGGGT
>CANIJN010000278.1 GCA_947467625.1 Opitutia bacterium | reverse complement strand
TTGCCTCGGCGTGGCGTCCGTGAAGTGACCGTCTCCCGCTTTTCCGGGTAGCGCGCAGTCCTCGCCGGCTTCTTCGCTTTGCGTCTCTGCTTCATCGTACACTCGTGCGCCGCCACGCCGGCCCCGTCAAACCAATCGCCGGCCCTCGCGCCGGTTCATGGCTTCGGCTTGATGAACATAATCTCTGCGCGATCGATCCAGCCCTTGCGCAAGTCGAGGCGGAACCAGCCATCGCCATTTTTCCGATGAATCCGGCAGCCCGAGCGCGGGCCGAATTCCTTGAGGTCGTATTGCGCCCACGTCTTACCCATGTCGGGCGACCAGATGATGCCGTTTGCATACGTCGAGGCGGGCGCGCAGTGCGTGGCGAGCATCACGCCATCTTGGATGATCATGTTTGCGGACTCGAATTTCGGATTGAACAGCAGCGTATGTTTCGACGTGTCCGTGATGTCCGCGGGCGCGCAGGTGAAGATGCCGCGATCATGTTCGGGGCCGACCTTCTTCCCGTTAGCGTCGGAGATCCAATACACGCGGCCGTCCACGAAATTGATGCCGCCGCATTTGAAACGGGAGTCGGAATTCACGCTGATGATCACCTTCCAGCTCCACGCATCCGCCTTCGCGTCGTAGGTGCCCCGCAGCCAGTGGCACTCATTGCCGTGGCCGCGATCGATGTCGCCGGTGCAGGCGTAGAATGCATTTTCGCCGGGGTTGTACGTCACGTTGTGGATGTGGCGGCCGATGACTAGGTTCGTCGCGTCGCCGAGCATCGGCGCATCCGGCGCAGCGCCCTTTTGCTGGAACTTCGGATTGCGCCCGAACGAATACGCGAGCTTCACCGTGGCGCCGTGGTCGGTGGAGTAGTAGATGTTCACCGGCACCGCACCGCCGATCACGTTGCAGTAATTCCCCCAGACGAGCATTTCCTTGCCGTTCACCTCGAAGCAGTGCTCGCCATCGAGGGAATGAAAATACCAGCCGGGCTGCGCGGGATCGAGCGGCGTGTGCGGGATGTAATCGCGGCCGTTGGGCCGCTTCACGGTGATCTCGCGGTGCGTTTTCAAATTGTCTGTGCTCAAAAAGATCCGCGCGCTCGTGGCGAAAAGGATGTTCCCGTTTTTAAAAATCACGCTGAACGTGATCGCATCCGCATCCGGAAATTCGGCGCGGTGCGCCCATGTCTTCGCATTGTCCTCCGAGAGGAAGATTTTCCCATCGCGGAATCCGAACGCCTTGTTCCCGCGTTGCGAATCAATGTAAGGTCCCGCGGGCGCACCCCGATAAAAGAAGTGCTTCGTCTCGCCAACCAGGCCCGGCGCAGCGTGGAGCGTAAAGGCGTCCGCAAGCACGAGGCCACCGAGTGCGGTGCCGAGAAAGCTGCGGCGTGTGCAGGGATAGGTGGGGTGGATCATGGGGTCGGGGGTTCTGTAGGTTGGAGGTCCGGAGAGGGCGGCGGGTGCGGATAATGCGGGGGACTTGGGGCGGGGAACGGCTGCGACGGAAAGGGGGATTTCGGGCGCGAATCGAGGCGCTGCTTGCCGTTTTTTTAGGGGCAATCATCGCGGGGGACGATCTGCGGAGGCAGACCCCCGGGCCGCTCCGAGTCAAGGAGCCAGCGTTTCTAGAATTGCGGTCAACGCCTCACCGGGATCGGGACCGCTTGCGCGGACGCGCCACCAGTGACACCCGCCCAGCCTTCGGCCTCAGGCTGCTCGACGGGCTTGGAAAAACACCCGAGTAAGGACGATGGATCGCTTGCCTCGCGGAAAGAACCGCTCACCTGCATGCACGATCTGCGGCGCTATCACGGCCTCGCGCACGCGGTTACTTTCCGTCACGGACACAATCCGATTTTGGGGCGGGGGCAGCTACCGCACCGAACGGTTCAAAAGAAAAGCAGAGCTCCGCATTGCCGAATTTCTGGGCCCCCCTTCGAGGTCAGTGGGGCAGGCCGTCTGCATGGTAAAAGGCGGAAGGAGCGAACAGCGCGGAGCGTAATTTATCGGCGAAACCTAAAAATTGAGGGGCGTACGTGGCGAGGAAAGGTTACGCGGTGAGCGATCGTGGAGGGTTACGTTTACGCGACATCAATAACGCCGGGCCTGTGGGCGGCGTGAGGGCATCGCAGTGGCTCCGGAGCGAAGCCGGCCGCCACTGGCTGCTCGGCGAGGCCAGCATCGGTGGAGAGTACGTGTAAGCTCCGTGATCGGTGCGGTCGATTGCAGCCAGACTGTAACACTCGGCACCTCGCTTTCGCGAAGCCGACCACCCTACTGGGCCGCTCTTGTGACTTTCCCGACACGATCTCGACCCATGACTCTGGTTTGGCGGCTGGAATGAACGCCTTCACGCTTCATACCGTTGCGAACCGGCCGCAAAGCACAGCCTTCCGCGGGATTGCGGCGCTGGAGGTGTTGTTGAAGGCGCGGCGTTCACTGGGCATAACCCAGATCGCAACGGCGCTTCATCTGCCCAAATCGAGCGCGCACGATCTCATCGCTGGATTATGCGAGTTGGGTTTTGTCGAGCAGCATGTCGACACGCGGCGCTACGCGATCAGTCCAAAGATTTTCGAGTTCCTGCATCTGTGTGCGACGGAATACGGGCCGAACCACGCATTGAAACCCCTCTTGCGTGAGGAAGCCGCGAAGCTCAGGGCCAGTGTCGTGGTCACGGCACTACAGGGAAGGACGACGTACGCGCTGTGCGGGAGCGGACCGGAGACGGATACGTTTTTAATCGGGGACAACGGCCCGGCGTTTTCCTCGGCCTGCGGGCGAGTGCTGGTGTCGCAGTTTGCTGAGTCGGGATGGGTGGACTATGCGCCCAGACCGGATGACCGGCCGAGTTCACCCCATTGCAGTCTCGACCCTGAACATTTTTACCAGCAACTGCGGGCGGCGAGAACGAGTGGCATTGCGTGGAGTCTGCGGGAGCGTGAACCCCACCTGTGTTCGGTCGCGGCGCCTATTCGTTCGCGGGAGCAGCCGTGGAGCCGGGCGGTGGGCATCATCGTGAACGTTCGGGATTGGGCGAAGCGAGATCGGGATGAGCTGGCGGCGCAGGCCCAGGTGCTGGCGGCACGTATTTCCATCGTGATCGGAACGTGAGAGGCGGTGCTCGCGTGCGGCGACAGGCCCACGGCCCGAGCGGGGCGCGACAGCCGTCGAAGGAAACGAACCTCCGAACGAATGTGATCGCGGGTCTGGTGAGGATCTCTGGCCCACCGTGAGCCCCGCCCATGCGACGGGGCTCGTTTTGATTAAAACTTATAGGTGAGGTCGAGGGCGTAGGTCTTATCGCGGCCCATTTCGTAGCGATTCATCGCGTAGGGCTGCAGGTAGCCCTGCTCGACCGGTTCACTGGTGAGGTTGTTGAGCTGGATCTTCGCGATGAGGTTTTTGGTGATCGCATAGCGGAGCGCTACGTCGAGGCGTTCCTGTGCGCGGAGCCAATAGGTGGTCAGGGCACTGGCCCCGAGCGATATCGGGCTCTGGCCCTTCCAATTATAGGAGACGCGAATCTCTCCCTTGTTCTTGGGTAGCTTGTAAAAGACCGTGGCATTGGCGAGCCAGTCGGGCTGGTATTGTAGGGACTTCAGGTGAACTTTGGTGGAGCCGGAGATATAGTCCATCTCGGCCCACATCTTGGTGTAGTTCAGGGCCACGCCCACGCTCTTTTCGAGGAAACCGGGCAGGCCGGGGAATGCATCGTGGACGAGCTGCATTTCCACTCCCTTCATGGTGGAGGCGGAGGCATTGCGCGGTGTCGTCACCGCGTAGGTCACCCCGTTGATGACTTCGTTAGCAGACAGGGTGTAGATGTCGTCCTTGATATTCTTGGAGAACCCGCCGACGGACATGAGGCCGCTCCCACCGAAAAAGTATTCGAGGGTCAGGTCGAAATTATCCGCGCGCCGGGGCTTCAGATCGACATTGCCCCGGGCAATGGTGAGGTTCGCATCGTTGCGCGTTTCGGCTTGGGCGATGTCGCCAAACTGGGGTCGGCCCAGCGATTGGCTGACGGCTGCCTTGAGCCGCACCGAGGGCAGAAAGGAGTGAGTCACGCTCACGGACGGCAGGAGGTGGTCGTATCCGCCGGTGCGAGCGCGGAACGAGCCGTTGTAGTTTCCGCTGATGGCCTGCGGCGTGGTCGCATCAAAGTCCACTTGGTCGAAGCGCACGCCGGCGATGTACTGGGATTTTTCAGTGCCGTATTTGAGGGATAGATACGCAGCCAAAATGTTCTCCTTGTACGTGTAGTCGCTGGACCACGAACCGTTGGTGGAGGTGGTGGGGTTGATGGCGAGCGTCGGTTTCACGGTCGCCGCAAACTTATCGTAGTCGATCCACACCACAGGATAGCCGTAGTTGTCGGAAATTAAATTGGGCACCAAACCGATACTCCCCAGCAGGCTGTTGTCGGAGGTGTACGTGCTGTTGGTGGAATCGCGCCGATTCTTGGTCTGGCGGAAATTGGCGCCGGTGGCGAAGCCTAAGCCGGTGGCGAGGGAACGGTAGTTCCTTTTAAAATCGAGCCGGGCTTCGGCCGATTCGACCTTGGCACTGACTTGGTTGTCCGCCGCGGAACTCAGGCGGTAGTTGGCAACCGTGGCCAGCGGATCGTTGTTCTCGATCATGATCCGATCCACCAGCTGGCTCATGTTAAACGTGATAAAAGAAGCCGGAGGGCTGTAGGCGTATATGGCGGTTTGATCGAGGTCGTAAAACTCGTTGGCGAAGTAGCCCGCGCGGAACTGAAGGGTCGTATCCGCGTTGAGAGCGCCGAGGACTTTGCAGAGGAGCCCACTAGTTTCCTGCTTGAAGCGGTCGTAGCTGTAAGCAGGCCGGGTGCGACCGATCTTAAAACGACCTTCCTCCGGGCTCGGGCGGCTCAGGCCCGTGAACGTCTCGACGTAGAACTGGTTGAGGTTCTGATCCTCGACCTGTTTGTAATTAAAACCGAGGAGCGATACCGTCCAGTCGCGGGATAGGCGGTACTCAAATTGGGCCGAACCACCGAAGGTCTCCGTGAAATGGGTGTAGTCCATCGGGCGGATGAGCGTCGGGAACGGATGGAGGCCATCCCAGTTAGAGAGGTCGGCGGCCGCGGTAGCGCCCGTCGCGGTGTAGAATACACGGCCGTTGGGGTTACGTTTGGTGTAATCGTAGTTTCGCTCTCGATACATTCCACTGACGACGAGGCCAAAGCGCCCGTCTCGACCGAAGCGTTTTACCCAGAGGCCCTTCACGCCGCCGCCGAAGGGTTGGTCCTTGTAATGGCCGCGACTGTTGACGCCTGGTACGTACTTGCCGGTGCCGGTCTGCTGGCTCAGCTGCGTGGTGATGTGACCGGTCTCCTTGCCAAGGAGGGCGCTGTAGGGCTCGATATTGGTGACGCCGCCGATCGCGCCGGCGTCGAGATCGGCCGAGAAACTTTTGTAAACCCACGTCGTGCGGGATATCTGAGTGGGAATCAGGTTCAAATCTACCCGGCGCAAGCCGTCGCCATCGCTGGCGGTTGAAAACATCGCGATGCCATCGAACGAGACGAAGTTAAGGTCCGGTGAAATCCCGCGAGTTGAGACGTAGGAGGCCTCTTGCTCGCCGTAGAGCGTCTGCATCGTACTGACACCCGGGATACGGATGAGTGCGTCGGCCAGGTTTTCGTCGGCGAGGGCACCAATATCGTCCTGCGTCAGCGTATCCGCGACCGCCAGGGCGATCCGGCGGTTGTTCACCGCTTCCTGGCTGCGCAGCGCTGTGCCGGTGACTTGGACGGCATCCAATGTGAAAACCCTGTCGGCCGCAGCGACCGGCGTCGGCTGGGCGGCATCGGGACGAGCGGTCTGCGCGAAACCCGCGGTCAGACCGATCGGGATAAAGATAGTGCCAGCGATCACGGCGCCGCGCACAAAGCCAAGGTAGGTTCGTTGGTTCATGGAGAATAAATCGTCTCCAGACACCAACGCACTTCGGCGCCTGCAATCATCGTGCTACCCTCGCGCTAGGTTTGGTTCGCCGTGGCGGACGAGTGCTACGATCACGTTACGCCGGTAGCCTGAGCTGTGCACATTCTCCTCGGCCTACCCAGATTCAGTTCAACGATCGTCGCGCCCCAACGCAGAAGAAAAGCCAATCGGGTCCGCGGACCCCGTTCGGCTCGCTTCGTGATCACAGACCTGCAGATGAAGGAAAACGATGGCGGCGATCTCGCCGAACACGTGAAGGCGGTCGCGCTGAAGACGCCGCTTACTATCCCTACGGGGGTGCTGCTCGGTCCCGAGGGACTGCCTAGTCCCCTCGGAGGGAAAATCGCGGCTTGCGTGGAGAAGGCGGCACCGTTGGCGCAAAGTCTGCGCGCGATGAAGCGAGTGTGCCCAGCGAGCAAGCGGGGGGG
>CANIJN010000277.1 GCA_947467625.1 Opitutia bacterium | reverse complement strand
CTGATCGTTGTTATTGAAGAAGGTATCAAAGGTCAGGAGCGTGCGCTGGGTGATTTGGGTGTTCCATTTTTTCGTCACGTCGATCTGGAAGCCCTTTTCTACGTAATCGATCGTCTGATACGCGCCCGCCCGGTCACCGGTCCAAATGCCGCGCCGGGTATCGACCCAGATGCCGGCGAGCGTGTTCAACACGGCCTGCCGCGCCGCGGTGGGATTGGTCGCCCAAGTGGCCGGCGTCGAGGTGCCGTCCTTCAGGAAGGCCCGGGTGGAATACGCGACGTTGGCGCGCAAATTCAGATCCGGACGGATCCGGTGCTCCAGCGTAAAGTAGGTGGAGTCGGAGGAGCGTTTGACGACGTTATGGGCTCCATTGACGTTGAACTGGGCGAGCCGTTCTCCGAGCACCTGATCGGGCATGGTGAACACCGAACCTTCCGTGATGGTCTGGGGGCTGTTCACCCGGGTCCAGCGAGTGAAGGACTGCCCGCCTTGCATGACGCGGTTGGTGTATTCGTGCTCGAGGGTGAACAGCGTGTTCGGCGAGAGCTTGTAGGTGAGTGATCCGGAAAGATTGGTCGTGCGATTATACCAGAAGTCCGTCGGTCGGTTGAAATCGTAGTAGGTGGCGTCGAGGCGGTAGAAAAGTTTGTCCGCGATGATCGGGCCGGTGATGTCGCCGGCAATGCGCTGGTGGTCGTAGGAGCCCGTCACATAGCTCAAACCCGAGGCCAACCGCGTGCCCGGTTTCTTGGAGATAAAATTGATGACACCACCTGGAGAGACGCGACCGTAAATCGCCGACTGGGGGCCCTTGATCACTTCCGTGCGTGCGATGCTGTTCGAGTCGGGCGCCTGGGTGCGGGCAAAGCCATTGCGGAAGTAGGGCACACTGAAGCCGCGCAGCCGCGTGCCGCCGCCGCCGCCGGCAGCGGGGTCGCCGGCCGCCATGCCGGAGATGAAAGGGGCCTGCTGGTCGAGGTCGAACAGCTGGAACTCCTTCACGAAATCCTCCGTGAGGACCGAGATGGAAAACGGCAAGTTGATGATGTCGGTAGCGACCCGGGTTCCGGAGGTGCTTTCTGTCGCGATAAAGCCGTCGTCCTTGGAGGTATTTACGCGAAACTCGGTCAATACTTGGACCTCTTCGGAGGCGGGTTTGGGCGCGTTCTGGGCGAGCGCAACGGCGACGGGCAGAAGGGCCGCCAGCAAGAGGAATTTTCGAGCAGGGCTTGTGGTTTTCATTAGAGTGTTGGCTTAGTCATGGAGGAACAGAGCGAGCGTAAAACCGACTGGGGGCAGATCGAGTGAGGATGAAGCTCGCGGCCGCGGACGCGATGGTCGGGTGTTTGAAACCCTTCAATTCGGGCGCAAGCCGCCGCTCTGACACGGTGGCGACGAGCCGGCGTTGTGCCTCTAGCCAAAGCGACCGGAGCGGCGCTTAAACGCCCCAGCCGGCGCGGTAGTCGTAGCCGGGACCGGCGAAGACATCACAATCCGGGCGGTTGGGAAAACGGCTTAAGGTGGCATCCCACTCGAGGCGGGCCTGGGTGCGTTGCGCGGCGACACCCAGCAATACGACTTCGGTGAGGCCGGCGGCGTAGTCGAAATTCGATCCGCATTTCGGACCGCCGCGGATCGCCGCAGCCCACTCGGGGAACGGTCCGCCCACGACGCGAGGGATCGATTTCGACGGCAGCGCGCCCGCCATCGCCTGCATACGCTCCTCAGGCAGAAGACGGCAGGAGCCGCTGTGCGAGGTGACGCTCATGATGCCTTTCGTTCCGTAGAAGAGACTGCCGCCGCTCTCGGAGAGTTTAAAACCCGGGACCGGCAGTGGCGGCTTCATCGTGCCGTCGAACCACTTCATCTCGACAGGACCGCGTCCACCGCGCGCCGGGAATTTCCACGTCACCGAGGTCGAAGCCGGGAAGGTTTTTGCATACTGCTTCGTGGTCGCGGCCTCCACGCTCGAGGGAGAACCGAGATCGAGCGCGTAGAACGGCGCGTCGAGTTGGTGGCAGCCCATGTCACCCAGAGAGCCGGTGCCGTAGTCGGTGAATCCGCGCCAAAAGGACGGCACGAGCTCGGGACGGTAAGGACGCGGCGACGCCACCCCGAGCCAGAGATCCCAGTCCAACGTCGCGGGCACCGGCGTCTCCTTGGGATTGGCGTCGGGATCGAAATCAGCCGGGTAAAACCACGGCGTGCGGGGGCGGTCTGTCCACGTGTGCACAGTGTGGACCTCGCCGATCAGGCCGGCTTGCACCCACTCGCGGGCGAGGCGGATACCCTCGGCCGTGCGGCCCTGATTGCCCATCTGGGTCACGACCCCGGCGGCTTTGGCGGCGGCATGGAGGCGTCGCACCTCGGTGAGGCAACGGCACATCGGCTTCTCGACGTAGACGTGCTTCTTCGCGGCGATCGCGGCCATCGCGATCGGGAAGTGCATGTGATCCGGAGTCGCAATCGCTACGGCGTCGATCTGGTCCGCCATCTGCTCGAACATCACGCGGAAATCCTTGAACCATTTGGCGTCTTTCAGCCGATCCGTGTCGGGCCCAGCCTTCTTGCCGCCGGCGATTCCGGCGCGACTGCGTTTTTCGTCCACATCACACAGCGCGACGAATTGCTCGTCCGCCAGTCCGGAGAGCGCCGCGCCGCCGCGGCCGCCCACGCCGACTTGGGCGATGCGCAGGCGCTCGTTGGGCGAACGCGTGCCTTGGCCGCGCAGGCCATGCGGCAAAATCAGGACGGAGCCGAAGGTAGCGGCCGTCGCCAGAAACTGGCGACGCGTTGACGGAGACACCGGAGACGATGATGAGAAGGAGGGCGGGGTTAGGTTTAGGCTCATGAGTAAGGAGTGACGTTTTTCGGCGCGGTTAAGGTGCGGTGCGTCGCGCAAGAATCTCCTGCAGCCAACGGCGGGTCGCCACCGTGGACAAACGGTCTTCAAGATACTCGACGTCGACGTGTACGTGGGCCCCGAGGTTGGCTGGGGCGGAGAACCACGGTCTACCTTGCAGGCGGGCGGCGCGTTCATCCCAACCGAGACCGACTTTGTTCCAACCGGCGCCGTCGGCGGGCTTCCACGCGCGGCCAGGATTCGTGCCGACAAACCCGCGCCATAATGCAGCGATCCGGTCGTCGCGCAGCGCGAGGTAGTTGGCGGCGTATTCGCCTCGGGAGAAACCGACGAAAAACACCGCGCCGGCGTCGCCGCCATAACGTTCGCAAATGAGGCGTACCGCTGCGACGCAGTAGTCGGCGGTTTTGTCGATATTGCCCCAGCCATCGATCTGCTCGCGTTGTCCGTCCACGCTGATGAACGGCAGATTGAGGGTAATGAATTTTTCGCCGCGCGCCAAACCGTAGGCCATGGTGCCCTGATTGGTGGTGCCGGTTGAGTGACAAAACTTGTGGTAGAAAACGTTGCCGGTGTATTCGACGATGACCGGGTAGTTCGCGCCCGGCTGCCATTCGCGAGGCAGCGTCAGCACATGGGTGACGCTCGTCTTTTCCCAGTCGGGTAATTGTTGATACACCCGCCGCCCGGGACCAGGCGGATCGCGGGAGATGTCAGGCACGAGCACACGGCGCGAGACATCGGGCTGTTCGGCCGGCGCCTCGCCGGTGGCGCGAAGGCTCCGCACGCGCAGCGACGGCAAAATGCGACTGTCGCCGACGACGAATTCCAGCCAGCGGATCGAGGCCGGATTTGTCGCCGGGGTGTAGACATCTTTGCCGGGGTAGCGGGTGTGCAGGTCGATTTTGAACGTGCCACGTTGACCGGGGGCGAGCGTCTCGCGTCCGGCGGTGGGGCCGCCGTCGGGGGTAAACGTGCTCACTCCGCCCCAGCCGTGGCCTGACCGCGCCCAAAACGTAAATCGTAGAGGCTTGTCGCCGGTGTTCTCGATGTCAGCTTCAACGAAGCGAAAGCGCGAAAGGTCCCGCCATTTTTCTGGCAAGGGGAAGACCACCCCACTGTCGGAAGCGGGCACCGTGCCTTTGATGTCCAAGGTGCCGTCGGTCACGGCAACCGTCACGCCGCGCGCCGTGAGTTGGGTCGCGTCAAACGACCGGCCAAAATCAAATAGCTCCGCCGCGGGCGCGGTGAGGCAGGCGATGAGAATGGTGAAGACCCCAATGCTACAGTGCAGAAATTTCGGGGTTGGGTGTATATTGAAACGACCGGGTTTGGTTTTCATGCGTCCGCGGGAGGGTTCGTTCTTCAACGAGGATCCTCCGCCTGGGTCGGTGTCGAAGAGCTCTTATAGTTGTTGAGAGATTTCCGAAAGGCTTCCGCCCTCTGGGTGATCGTTTCCGGCAGCGGGAAGTTGTCCGTGCGGAAGGGTTCGGCCGGGAGTCCGGCTGCGTTGTAGAGGTTGGCCAGTGCGAAATTCTTCCAGGCATACCGAACGTGGCGGGGCTGACTCACTAGCGGGCTGCTGACCACCACGGTGGGGCCTTTGATGAGGGCCTTAGCCGCCACAAACGTTCCATCGGAACCAGCCACCTCAAAGCCGGCCAGCTCTCCTGCCGAGGCGCGGAACGCTTCCGGATCCGCGCCGGGTTCGAGCTTGGGCTTTCGATTCATCACGACTTCGCGCGCTTCGAGTCCTTCCGCGTGAAGAAAGTGAACCACCGCTTGGCCGCTCGCGATTTCCAACCGCTTGAATCGCGGCCCGTCTGCGATCACTGATTTTGCTTCGGCCCGCAGGGCGAGGAGGGCCAACCGCTCGCCTAGGTCCAATTTTTGCCGCGGATGGATGTCTCCATATTCTCCTCGATCAAGCGCGACCGCCATGCCCGTGTTGGGCAGAGAGCGGCATTTATCCTGGGCTTCGCGCACCCACGCCCAGGCTTCGCCGGACTTGTCGCTGGAGAACGGGAACGAGGCCAATTGCACCCAGTAAAAGGGAATGTCACCCAGCCCCCACTGCTCGCGCCAGCGCACGATCAATTTGGAAAACAGCGCCTGATAAGGCTGCGGATTGTGACCACCTGACTCTCCCTGATACCAGATGATACCCTTGATGGGAAACCGCTGCAGCGGAGCAATCATGCCATTGTAGAAGACCGAAGGATTCTTGGGATTCGTCAGAGCATTCAGGCGTTTGGATTCGGGCATCAACTCGCGCAACGCCTCGTCATCAAGCCAGGCTTCGACGGAAGTCGCTCCTTGAGCCGAGTGAATGAAGCCGATCGGCACGCCTAGTTCCCGCTGCACGGCGTGGCAGAAATAGTATCCCACGGCGCTGATCTCTCCAGAGTTGGTTGGGGTGGCCGCGCTCCAACCATCCATGGTCGTCGTCTTTACCCGCTGGATCTCGCGCTGTGGCGTTTCGGCGGGCGTCACCTTCGCCTTGAAAACTCGGACCCGTGGATTCCCGAAGCTCTGGGGAGCCCTCGCGTATTCAGGCATGCTTTTCAAAGCCATGCCCATGTTGGACTGACCGGAGCCCACCCACACGTCGCCGATCATCACGTCGGACAAAGTGAGTTTTTGCGGACCGACGACCTCGATCGTATGCGGACCACCCGCCGTCATGGCCGGTAGTTGCACCTCCCAGATTCCATCACGAACGGCGCTGCGGGCTTCCTGACCGGCCAACCTCACCACCACCTCCGAGCGATCCGTGCCCGTGCCAAAAATACGGATCGGCTGATTCCGCTGCAGAACCATGTGATCCGAAAACAAGCGGTTGAGGGAAACGTCTCCGGCATGCAGATGCCCGGCGGAGAGTGTAATCAACAACGTCAGAAAAGGGCCGATTCGCTGCAGGTATTTTTTCATTCTGAGATTTTTCAAGATATGACGCCGCCTATGCCGCCTACGCCGTTGCGGCTACTGTGCCGCTTTACGCGAACTTTGGGCCAAGCCATCATGGTGGCATGTGGAATGAAAAGTGACGGATGAGGATTATGTAAAAAGTGCGGTCACCGGCTGGCCCTTGTCGGCCACGGTGAACGGTCGGCCCGAGGGCGAATGCTCGATATGGCCGATGTCCATGCCGAGGGCCATCGCCACCGTCGCGTTGAGATCGGGCATGGTGACGGGATTCTCCGCGACGTGTTCGCCGATGGCGTCGGACTGGCCGTGGACATAGCCGCCTTTCACGCCACCGCCGGCCAGCCACCAGGTGAACACACCGGGATGATGCCCGCGCCCGGCGGTGACGGTGCTGATCTGTGGCGTGCGGCCGAACTCCGTCGCCATGACCACGAGCGTGCTCGCGAGCATACCGCGCTGATGGAGATCTGCGAGGAGGGCGGCCATCGTCTGATCCACCGAGGGCGTCATGAGGCGCATGGATTTAATCTGATCGTTGTGCGTGTCCCAGTTCTGATCGTCCTCGACCTCGATGAAGCGCACGCCGGCCTCGACCAGGCGGCGGGCCAGCAGGCAACCCTTGCCGAAGGTTTGCGCGCCGTAGGCCGCCTGTGTCTTTGCGTCTTCGCGCGTGATGTCGAAGACCTTGAGG
>CANIJN010000276.1 GCA_947467625.1 Opitutia bacterium | reverse complement strand
TTTCCCGGACAGTGGGTGGCGCCGACCGTGCCTGCGTGTGCTCATGTCGCTGCTCTCAAATAACGGCCATGATTGGCTGATTGGATGATGAGGTGGGACGCCCTTCGAAGGGCATCGGTGGAATCAGCGGTTGAGCAAGCCGTGTAAATGGAACGTCGGATTCGAAATGCAGCGACGCCTCCGCAGGAGGTCCTGACAGCGAAGATCGTTGGCTCGGCGTCCGAGGGAAACAGGCACCGGAGGATCGCGACCGATCCGAAGGTTCATCCGCGGACGATGGCGCAGTGGCGGCAGCGTTGGCGCGACGAAGGTATCGACGGGACGTCGGTCAGTCGGGAAAGAGGGCGGAGGAGACGTGATTTCAACGCGAACCAAAGGCGTGCTAATAGATGATTTTCAGAGGGCATTGCGATGAAATTCCCGGCGATGTTGCGTATCATGCGCGAGAATTACTGGGACTACCGGCGAGAGTTTTAGGAAGCATTCCGGTGGATTTGCGCCACTTCGGCCACGAACGTGAAGTTGCGGATCAGCCACCGTGTTCGTGCTGCGGAGTTCAAACTGGCGTTGTGGGGAATCGAGTAGCGGTCTCCCTCCCGCCATATTCCCGGGGCCCCCAATTTCCTGCAGCCGAACCACCACGGCCACCGGCTCGGGCCGCGGGCCGCCGAGCTGCAGTGCCAGTATTTGCGAAAATATTTCGTTAGATACACAGGCTGTCGGCAGCAATAGGGTAACTGGGTATCATCACGAGTATGGAAACTGACCACAAAACCACCGCTCCCGAGGACCCCAATGAAGTGTTTTTGCGAATGTGGACGCATCATGAACCAGCTTTGCGGGCGTTTGTTCACGCCTGTCTGCCGCGCGCAGGGGAGGTGGATGAAGTGATGCAGAATGTAAGTCTCGTTGCCTGGCGAAAATTTCCCACGCTCGCAGATCACACGCTTTTCCCACGCTGGGCCTGTTTGATCGCCCGCTATGAGATTCTGATGGCCCGCCGCCGTCACGCCCGAGACCGCTTGGTGCTCGATGAGGACGTAATCGCCCGGCTCGCTGACGAAGGGGCGGAGGAAATGCCCGTGCGCAGCCGCCAGCTCGAAGCACTCGATTGCTGCATCGAGAAGCTGCGGCGTGAGCACCGCGAACTGGCGCTGGCGGCCTATGCACCCGACACATCGATGAAGGCACTGGCGGCGCAGTTGAGCCGCACGGAAGGCTCGCTCTATCAATTGCTCGCCCGCATCCGGCAGGAATTGCTGCGTTGCGTCGAGCGCACTCTCGCGCGGGAGGCGCATCTGCCATGACCCAGGAAGAACTCGATCTGCTCCACGGCTACCTCAACGGCACGCTCAACGACGGCGAATTCGACCGCCTGCAATCCCTCTTGCGCACAAGCGCGGACGCGAGGCGGACTCTGCGCACGCTCTCCACGGTGGAGACAAAGCTCCAACAGCTCGCCGCAGTCAGTCCGGCTTCTATTCGCCTGCTGGCGCTTCCGCCCGTGCCGGAGCGGAGATTTTTCAGGTGGGTTTCACGGCGGCCGGCGGCAGCGGGGCTGATCGCCGGCCTGCTCGGGGCGTCGGCGGCGTGGGCGTCGGCACTGCCTTGGCTAGGGGAAGTCCGGCAGACGGTGAAGACGGTGTTTAGCGAGAGCTTTGAGTCCGGCGTGGCAAAGACAGCGCCGGGACTGCCTCGCGAAAACACTCAGTGGTCCGGCGACGAGGCGGACGTTGTGCAGACAGAGCAGGAAGTCGAGCCCCGCAGTGGCGCACGCATGTTGCGCTTTCGCAGCGCGACCTATCCGGGCGAAAACTCGCCCCGCAGCCAGTGGGGTGATGTCTATAGGATCGTGGAGGTGCGCGGCTTGATCGACGCGAAGCCCACGCTGGCACGGCTTTCAGCGAACTTTGCTAAGACTTCGACGCCAGAGGGTGTGCGGTTCTTGGGATATGTGGAAGGATGCGCGATCGACGAGGAACTTGAGGCACTTCCCACTTCGCTAAACCTGACTTGGTTTCAGCAGAACAACAGCGCCTCGGGGTCTCGTCGAATTCCACTGACCGGCGCACGGAAGTGGAACGAGGTCTCGGTGGAGATCCCTATCACGCCGCGGACGCGATATGTGCTGCTCCACTTGGCCGTAATCCAGGAACACCCCGTCCTACCGGCCGGAGCCGTGCAGTTCCCGGGACTCTATATGGACGACGTCAAATTGGAGTTAGTCACGCCACGCTAGCCGAGTTCTGCCCTTCCCACGCCCCAATGACCCCAACAAACTCACCCCACCAGCCTCTCCCTCCTCTGTCCAAGCTCGACCGGAGGCAGTTCCTCCGCAGCGGCTCGGCCATCCTAGCTCTGCCATTTCTGGAGGCTTTGGCTCCGCGCCTGGCTCGCGGGCAGCCTGCGCCGCCGCCGCCGAAGCGCATGGTATGCATCATGACGAACACCGGGCTGCTGCCGGAGAACTTCTGGCCGAAGCAGACGGGCAAGGCGTTCGAGCCATCGCGCTATCTCGCGCATCTGGAGCAGGTGCGCGGTCGCTACTCGGTGATGAATGGCCTCTCGCATCCGGACAACTCCGGCGGGCACGTAGTGGAGAAGAGCTTCCTCACCGGTGCGCGTTTTCCTTCGTCTGCGGTTTTCAAAAACAGCATCTCGGTCGATCAGCTCGCGGCGGAATCGCTGGGGCATCACACACGCTTCCCCTATCTGGCCTTGGGAGTAAACGGCCAGCACGACGGGCTGCTCTCGGTTTCGCGCGATGGCGTTTTCATTCCTCCGGAGCTAAGTCCGGCGAAAGTCTATCGCCGTCTTTTCACACCGGACACGACGGAGGAAAGCGAACAACGGATGCGCGAGATCGGCCAGCGGATCAGCACGCTCGACTTTGTGAACGAAAAGGCGAAGCGGCTCTCGCGCAATCTCGGTGCGGAGGATCGCGCGCGACTCGACCAGTATCTCACCTCGGTGCGCGAGCTGGAGCAGCGGCTGGAGCAGGGGCGTGTCTGGCAAAACCGCGAAAAGCCGCGCGTCGCCGATCCCGCGCCGCAGGACATCATGGATAACACGCAGGACGTGGATCGCGCACGACTCATGTATGACATGACCCTGCTCGCCCTGCAGAGCGACAGCACGCGCATCATCACCCTTTATTTAAATCCACTGGAGGTTTTGGTGAAGGTCCCGGGCGTTAACGACCGCACGCATTCCCTCACCCATCACAGCAACGAGCCGGAGAAGCTCGACCAGCTCGCAAGGGTGGAGGAGGCCGGGATGAAAAACTTGGGGCGCTTTCTCTCGCGGCTGGCCGCCGTGAACGAAGGTGGACGCAGCCTACTCGATGAAACGGCGGTGCTCTTCGGCTCGAACATGTCGAACGGCAGCAACCACTCGAACGTGAACCTGCCCATCCTTCTCGCCGGGGGACGCTTCAAGCACGGCCAGCACCTGCAGTTCGACCTGAAGAACAACACGCCGCTCTGCAATCTCTTCGTCTCCATGCTCCAGCACATGGGGCTGGAGCGCGATGCCTTCTCCACGAGCACGGGCACCCTGTCAGGACTGGAAAGGGCATGAGATACGGCGCTGGTTACCTCCTTCTCGCAACGCTTCTCCCAGGAATACCGGCTTCGCTCACCGCAGCAGATGCGGACTTGCGCGGCTATCTGGAGACGCATTGTTTCGACTGCCACGATTCGACCACGAAAAAGGGCGGGCTCGATCTCGAAGCGCTACCAATTCAGTTCAACACGACGGAGCGTTTCGACACGTGGGCGAAGGCACATGACCGCATCGCTGCCGGTGAAATGCCCCCGAAGTCGCGGCGCGACCGTCCTTCGGAAAAGGAAAACGCCGATGCGCTGAAGCTGCTCGATGACCGGCTGCACGAGGCCGATGCCGCACGCATCGCGAAGACGGGGCGATCGCTTTATCGCCGCCTCTCCGCGCAGGAGTATGAGAATGCCCTGCGCGACCTGCTGCATCTGCCTGGTCTGCGCATCAAGCAACTGCTGCCCGAGGACGAGCGCCGCTACGGCTACAATAAGATCGGTCAGGCGCTCGATCTCTCGAATGTGCATCTGAGCCAGTTCATGGACGCGGCAGACCTCGCGCTCACCAGCGCCATCGCCACGCGCAGCCAGCCGCCGCCCGTGCTGCGTCAGCGCTACGGCGCGGCCACCGGCTCGGAGACTTGGAACTGGATGGCGCACGGCGACGCTGTGCCGCTGAAGGACAAGCAATACGATCCTGTCGTGCCGCTGCCTGGTCCAGAGGATGACCTCAATCAAAACCAGGAACTCAAGAAAGCCCGCAACGCCGCGTTCGGAAAAGCGCTCCGCGACTACCCGCACGCGGCCGGATTCTTCACCGGCGCGACGCATCGCCCGATGATTTTTTCACTGCAATTCTCGCCCATCTACGCGGGCCAGTATCGCATCCGCACTTCCGCGTGGGGCTTCTGGTGGGATCGCGGCAAAGTGGAGCCGCCGCACCGCAACGAGTCCTTCGCGCTTACCGCATGGATGCCGATGGAGGGGCCGCGTTTTCATCACACGCCTTCGCGCTGGCTCGGACTATTCGATGCGCCATCGCTGGAGAGCCGCATCCACGAATACAAGGGCTGGTTCGAGGTGAACGAAGAGCTGGTCTTCGACATCGGCACGCTGAACGGCCATGAGAAAACCACCGGGCGCTTTCCTGGCGATGCGAAGGGCTCCTGCGCCGTCTATTCTGGGCCCGGCATCGCGCTCGACTGGTTCGAGGTTGAAGGCCCCATCTTCGAGCAATGGCCGTCGCGCAGCCACGCTGCGATCTTTGGTGACCTGCCGATTCGCCCGCTCGCCAAAGACAGCGGCATCTTGCCGCCGAAGCGCACGCCCGTGAGACAGCTCTCGAGCAAAGGCAACGTCCGGCCCGCCAATCGCGACATCCCGATGGAAGAGCGGGACCCGCCGCTGGAAAGTGTCGTCACGGAACATCCTGAGGCGGACGCCACGCGCCTGCTCGCGCAGTTCCTGCCGCGCGCTTTCCGCCGTCCTGTGCCTGCCGACGAAGTGCAGGGCTACGTGCACATCGTCACGCGCGAACTGGAGCGCCACGCCTGCTTCGAGGACGCGATGAAGGAAGCGTGCAAAGCCGCGCTTTGCTCCACGGATTTTCTGTTTGTCGGCGGCGACACCATCGCCGACGCGAAGGCATCGCGCCCTCGACTCACCGACCGCGCCCTCGCTGAGCGGCTCGCGCTTTGGTTTTGGAACAGCATCCCCGACGACGAACTCACCGCGCTCGCCAACAAAGGCCAATTGCACCGGCCGGAGAATCTCAAAAAGCAGACCGACCGCCTCCTTGCCGATCCGCGCTCGGATCGCTTCATCTCCGACTTCACCGACCAATGGCTCGACCTGCGCAAGATCGACGCCACGCAGCCGGACCTGAAAATTTACCCTGAAGCTCGCGAGCATCTGAAGCACAGTATGATCGCGGAAACCCGCGCCTACTTGCGCGAGATGATCACGAAAGACCTCAGCGTCACTTACCTCGTGAAATCCGACTTCGCGATGCTCAATCAAAGCCTCGCGACCCACTACGGCGTGCCCGGCGTCAGCGGTTGCGCCATCCGCCGCGTGCCCTTGCCCGAGGGCAATCCACGTGGCCATTTCCTCGCGCAGGCCGCCGTCTTGAAAGTCACCGCGAACGGCACCACCACCTCGCCCGTCACCCGCGGTGTCTGGCTCAACGAACGCATCCTCGGCCATCACATTCCGCCTCCGCCCGCAGGGGTGCCCGCCATCGATCCCGACACGCGCGGTGCGAAGACCATCCGCGAGCAGTTGGAGAAGCATCGTGCCGACAAGAGCTGTGCCGGGTGCCACGCGAAGATCGATCCACCCGGCTTCGCGCTGGAGAGCTTCGATGTCATCGGCGGCTACCGCGACCGCTATCGCTCCCTGCATTCGGGCGACGCGCTCGTGAACTTCAGCTTCGACTCCGGCTGGAGTCCGCGTGTCCGCCTCAACCAATCGGTGGACGCCTCGGGACAGCTCCCCACCGGCGAGCCGTTCAAAGACCTCACCGAATTTCAGTCCCTCATTGTTCGCAACCCCGAATCCCTCGCCGCCAATCTGATCCGCCATCTCCTCATGTATGGCACCGGCTCTGAGCCGCACTACTCTGACCGCCGCGAAATTACCGGTATCCTCGCGCAGACAAAAGCCAGCAACTACGGCTTCCGCTCCCTCATCGACGCCATCGTGCAGTGCGAGCTGTTCCTCACGAAGTAGCAGCGCGGCTTCACACCAAATTCATTTTCCCACCCATGCGCACCCTCATCCCTCTTCTAATCTTCACTGCTTTCACCACCGCCCTCGCCGCGATCGGCCACGCTGCCGATGACGGGTTCGAATCCATCTTCGACGGCCAAACGCTGAAAGGCTGGCATGTCAGCGCAAAGTCCGGCCACAGCCGCGCCAGCAAAAATCAGTCGGGCGGCGACTGGAAAGTGGTGGATGGCGCG
>CANIJN010000275.1 GCA_947467625.1 Opitutia bacterium | reverse complement strand
GCGCTCGCGGCGTTTCGGCGCAGCCCGGTATGAGATCGCGACAGTAAACCGGGGCTTGCGATAGGCAGCCTCCGCGATGATTTTCGACTCATGAGCAAAGCCGAAATTCTCGCCGAGCTGCCGAACCTTTCCGCAGGGGAGCGAGACGACGTGAGACGACGGCTGGCCGAACTGGACGAAGAAAACGCCGATGCCGTGGCGCTGGCCCGCGCCGAGGAACTGGGCCGAGGATCGGTGCCGCCAAAAACTCAGGCGGATGTCTTTCGCAACGCGCGCGCCGCGCTCTCGTGAACCGTTGGTTTCACCCGGCCTTTGAGGTCGAGCTGATCGAGGCCGCGCGCTATCTCGAACACCAACGCGGCGATTTTGGCCGGC
The DNA here is from genome assembly GCA_947467625.1 of Opitutia bacterium. GTDB lineage: Bacteria > Verrucomicrobiota > Verrucomicrobiia > Opitutales > Opitutaceae > GAS368. The sequence continues at coordinate 6,257 of CANIJN010000275.1, read as the reverse complement.
AGTTTCTCAATGAAGTCGAGGCCGCCATCGGAACGATCATGGAAGCACCCGCCAGGTGACGGCCGTGGCCCGGTGACATCCGGCGCTTCCTCCTTTCCACGTTTCGCTACACCATCCGCTATCGCATCCGCCGGGATGAAGGTTTGGTGGAATTCCTGAGTATCGTCCATACCTCGCGCCAGCCCGACACGGGCGCGGATCGGTGACTGTGGCGAGCCTCAGCCAAGCCCTGCCCGAGCCCGAATTCACCCACCTCCTCAGCACCTTCCCCCTCGTCCCCGCGCCCGTGAAAGCCGCCGCACTCGCGGCGTTTCGGGCCGCGCCGGGAGCGTAGGCGAGTTCAAAAACGGCGGACGTCCATGATCCGAACTTCCTTCACGGCGTGGTCGGCCCAGTAGGTGACACGGAAGTGCGCGGTGTAGACGACTTCGTTCGGTAACCGCGAGCTCCAGCGAGTGAACGGATCACCCTCGCTGGCGCTCGCGGCTACCCGGCAAATCAAAGTCTGAATCTTTTGGGCGATTGATATTAGGGGGTACCGGCCCACGTGTCGGTCACGTGGTAGCGACTGGGCCCGAGCGACCCCATCCGCCGCGACCGCGGCGGTGCGCGAGAGGCCCGTTGAGCGGCTCTCGATCGCGATCGACCCCGGGGTCTCGGCGAAGATCTCCCGACGATGGCACCGTCGGCATTCGTCTGAGCGCTGACGATTGCGGCGGTACCCGTGAGTAGCGCCACAGTGAGCACTCATCGGAACCGTCACGCTCAACAGCGGAGCCTCCAGCCGTGCATTGAAGGAATCAATCATATCCAAAATTTCAGCACGCACGCACAAGGGGCCATTTGCTACAAGAAATCGCTCGAGAACGTCCCCACCCAAGTCAGCACCGATGGGTTGTCGAGCAAGTGACGCGAGCGGGACGACCTGCAGCGCACGGCTGAAAGCCGAACCCGCTCGACTCTGACCGGTGCGTTTTTCAACGAGCGGTGGCCACATCCCCAGTCAATCACCGCGCCCGGAATGCGGCTGAAACGCTAGTCTTCTACGCCGACGGCGAGGGTGGTGGCGGGCCTAAGCGGCGTCAGCACCACGCTCTCCTTGCGGTAGATCTCGATTCGCGCGTTACTAAAAATCTGCGGGTAACCTGGGACACTGATCTTCGCTCCGTCGGCCAGGCTGCGGTCGATCAGCACGTAGCAGGGATCGCGCGTGACAATAGTCGGCTCCAAAGTCCGGCCCCGATAAAAGAAAGCCGAGGCGGCATTGGCGCGGATCCGGGCGCGTGTGGTTTCCATAATGTAGTTCGGGCCCTCGAACCACAGGCGGCGCTCCGAGAGTGCCGAGTAGTAAAAGTGAACACCGGTGAGCGTATTATCGAGCGCGCCCCAGTGATCCTTCTTCATGTTTTCCGGCGTGCACGCATTTGCCACGATCACAGCATTGCGTTCGGTGTTCTTCCGGATCCACAGCAAGGCTTCATTAAGGTGGTGCCGGCGGTCGTCCATCCTGGGCTTGGCGGGAGTGGCCAGCCATTCGGCAAAACCCACCCGGTTACGATCGACCCACGCCCCCCCCTGCACCACGAAGACCAAGACAAACACGAGCCCGGCGAACCCGACGCTACCTTGCTGAACCCAGCGGCCACGGGCGGCACCGGGCTCCGCCCCGAGTCGCGCGACGGACTCCGCCCGCCACATGCGCAACCGCCGGACCCCATCCACCATACCCGCCGCCGCGAGCACCGACATGGGCAAACGAATCATCAAGATGAGATAGAGTTCGCCGTAACTGTTCAGCTCCATCAGCAGACCCATGCCCACGCACGCGAGGAAAAATGCGCCCAGCCAGCCAACCAGCGGGTCGCCGTCCCGGCCCCCGCGCCACGCCAGATAGGGGATTGCCAGCAAACCCACCCCGCACGTGCCGGCAAAGATGACCAACGCGCAACTGACCGAGGCCAACGCCGCCGCCAGCGGAGCCGGTAGCCAAGTGCCCAGCGCCTGCTGCCAGGCCGGCAGGTTAGCCTGCCAAAATCCGGTCAGCTGAAAGACGTGCAACGGATTGAAACGGGCATCGCCCGTCCGCCATGACAACATGGTCGCGACGTAAACCATCGCAAACCCGGCGCTCAGCCCAAAGCCGATCGCCACCCACCGCCCCGGAAACCGTCGGTCGCTCAGCCAGCGCCACGCCGCCCACAGCCCGAGCGCACAAATCAACACCGGCAAGACCGTGCCCTTCGCGCCGGTACCGGCCGCCGCGAGCAAGATCAGCCACGCGTAATGGTGCGGACCGCAGCGCGTCAGTCGCGCGCACCGCGCCACCCCGAGCAATAATGCACCGCAAAAAATCATCCCAAAGAAAAATGTCGGGCTGACGAACAGCCACCGCGAAAACAATCCGAGAAACATCAACCGACCGTAGTTGTCGGCGAGCGACACTTCTCCGGCCATGACCAGCAAGAGCGCCGCACCGACACCGCCCCACGGACTGCGGGCCACCTGTCGCCCGAGCAGATAGGCTTGCGCCACCAGCACCGCACCCAGCGGCACAATCATGAGCCGCAGGAGCACCAGCGTGACCTCCACGCCAGTCGTACCCGACGACGCCGCCGCATGCACGAGCATGAAGTAGTGATATTGCAGCGGGGTACCCGAAAGACTCGGGTCATCCAGCGGCCAGGTGTTCTTGATCACGCCGGCGCGGCTCACCAAGTAGACCCAGTCGTGGAAGATCGCGCGGCCCGGCAAACCCGCCACCAGCGGCGATTCCGCGAACATCTGACTCGCGGCGAGAAACACCAAACCCAGAAACGCCACGACCAGCCCCACAGCCAAGCCGGCATGCGCACCCGAAACCCGCAGTGGCACCGGACTCCGCCGCGATTGAGTCCACAACCCCGCTCCCGCCGCCAACCACAGCACCGGCATGAAACGATAGACCTCCCTCGCCCCGACCGAGGCCAGCCCGAGGTAACTCAGGATCTCCACCGCAAAACCCGTGGGCAGCGCCAGCGCGAACACTGCCGCGATCGACAGCGCGCGGCGGTTCAGCGCCCACAACAAAACGACTCCGGGCAACGCCACGTAAGCCGCAAAATAAGCACTGTAAGCCAGAAGCGCGACGAGGTCATAGCCACACCCCCGGGCCACGATCGCGAGCGCACCGGCGAGCGTGATCCCCGCGATTTTCCACAGCGCATTAGGCGCGATCAACGGTCGTGGCGTCGGGATAAAGTAACGCGCTAACGAGGACACAGAGGGGAGGATTTCAGGGTGATGAGAGCCGGCGATCAGGTACAGCAGAAGTTCGACTAATACCTACAAAAACTACTTAGGACCCGTAACGCAACGAAGATTCCGGCGTCCAATTTTCGGACGGTCCGAATAATCCGGATAGTGCCAGCCTCCGCCGAGCGTGAGCGAGAGGCGGCCGACCCCGGACACCGCCATCTGGCGGGCGCGACGGCGCGACGGGCCGTTTCTCAGCACTACCCAAACAACGCCGCGATCGGCTTGCCGCCGTCCGTGATCGGCACGGGGCGGTCGCCGTCGTAGAGGTTTTTCGTGTAGTCGATCCCCAACGATGCGTGGATCGTTGCGAAGAAATCCGGCACACTCACTGGATCACGCACGATTTTCTTCGAGAGCTCGTCGGTCTCGCCATAAGCCCCGCAGTGCCGCAATCCGCCGCCCGCGAGCACACACGAAAACGCGCGGCCTTGGTGTCCGCGCCCGCCGCCACTGTCGAACTCCGGCGGCCGGCCAAACTCACTCGTGATCACAATCAGCGTCTTTTCGAGCAGCCGCTTCGACTCCAGATCCGTGATCAACGCGGCAACAGCCGAGTCGAGATCACCGATGAGACCGTGTTGCTGTTTGATACCGCCATTGTGCACATCCCAACCGGTGCCGTTGATGAAATTCAAGTTGTGCGATACCTCGATAAAACGCACCCCGCGCTCCACCAACCGCCGTGCGAGCAAACAGCGTTGACCAAACTCCCCGCCGTAACTCGCGCGCAAATCCGCCTTTTCTTCGTCGAGGCGGAAGCTGCGGGTGAACTCGGGACTGCTGAGCTTCAGGCTCTGCTCAATCACCGCATCGTAATCCGTGAGCCGCGAGTCTCTCGTCGCGGGCGCAGTCTCGCGCAGTCCGCCCAACAACGCTTCGCGCCGCGCCTGCCGCTCTGGAGCGATGCCGTCGGGGCGCGTGAGCCCAGCCGGTCCTTGGCTCGTATCGGTCAGATAGAGGTAACTGTCGCGCGCGCCAAGAAACCCCGGGCCGCGGGTAACATTCGGATATCCGATCAGCACGTAGGGCGGCACCCCATCAATCAAGGCCCGTCGTTCGTGCGCGATCGTCGAGCCGAGCGACGGATAGGCCACCGAGCCATTAACGGGACGCCCCGTGTGCATACGATTGGTCGCGGCGGCGTGCTCATCAATCACATCGTGGTGCACCGTGCGCACGGCAGTCACGCGATCCATCAACGGCGCGAGACGATGGAGGTGCTCGCAGACGCTCACCCCCGCGACCGCCGTCGGGATGCGGTCGTAATAGGAGCCCGCGATCTTCTTCGCCGGATCGCCACGACGCTTGGGATCAAACGTATCGATCTGCCCCATCCCGCCGCCGAGCCAGATCGAAATCACGTGCTCCGCGCGACCCCTAATCAACGGGGCAACAGGAACGGCGGAAGCGCGCGCCCAGGCAGGAAGGAACGCGGCGCCGACGGACGCAGTGGTGAGGAATTCGCGACGATTCATAGTGGGGAAATAAATTCAGAGCATGGAATCACGGAGGGACACCGATAAACAGGGAGAGCACGGGGCACCTGTGCCGCAATGAATCCCAGCGCCCAAGAAACGGCCGCGAGCCGCGAGCGCACGGAATTTCTCGCTGGATCCGCGTCCATCCGTGTCGATGCGTGATGTCATTTGGTTTGGTTTTCAGGGCAGCCAGACAAATTCGCGGGTATTCACTGCACTCCACACGACATCCTCAAACGCCTCACGCCACTCGGCCCGCAGACGCGGATCGGCCGGCGGCGTCGCCCGGGCGCGACGCTCCATTTCCACCTTCACAGCGTTGGCCTCGGCCACGAGGTGATTCGACCACGCGACGCCAGGCAGCGGGGACCACGGCTCCGCTGATTTTGCTTCGGAGGCCGGCACTACGCGCTGGGCAAATCCCGGCGTCAACGTGCGCACCAGCGGCGCCCGCTCGGCACCCGTGGGAGGGCGGCCGAAACAACGCAGGAAAACACTCTCCACCAGCGCCTCGGGCGAGGACGCGTTGACCGCGAGTTCCGCCAGTTCACTGCGGGGCGCGGCGCGTGTGACCCACACGGATACGGCGCTGTTGGCGAGCACGCCGGGCTGGAGGACATTGGGATCGGTCTCGCGGTCAGTGCGGGGATTCTGCCGCGACCCGTTCCAGCCGAAGGCCTCTAACACATCGGAGACCATCTGCGCGCGGGGCAGATTCAGGCTCGGACGATCGCGCTCGTTGGAGAGACTCGCGAACATCCAGGCTCGGCGCGGTTGACCCAAAGAGATAAACGAATCTGCGGGCCGCTTGCCGTCGGCATCGAGCGTGATCTCTTCGACGTTGATCGGCTGGCCGGAAACGGCGAAGAGCGTGTCAACCACCTGCTCGCCCGTGAGTCGGCGTGGTTCCGGCGCGGCGAAAAATCGTTGCTCGGGACCGGCTGCGAGATTTTTTCCAATCGGAGCCCGTTGATAAATCTCGGACGTGAGGATCCGCCGCGCGAGCTGGCGCAGATCGTAGCCGTGCGCCACGAAGTCCCGCGCCAGCCACGCGAGCAACTCCGGGTGACTCGGCGCATGACCCTCCCAATCGTGCGCCGGCTCCACGAAGCCCGCGCCGATGAGGCGTTTCCACACGCGATTGACGATCACTTGGGCGAAGCGGGTGTTCGCCGGCGCGGTGACGAGCGCGGCGAAACGCTCACGCGAGTCTTGCGGGTTCATCATCAACGCATCGAGCGCAGGGTCATCAGCCACTCCCGTAATCGCCGCAAACGGCCAAGCGGGCGCAATGGACTCGCGCGGCTTGAGCGTGACCTTGATCAACGACTCCCGCGCCTTCTTCTCGAAAAACGCTTCGGGGACGGTGCTCGATTTTGGCACGATGACGGCCTTGCGCTCGAACAATGCGGCCAATGAAAACAGGTCGCGCTGTTTCGTGCTGTGGTAGGGCGAGTCGTGGCAGCGCGCGCATTGCAGTTCGAT
>CANIJN010000274.1 GCA_947467625.1 Opitutia bacterium | reverse complement strand
CCGCCGTTCCTTCCGTCGTCTCCGTCTTCGCCGGTCGCATCGCCGACACCGGCGTGGACCCAATGCCCCTCATGCGCGCCTGCGTACCGCTGCTCGAGGGCCAGCCCAAAGCCGAACTCCTCTGGGCCAGCACGCGCGAGGTCATTAATATTTTCCAAGCCGACGAAGTCGGTTGCCAGATCATCACGGTCCCCCACGACATCCTCGCCAAGGCTGCGAAAATGGTCGGACTCGACCTCGCCGCCGTGTCCCTCGACACCGTGAAAATGTTCGTCGCCGACTCCACGTCCGCCGGATTCAAACTCTAAACGGACCGGCGCTTTTCCAGCCACCGTTTCCGGAGACAATATCCACTAAAATCCGCATTTACCTTCGAGGCAGACCCGCGCAGCGTCGCCGGTCTGCCTTTTTTATCGCCACCATTTCTCGTCCTTCCTGCCGTGCTGTCACCCGAATTTCCCGACCGCGCTGCCCTCCTTTCAGCCTGAGTTTTCCGACCTTACACTCGCTCGTTTTTCCTCTCCTCCGATTCCTTTTTTCGCGTGAACATCCTCTTCGTTAACTACGGCGATTTTACAACCAATAGCCTGAACCACATCGCTGGTTTCGCCAACACCCTCTGCGCCGCCGGCCACGTCTGCATCGTCGCCGTCTCGCAGGACAAAGAGACCGTCGCCCACCTCCCGGCTCCGCTCTTCATCGCCGCCACCTACGCCGAACTCCTCGCCCGCCCCGGCCTCTTCCCCGACGGCCGCCCCGCCGACCTCATCCACGCTTGGACCCCGCGCGAGGGCGTCCGCAAGTTCACTCTCGCCTACCAGCGCGCCGCCACCACCCCGGCCCGCCTCATCATCCACCTCGAGGATAACGAGCGCTTCCTCCTCGAAGCCTACACCGGCGAATCCTTCGTCTCACTCCGCGACGCCACTCCGGCCGCCACCGACGCTTGGCTCATCGACGCTCTCCCGCACCCCTTGCGCCACGAGGCCTTTCTCCGCGTAGCCGATGGCGTCACCCATATCGTCAACAGTCTTCGCGCCTTCATCCCCGCCGGCATCCCCACCCAACTCCTCCCGCCCGGCGTCGATTTTTCCCTCTACGCCCCACAAGCCGCCGACCCCGCCCTCCGCGCCGAGCTCGGCCTTCGCGACGATGAACGCGTCATCGTGTTCACCGGGAGCAACACCTTCGCCAACGAGCCCGAGATGCGCGATCTCTACGTCGCCATCGCCCTCCTCAACCAGCGCGGCACGCCCACCCGCCTCATCCGCACCGGCTTCAACGCCCCCAAGTTTCTCGCCTCACTTTCCCCCGAGCTCACCCGCCACGTCATCGACCTCGGCTTTGTTGAAAAAGCCAAACTCCCGCGCCTCCTCGCCCTCGCCGATGTCCTCGTGCAACCCGGCCAGCCGGGCGACTTCAACGACTACCGCCTCCCTTCCAAGCTCCCCGAGTTTCTCGCCAGCGGCCGCCCCGTCGTCCTCCCGCCCACCAACCTCGCCGCACTCATGACCGATGGCCGAGAGGCCATTTTCCTCCCCACCGGCACGCCCACGGAAATTTCCGATACCTGCCAACTCCTCTTCATCGATCCCGCACTCTGCGCCTCCCTCGGTAAGAACGGCGTCGCCTTCGCCCACACCCACTTCGATCTCGTCGCCAACACCCTCGCACTCGCCAATTTCTACGCGACCATTTTGACCCGTCCCTCGGCCACCGATTGGTCCCTCATTTCCCCTCCCACCGCCAGCGAGACCACCCTCACCGTCGCCCGCGCCCACCGCGCCGCCACCGCCCTCGGCGCTCCCGCCGCCGCCCTCGCCGCCGAGACGGATCTCCTCGCGCACCTTGTGCGCCAGCTCGAACTCGCCCTCGACGCCAGCGCCTCCGTCGAGCGTATCAGCCAACTCACGACCGAACGCGACCAAGGCCTCACCCGCGAGAAACTCTCCCGCGATCACATCAGCAACCTCGACGCCCTCCTCGCCGCCGAGCGCCAGTGCTCCGCCACCATCGAGCACGCCCGCGTCCTCACCAAAAATCACGCCGACAATCTCGAACGCGAACTCGCCATCACTCGCGGCGGTTACCACGAAGCCGTCGGCGCCATCGCTCACTACAAACAGCTCCGCGAACAGGCCGACACCCTCCTCAAGTCCGGTCGCCAACAAGTCGTCGCCTACGAAAACGCCCTGATCCAAGCCGACGCCCGCATCGCCGCTCTCGAGAATTCCCTCACCGTTACCGAGGAAGCCCTCGTCCTCTCGCGCAACGAGACCGTCGTCGCCCGCGCCGCCCACGCCGCCGAGGCCGCCACACTCCGCGCCCAATTCGCCGCCGAACGCTCCACCCTCGAAGCCACCCGCGCCGCCGACCAAGCCGCCGCCGCCGCTCGCCTCGCCGAGGCCCAAGCCGTCCTCCGTTCTCGCGACGAAAAAATCGCGAAGCTGCAGTCCTCCTTCTCGTGGAAGATCACGTCTCCACTCCGCGACCTGCGTCGCCTCTTTCTCGATACGCCTTCGTCCGCCTCCGCCCCCGCCGCTGCTTCCGCTGAATTCCACGGCAACATCGATCGACCCCAAGACTGGCGCACGATTCCGGCAACCCTCAACATTCTCGGCTGGTCCTTGCGCAAAGATCGCGCGCCGATCCGCGCCATCCGCGCCCGCCTGGGCGACGTCACCGTCGCCGCCCAATGGGGCATCGAGCGCCTCGACGTCCTCGACCACTTCCGCGACCACCCCGGCGCCGAGCGCTGCGGCTGGATGCTGAAAATCGAAATCCCAAAACGCGGCATCCGCACGCTCGTCCTCGAAGCCCAAGATGAGGCCGGCGCGTGGACCCCGTTCCTCACGCGCCAAATCAAGCGCACCACCGACGACGCACCGCCGCCGCCCAATTCCTACGCCGCCTGGGCCGCCGCCTACGACCGCCTCACCCCCGAGATCGCGGACCAGATCCGCGCGAAAATCGCCGCCCTCCCTAAAAAGCCGCTCATCTCGGTGTTGATGCCGACCTACAACACGCCGGAGAAATGGCTCGTCCGCGCCATCGAATCCGTCCGCCGCCAGCTCTACGAAAACTGGGAACTTTGCATCGCCGACGACGCTTCGAAAGAACCTCACGTCCGCAAAATTCTCGAAGCGTATCAGAAAAAAGACGCCCGCATCAAAGTCGTCCTGCGCGAGACCAACGGCCACATCTCCGCGTCTTCCAATTCCGCCCTCGCCCTCGCTCACGGCGAATTTCTCGCCCTCCTCGACCACGACGACGAAATCCGCCCCCACGCCCTCGCTTGCGTCGCCCTCGAAATCGCCGCCCATCCCGCCGCCGATCTCATCTACAGCGACGAAGATAAAATCGACGAAAACGGCGACCGCTACGACCACTACTTCAAGCCCGACTGGAATCCCGATCTCTTCAACGTCCAGAACTACATCTCGCACCTCGGCGTCTACCGCACGCTCCTCGTCCGCGAAGTCGGCGGCTTCCGCGTCGGCTATGAGGGCTCGCAAGATTGGGATCTCGCCATGCGCGTCATCGAGCGCACCGCCCCCGAGCGCATCCGCCACATTCCAAAAATTCTCTACCACTGGCGCAGCGTCCCGGGCTCCACCGCCATGGTCATCGGTGCGAAAAGCTACGCCACCGGTGCTGCTGAAAAAGTGATCAGCGAGCACTTCGTCCGCACCGGCATCACCGCCACCATCAGCCCCACCAAAGGCTCCTACTGGCGCGTGCACTACCCGGTTCCCGCGCCTGCCCCCCGCGTCACGCTCATCATCCCGACCCGCAACCGCCTCGAATTCCTCCAGCCTTGCGTCGAGAGCCTCCTCGCCAAAACCACGTATCCAAACTTCGAGCTCCTCATCGTCGACAACGATTCCGACGACGCAGCCACCCTCGCCTACCTCGCCTCGCTACCAGGGAGGAGCCCGCTGGCGGGCGATGGCTCGACCTCCGTCCGCGTCCTCCGCTCCCCCGGTGAATTCAATTTCTCCGCGCTCAATAATTTCGCGGTTGAGCACACCGACGCCCCGTTGATCGGCCTGCTCAACAACGACCTTACCGTCATTAACCCCGACTGGCTCGACGAGATGGTCAGCCACGCCCTCCGCCCCGAGATCGGCTGCGTCGGCGCGAAGCTCTACTACCCCGACGACCGCATCCAACACGCCGGCGTCATCCTCGGCATCGGCGGCGTCGCCGCGCACGCGTGGCAGACGCACCCCCGCGGTGCCGCCGGTCAAGCGCATCGCAATCTCCTCCAGCAAAACCTCAGCGCCGTCACCGCCGCGTGCCTCGTGATCCGTCGGGAAGTTTACCTGCAAGTCGGCGGCCTCAACGCCGACCAACTCAAAGTCGCCTTCAACGACGTCGACTTCTGCCTGAAAGTCCGCGCCGCCGGATTCAACAACCTCTGGACGCCTTACGCCGAACTCTACCACCACGAAAGCGCCAGTCGCGGAAAAGAGGATACGCTGGAAAAACGCGACCGTTTCCGCAGCGAGGTCGAGTATATGCGCGCCACGTGGGGCGACTTGCTGGACAACGACCCCGCCTACAACTCCAACCTCACGCACACGATCAACGACTTCACCCTCGCCCTCCCCCCGCGCGAGTGGCCGCCGCTCAAGTAACTTAACCACGGATTACACCGATCGCACGGATTCCAAACCTGGCTTGCTCCGCGCATCCGTGAAATCCGTGGTCAAAACGTTCGTTTCCCACGCCCATGTCTGAACTGATTCACGAGAAACTCAGCGAAGACACCATCGGTGCCGCGATGAAAGTGCTCAACGCACTCGGGCCTGGCCTCGACGAAAAACTCTACGAAAACGCGCTCGTGATCGAACTCACCAAACGCGGCCACGTCGTTTCTCAACAAAACCGTTTTCCGTTTACTACGAAAACCAGCTCAGCGGCACGCTCATCCCCGACCTCATCGTCGACGACCTCATGATTGTGGACCCGAAGGTCGTCACTGCATTTACCGACACCCATGTCGCCCAGATGACTGGTTACCTAGCTATCACCAGCCTGCGGCTTGCTTTGCTCGTCAATTTCAAGTCAGCCAAACTGGAGTGGAAACGAATTGTCTGCTGACCGCCCCACGATGCCACGAAAAAGATCGCCCAACGAGGGTTTGAATCCGTGTCATCCGTTTGATCCGTGGTCAAAACTCTGAGTCTATGCCCGCCCACCTCGACGCTCCCGTTCCTGGCACGCCCGTCGATCCGTTATGTTTCCAACTCCGCGGCTGGCTCTGGCTCGACACTCTCCACACCCAAACCGCCATCGCGTCCCTCGAAGCCCACACGACCGCACCCGACGGCACCGACGTCCTCCTCGGCTTCACGTCCACGCTCTATGCCCGCCCCGACGTCACCGCCGCCCTTTCTCTCCCGCCTACCGCCCTCACCGGCTTCGAGTTCTTCTGCCACCACCCCTTCCCCTTTGTCTCCCCCTCTCCCCCTCTCCCCTTCTCTCCTTCTCTCCCTCTCACCCTCACCCTTCACGCCCGCCTCTCCGACGGCTCGCTGACTCCTCCCCTCGCCACCGTCACCGTTCCCACCATCGCGCGCGATTACCGCCAAAACCATTTCGGCATTCTCCTCGATCAACGCACCACCGCGATCCAACGCCGCGCCAATATTTTCGCCGAGGGCCCCTCCCTCGCCGAGGGCAGCGGTGAAGTCGCGATGCTTCTCCGCCGTCACCTCGGCCCGCCGCCGTGCCGCGTGCTCGATGTCGGCTGCGGTCTCGGCTCCTACGGGCGCAGTCTGCTCACCGACGGCTACGCTTGGCTGGGCGCCGAGGTCGACGCCGCCGATTGCGCCGAACTCGCCCGCCTCAGTCTTCCCCACCGTCACGTCGACGGCCGTTCGCTGCCCTTCGCCGACGCCTCTTTCGACGCCGCGCTCTGCCTCGAAGTACTCGAACACCTCGACAATCCCGCCGCCGTCCTCCGCGAAATCCACCGCGTCGCTCCACGCAAACTTCTCGTCTCCGTCCCCAACTGCGAACTCCTCGGCTACCTCTGGGATCACCTCGCCACGCCGTGGCACATGCTCGAGGCCGACCACAAAAACTTCTACACCCGCCACAGCCTCGGCGCCCTCCTCGGCCAATGCTACTCGCAAGTTGAGCTAGGTTTCCACACACCGTATCCGCTGCGCACCGTCGAGGGCACCCCGCTCCACTACCACCTCTTCGCCATCGCCACGAATCCGTAGCCTCGCTTCTGCTCCTCTCCTGCCGTGGTCCTCACATTCCTGCGCCCCAACCTCCGCATCGCCGTCTATGCCGCATGCCTCTTCTGCGTCGTCCTCGGCCTGAAGTGGGCGACCTTCGAGCGCTTCGGCTCCGCGATGCCCGACTGGGACCAGTGGGATGCCGAGGCCTACTACGCCATCATCCCGTGGTTCGAACACGACCACTTCCTCAAAAATATCTTCACCCCCCACAACGAGCACCGCGTCGTCCTCACGAAACTCCAGAACCTCGCCCTCACCGTCCTCAACGGCCAATGGGACGCCCGCCTCCAAGCCGTCACCAACGCCATTCTCCACAGCGCCCTCGCCACCGCCCTCTGGCTCCTCGCCGTCCGCCTCGTCGGCCCCTCTCCCCGTCTCCCCCTCT
>CANIJN010000273.1 GCA_947467625.1 Opitutia bacterium | reverse complement strand
CTATGACCGACCAACATTCTCCAGCATCACTCGAGGAGCAGATCGCACAATGGCGGAGCACCGTGCGCCGCCGGTCAGCCCTTCAAGCCGGCGAGGTCGCGACGCTGGAAGGTCAACTCCGCGCGCAGATCGCGGACCTCAGCCGCGCCGGGCTGGCCACCGACGAAGCATTTTTGGTGGCGGTGCTGCGTATGAGTAGCGTCGATACGGGATCGCGGGAGTTCGCGCGCGAGCGCTCGGATCACGTTTGGAAGCAGCTCGTCGTAGCCCCGACCGATTCCGTCGAACGCCGCGCGGCGGCGCGCAAGGACGCGATCGTCGCCTTCGGCTTCGCCGTGCTGGCGGGCGTGATGATCAAGCTGCCGGAGCGCTTCGGGATTTCGATCACGGACGCCGCCGACAAGAGCTTCTACCTGCGCAACGCCAGTCTCCTCGGGCTGTCCTGTCTAATCGGATACTTCGTCTGGAAACGACGGCTCGCGATGCGCACGGTCGGCTGGCTGGCCGGGGCGTTCGCCGGGGCAGTGGTTTTCGCCAACCTACCCGCGTTCGGCTCGGCCCGCGGCTTCGAGCCGCTCACGGCGTTGCACCTGCCGATCGCGCTCTGGCTGGGCGTGGGGATCGCTTACGCCGGCGGTCGGTGGAATCAGGTGAGCGGTCGCATGGACTTCATTCGATTTTCGGGCGAGCTCGTCATCTATTTCGTGCTGATCGCGCTCGGCGGCGGGGTGCTCTGCGCGTTCATGGCACTCACGTTTACGAGCATCGGGATCGATCCCGGGCCGTTCTTCCAATCGTGGCTGTTACCGTGCGGCGCGGCCGGGGCAGTCGTGATCGCCTCCTGGTTGGTCGAGGCCAAACAGAGCGTAATGGAAAGTCTCGCACCGATGCTGACGCGTCTCTTCACGCCGTTGTTCGCCGCCATGCTGGTCGCGTTTTTGGGAACGCTGCTGTGGTCGGGACGGGGCGTCGCCATTGAGCGAGAGATGCTCATCGGCTTCGATCTGCTCCTCGTGGTGGTGCTGGGGCTCTTGGTGTACTCGATCTCCGCGCGCGACCCGCAGGCGCCGCCGGGGGTGTTCGATGGGGTGCAGGTCGTTTTGGTGGTCGGTGCGTTGCTGGCCGACGCGGTCGCGTTGTGGGCCATGGGTGCGCGCATCAGCGAATTCGGGTTCAGCCCTAACCGCGTGGCTGCGCTCGGTGAAAACGTCATTCTGCTGGTCAACTTGACGGGGTCCGCCGTGCTCTCCGTCCGGTTTTTGATCGGGCGCGGATCGTTTCAACACCTTGAACGGTGGCAGACGGCCTACATGCCGGTTTACGCGGTGTGGGCGGCGGTGATCGTGATCATCTTTCCTCCGCTGTTCCGATGGATCGTGGCGTAGGCGTGCAGGAGGCGAACCGACGGGACACCGCAGAATTCTGAGGTGGATTGGCACGCTGAATGGGCGCGGTCTACCCCACGCTGGCCTCATTGACATTTTCAGGCCCGCGAGCCTTTTGCCGGCCTTGCCAGTCTCCCACCGCGAGCCTCCACTCACCGCCACTTTTCCATGAACGCTTCCTCCGACTCCGCTCCTCTGCCCAACGCCGCTCTTCTGCGAGCCCAGACTTTGATGACCCCGGCGCTCGTACCGTCGATTTCGACCGAGCTGCTCACCACGGCCGACGGCGCATTGAACCGCGAGCTGCACCATTTTCTTTTTGATCCGCCGTCCAACTCCGCGCTGCTGAAGGGCAAGACCATCGCGATCTGCTGCACCAACGGTGTCGAGGAAGTGGAGATCACCGGATCGATCCGCTGGCTCACCGAGCACGGGGCGACGGTGCAGGTCGTGTCACCGCGCATTGGCGAATTTCATCCGACGCTCGGCCTGCGTTTTCCGGCGCAGTGCGCCACCCACGTACTCGCAATCCGGCTCATGGAAAACGCCGGCTGGCTCAAGATCGACCGCTTTCTCGATGAGGCCAAGGTGGCCGACTACGACGCCTGCATTTTCCCGGGCGGCTGTTGGAATCCGGATGCGCTGCGCGCCGATCCGCTGGCGCAGGCATTTGTCCGCGAGATGTGGAAAGCCGGGAAACCGACCTGCGCGATCTGTCATGGCCAATGGGTGATGGTGAGCACGGGCATTCTCAAAGGCCGCAAGGCCACCGCCGTCTGGAACATCCACCCCGACCTCGCCAATGCGGGCGCCACGGTGCTGGACGAGCCCTGCGTCGTCGACGGCAATTTGATCACCGCGCGCTTCCCCTACGACCTGCCCCGCATGATCCAGGCGATGGTAACGCAACTGCTCGGTTGACGCCCGGGTAGCGGCCAGCGCCAGCCAGCCGACCCGCCTCCACTCGCTGGCGTTGCTGGCACCCGCCCGCGACCCTTCGGCTCGACGGTCACTGACCTCCGCTCGGACTGTTTTCCAGCGGATGCCCACCGACCGCCAGCGCAGTCCGTTTTGTGTGAAACATTCCACCGTCGTCCGTCTCATACCGACCTGTTGCATACCGACCTTCGCCCAGCCGTGCTCCCTGCCGTCATTATTTTGCTCCTCCTCGCCGCGCTCGTGGCGACCGACTCTGCTCCGCCCGGGGCCGATGATCGCTGATTCTTTTCGCCCGATGCTGGTGCGACCTTCGACGTGGGCCCGTTCAACCCGCGAATCTTTCGCGCACCCCAAAATAGTTCGCGCACCCTCAAAGAAGCAGGGGCGCCCCCGAAAAGAAGGCGCCCCTGGTGGTTTCCTGATTATGTTTTCCTGACGCCCTGCTCAGCGCGTCCCCGCCACCGAATCATCAACGAAGCGGATCGGCAGCGACACTTTCGTCGCCACCGCCACACCATTGTTCATCGCAGGCGTGAAACGCCACTGTTTCACCGCATCCGTGACCGCCGTAGCCACCATGGAATCCGGAGTGGACTTCACGATGAAGCCGGCGGGCTTTCCCGTCACGTCCACAACGAACTCGAGTTGCACCGTGGTGCCCACATATTCCGGACCGACGCTGGGACGAACCACAGCGAGCGGAACCGGCACATCCGGTCCCTTACGACACGTGTCGAGATAGGTCTGCTCTTCCGTCTTCGCCCATGCGGCGACGGAGCTGAGCGCGACCAGACTGAACAGGACGGCGAGTTTCTTGACTGCTTTCATGGTATTAAACTCCGCGGATAAGGCGGAGAGTTTGATTTCTGTAGCTTTACTATCGGGTTAAACACCTCCGCGCCCGCCGCGCCTAAAGCACGGCACACACTCGGGTGGTTTCGGCCCGGCAACGCTTGCGCGCCACCCGGCCAAATCGTGGGTTCTGGGGCACAGAAATCAGCGGTCGGCGTGATCCTCACCGCCACGCAGCACCGCAATCGCAGCATCCGCCCGAGAACGATCGGGTCAGACGAAATTCAAAGAACATTACACGTTCTAAGAAAGCGAGGCGGAGGGAGCAGGGCCTATGCCAAGCCGTCAACCGGGATCCCGCCCCGTCACGCACACGTAACCTCCCAAAAAATGCGGAGGAATTTCCGGAAACCCAGCTTGCACGCGCCGGTGACATGCTGTCCGTTAGCTACCTTATTTTGCATGTCCGCATCCGCCAAAACCCAACCCGTGTCCGCTCTGCGTCGCGTCGCGACCGCCCTCAGCCAGTGGATTGACTCAGATTATTGTCCAGACGGCGCCGAGAAGATGCGCGCCGAACCCGACAGAGTGGATTGGGTCCGCGTCATGCCTTTCGTCTTTCTGCACACGGGCTGCTTGGCCGCGTTCTGGGTCGGCGTCAGCCCAGTCGCGATCTGGACCGCCGTGGCGCTCTACTTCATCCGGATGTTTTTCGTCACCGGCATCCACCACCGCTACTTCTCCCACAAAACCTATAGCACGTCCCGGTTTGGCCAATTTATCCTCGCCCTCTGCGCTGGCACCACCGTGCAACGCGGCTCGCTCTGGTGGGCTTACCACCACCGTCATCACCACCTCCACTCCGACGAGGCCGACGACGCCCACTCTCCCCACGTCCACGGTTTCTGGTGGTCGCAGATCGGCTGGATTACCAGCCGCCGCAATTTCCCCACGGATTACACTAAGATCAAGGACCTCGCGAAGTTCCCCGAGCTCGTTTGGCTCAACCGCTTCGACCTCGTCGTCCCCGTCGCCTTCGCCCTCTCACTCTTCGGCGCCGGCTGGCTGCTCGAGCTCTATGCCCCCTCGCTCGGTACGACCGGCGGCCAGCTGCTGGTCTGGGGCTTTTTCATCAGCACGACTGTCCTTTTCCACGGCACCGGTTGCATCAACTCCATGGCCCATCTCATGGGCAAGCGCCGCTTCAAGACCGACGATGATTCGCGCAATAGCGCCATCCTCGCCTTCATCACGCTCGGCGAGGGCTGGCACAATAACCACCACCGCTTCCAAAGCTGCACCCGCAACGGGTTTTATTGGTGGGAGATTGATCCGACCTACTACGGCCTGAAGCTCTTGTCTTATACCGGCTTCATCTGGGGCCTGAAACCCGTGCCCCAATCCGTCCTCGACGAGGGCACCCGCGCAGAACACGCCTCCTCCATCGCCGCCGCCGAACGCGCCGCCTTGGTCCATCCCGAATTCTCCTCCCTCAAGAAAGTCGTCCCCGCCGCCGCCGCCTTCGCCGTCGCGACCGCCGCCGCCGCTCAGGCCACCGTACCGAAAAAAGCCGACGGGCCCGCCATCCACCGCGACATGACTGAGGAAACGCACAACATGACGAAAACCAATCCGCCCCCGACCGCTCCGGGCGCGTAAGCTCCGGCTCGCTCCCCTTTCTCCAGCGGGCCGGTCCCACGACCGGCCTTTTTTATTTTTCGAATCTGGGCTGTGGGTTCTGGACTGGAGGCGGTTTTTACGCCCGCCAACCTGCGTCCACCCGCGACCACCGCACGTAGCAACCTTCCCTTGGTCCTTGGTCGTTCGTCCTTGGTCCTTCCTTCCACCCATGCCCTCTCTCGCCATTATCGGCACCGGTATCGCCGGGCTCGGCTGCGCCCATTTTCTCCACCGCCACTTCGACCTGACCCTGTTCGAACAAAACGACTACGCCGGCGGCCACACCAATACCGTCACCGCCCCCGAACCCGGCACCGGCCGCCCCGTGCCCATCGACACCGGTTTTATGGTCTTCAACCAGGTGACCTACCCGCACCTGACCCGCCTCTTCACCCGGCTCGCCGTCCCGATCAAAAAAACCGACATGTCGTTCAGCGTGCGTCACGCCGATACGGGGCTCGAATTCGCCGGCTCCTCCCTCAACCACCTCTTCGCCCAGCGCCGCAATCTCTTCCGCCCGCGTTTCTACCGAATGCTGGCCGCGATCAACCGCTTCAACCGCGAAGCCGTCGTCGCCCTCAACGATCCTGCCACTCAAAACGAAACCCTGGGCGACTACGTGCGCCGTCGCGGTTACGGCGAAGATTTTTTTAATCTCTACCTCGTGCCCATGAGCTCCGCCGTCTGGAGCACCCCGCCCGAGGAAATGCTCGCCTTTCCCGCTACCTCGCTCCTGCGCTTCTTTCACAATCACGGCTTTCTCGGCCTCTCCACCCAACACCAGTGGTGGACCGTCGACGGCGGCGCCAAAACCTACGTCGAAAAAATCACCGTCCCTTTCCGCGACCGCTTGAAACTCCGCCAAGCCGCCACCCGAATCATCCGCACCCCTCGCAGCGTCACCGTGATGACCGCCAGCGGCGAGGCCCACGCCTTCGACCACGTCATCCTCGCCTGCCACGGCGACGAAGCGCTCCGCCTCATCGTCAACCCCACCCGCGACGAAGCGAGCCTCCTCCGCGAGTTCAAATTCCAGGCCAATATCGCGACCCTCCACACCGATGCTTCCGTGATGCCCCGCACCAAGCTCGCCTGGTCCGCTTGGAACTACGAAATCGCCCGCGACAGTGGTTCGGACGGTTCGGGTGGCACGGGCTTTCCAGCCCGTGATGGTTCGCTCGTCCCCGTCTCCACCGCCACCCACTACTGGATGAACAAACTCCAGGGCGTTTCCGACCGCGAAAACTATTTCGTCACGATTAACCGGCCCGAGTCGATCGCCCCCGCCCGCGTGCTCCGCCGGATCCACTACGAGCACCCGCTCTTCAGCCTCGGTGCCGTCCGGGCCCAAGCTGACATCCCCGCCCTCAACCTGGCCGCTCGCACCACGACCCACACGTATTTCGCCGGCGCCTGGCAACGCTACGGCTTCCACGAAGACGGCCTCCTCAGCGCCGTCCGCCTCAGCGAACAGCTCCTCGGTCGCGACCCGTGGAGCGGCTAGCGGAGCCCCTGTCGTCAAAAGGCATCCGATCTCGCTTTCCGTTCGTAGCAAAGGCATCCGTGCTCGCTTCTTGGTCGTAGCAAAGGCATCTGCATGACCTGCGGCCGAATGAATTCCTGTCTCTACGAATGCTCTGTCATGCACGCGCGTTTTTCGCCGCGTCCGCACCGCTTTCTCTACCGGATTTTCCTGTTCGCCATCGATCTTGACGAACTCCCCCTGCTCCACCGCACCCTGACGCTGTTCTCGTTCGGCCGTCGCAACCTCTACTCCTTCCGCGACGGCGACTACCTCCCCACCGGCGAAGCCCTCCACCACCCGCCGCTCCCACCCGCGACGTCCGCG
>CANIJN010000272.1 GCA_947467625.1 Opitutia bacterium | reverse complement strand
CTCGTTGAAAACTGCCGCCTCGCCGGCCTCGATCCCGAAGCCTACCTCGTCGACGGCATCGCCCGCCTGCCCGATCAACCGATGAAGCGTATCGCCGAGCTGCTGCCCCAGGCCTCGAAGAACGCTCGTGCTGTCGCCCTTGCCGCAACCGCGACTGTTCCGCCCGCACTCGTCTTTGCCTGATTCCATCTGTCCATTTTAGCCGATCTCCCCTGACTCGTCCCCCTGTCAGAGTTGAACGCTCACCCTCCAGCAGCATAGACCCAATTCGATCCGGACACGAAGTGGTCAAACCGCTGTAGACACTTTCAACCGCCTCCTGACGATAGGCTCCACTGGATGGGCCCCTCTCCGCATCACGCCCCCCAGTCTCGAAGACCTGTAGCGATATACCGCTACCAGATCGCCACCCGGCCGGGAAGCGGTGTAAGTTCTTATTTTTCCTTTGCCACATGCACGCCATCCCAATCGGCGGCCGGCGGAGCTTCCTGAAAATAACGAACCTTGTCCCGAAACACCAGCGACGGGTTGCTGCTCACGCCGGGAGTTTTACCCGGAACATTGGGCTCTAGCAATTCGCTACGGGCAAAACACGCCAGCGCACCCTCCCAGTCCTGCGCGTAATACTTCGTCATACCCTCGGCAAAAATAGCGAGGCATTCGTGGGTCTGCGGAGAAACATGTTCTTTGAGCCCGACAATCTCATAGAACGGCACGGGCCGCGAACGCCCCATCACAACCACTTTCCCGAGCGAGCGAAACACGACGCGGTCCCCCCCGTGCTGTTCGCAGGCTACCTTCGTAGCCTCGGAGCACATCGTGTAGACGCCCCAGGCCTTGGCTCCGCTCTCCATGCGAGCCGCCAGATTAACGTTGTCGCCCATCATCGTGTAGTTGAATCGAGAGCGGCTTCCCATGTTGCCAATAATGCATTTGCCGCTGTTGAGCCCGATGCGCGATTGCATGCGCCACACAATTTCGGGCCACTTGGAGCCTTCGCTTTCCCATTTAACCCGTAGTTCTCGCAAATTCTTCTGCACGCGTTGAGTCGCAACGCAGGCACGGAACGCATGATCCGGCAATGGAAGCGGCGCTCCAAACATCACGACAACGGCGTCGCCAATATACTTGTCGAGCGTGCCGCCCTCTTCCTGCACGATGTCGGTACAAGCGGTCAGGTATTCATTCATCAGCTCCACCAATTGGGCCGGCTCAAGTTTTTCGGAGAACCCCGAAAAACCCTGAATGTCGCTAAAATAGGCCGTGATTTCATCCTCGTGACCGCCGAGTTGAGGCGATTCGCCCGAAGCCACCATCCGATTCACCAACGCCGGCGACACATACGTGCCGAACATCCCCTTTATGTGTTCCTTCGCGCGCTGCTCGGCGATCAACCGCCGAGTGATCATAAAAACTTGGAGTGAGGAGAATCCCAGCAACGGCCACACGATGTGCAGCCAATGACTACCAGAAACCCACAGCAACGTCGCCAAGCCCACATAAATGATCGGTACGCCTAGCGCGAACGACGCTTGCGCCACGAGCTTTCGTTGAGTGAAAAACCGCAGGCCCCCCGCTCCCAATACCACAGCACCGAGCCAGATAGGCCACCATTTCACCTCGTGCGCGTAATCCTCGCGCAGCACGTTATCAATGACGTTGGAGTGCACGAGGACCATGGGCGTCAACGCCGAAAAGGGTGACGGCCCCACATCCGTGAGGCCCGCTGCTACCTGTCCAACCATGAGGATGCGTCCGGTTGTTTCCGGCACCGTAACCTCCTCCTTTTTCACGAACTTCTTGTTCAGACTGCTCGCCAGATTGCTGTAACCCACCGTGTGAAAACCCTCCGTCGCATACCGGTAATTCAATAGAATTGCGCCGGTATCATCGATCGGGATGGTGCGCTGCGCATACGCATTTTTTATCGTAATTGATTCTCCAATACGCACCGAAATTTCGTCGGGCTGCACTTTCCAGTGCTCCATGAGACTCTGGAGCGACAACGTCGGGTAGACGTTCTCGCCGATGGCGATCATCAACGGCACGCGACGACGCACTCCGTCCGGCCCGGGGGGCGTGTCAACTAGGGCGGACGTCGCCAGCTGCGCGAGCTCGCGCGCCGGTAAAAGGATTCTCGGTTTCGTCAACAAATTCTTCCGGTCACCCGTCACGTTTTCCAGCGGCATCAGTCGTGCAGCCTTCACCGCCGGATCATCGGGTAGCAAACCGTCCGCCTCCTTCTCGCCCACGACCGCGTTCTCGCCCGCCATCGCGCCGAAGATTACTTTGGCCTCCGTCGCCTTAAGACCATAAATCAGTCGCGAGTCGTCCTCGGACGGCTCAGTGAACAAAATATCCCAACTGATCACCGACGGCTTAGTCTGCCCCACCAACGCGAGGAACAAACCGTGCACGCCCCGCGGCCAAGGCCATGCTTTGTAGGCGGCGAGACTTTCCTCGTCGATGCACACCACCAGTTGTTGCGGGTCAGCCATCGGGGGCTGCCACCGCACCCGCGACTTCGTACGCAGATCGAGCGTGGTGTTTTCGACGTTCTGCATCCACTCGCTCAATCCGAGCAGAGACGCCAACGTCATGGCGACCAAGGCGGGGAACACGTGCTGCTTTACGAACGCGAAGAAAGTTTTCATGCAGATGAAACCACGGTGCGGATGTCACGCAGCGCACCCAAGCACAAATCCATCGCGAATTTTCTGCTCCCTGCACGACCGCCCGCCCAGAGCCCGTTCGCGACTGCGGTCGCTACCTCGCTGCCTGCTCCAGTTAATCCGCCAGCTTTAGCTCCCGCTGAACGTAATCGCGCGCCAACGCCGAAGATCGCCTATCCACCGCAGCGTCGGGCCCGCTATTCTCCGCCACGGCGATCAGGTAGGGCGTCGCGGTCAGTCCCGCGCGCGAGAAAATGGCACCGGTGTAGACATAAGCTATATGGTTTCATAAAACTGATACGCGCCGATTTCACTTTTCGCGCTAGGCCGCGGCACGTTGCGCGGATCCTACAAATGATGGAGCGCCGCCAACTTGGCCCGGCCACCCGCCGCCCGGCCCGCCGGCACCCCCACGCAACACAGACCGCATCCCGATCAGCCCAACTCGAACCGAGCAAACTTGCTTGATCGTGGTTTCCTGGAGGAACAACCCTCCCCCCAAGCCTGCACAACGAGCCCGGAACCAAAATCTTTTCCCATAAAAATCTAGGGCCCTATTCCGTCCTCGTTCACCGCTTGGGTGAATACTGGGTTGCTCCTGCTCAAGGAATCAGAGTTGCCTCGCGCCCCGCATTTTCTCGGAAATTTTTATCACGCAACCATGCTCCGATTCCACCTCCCACCCAACCTCGCCTCCGCCGCCCCGCGCGACGCCATCGCGATCAAAGTGGAACTCGATCTCTCCACCGGAGCCCCACCTGCCGAACTCATCCCGGCCCTTGTACTCCTCCAACGCTGGTCCGGCGCCCAATCCCCGCTCAAGATCATCCAGCTTAACCGCGCCCGCCTGCGCGACCTCCTCGCCGCACTCAAGGGCCAGCCCATTTTCTTTTGGGTCAACAGCCCGTCCACTCCCATCGCTTGGAACGACGACGCTCTCTCTGGAGTATCCATTTTTCTAGCACCTCCTGCTTCCCTCGCCCGCCCCGCCCCGTCGCCCACGCCGCGCGTAGTCCAGCGTCCCGCCGGCACCCAGCTCGGCATCGACGGCAGCGAACACTTTCTCGCCGTCACCCTCCCTTCGCGCGAAAATCCCTCTTACAATACGCTGCTCACCCTCCTCAAAGAAAATAGCTTTGTCCTCGAACCCTCCAACCGCACGTGGTGGCTGCGCGACCGCCACAAAACGCTTAACTTTCTCTCCGCCCATCTCACCCGCCTCCGCGACCTCTTTTGCGCCGACTTAACGCCCAACTTCGAAAAAAACACCGCTCATCTCCGCGTTGCCGAAATCACCGCCGATGTCGCCGAGACCGGCGATAGCTTCGCCGTCACCCTCGGCCTCCGCGCCGGTTCCTCCGACGAGTCCACCCTCCGCACCGCTGTCGCCACCAACCGTAGTTACCTCGAAGCCGACGGCAAAATCTTCCTCTTCGACCAAGAAAAACTCCAAAAACTCGCGACCGCGCAACGCGCCCTCTCCGGCGATCCCACCGCCACCGTCGCGCCCCGCCGCACCCAACGCGTCAGCTCCGCCCGCATCGCCGAAGCCCAGGACATCCTCGAAGAACTCTCTCCTGGTTTTCAGTCACCCGAGTCGTGGCGCACCCGCAGCAGCGCCCTGAAAAACCTCTCCGCCCTAGACACCGCACCTGTCTCTCCCGCCCTCGACTCCCTCTTCCGACCCTACCAACGCCTCGGCGCCGCTTGGCTTTGGCACCTGCACCGCCACCAACTCGGTGGCATTCTCGCGGACGAAATGGGCCTCGGCAAAACCCTCCAAGCCCTCGCCCTCCTCAGCGCCGTCGCCTCCCGCGGAGGACCGCCGCTTGCCGCCGTGCCGTCCCGTGACGAACCCCACAACCGCAACGCCGCACCCGCAGATCGCCGCCGCACGCCCTCGCTCGACGCCATCTTCGGGCCGTCGCTCAATGCCTCGGATCGCCGGAGCTCCGCCGGAGCGACGGCAGCTCAGCCCTCTGCTCTCCGCTCTCCCCGATCCGCTTCGCTCGTCATCTGCCCCGCCTCCCTTCTCGAAAACTGGCGCCGCGAGTCAGCTCGCTTCGCCCCACAGCTCCGCACCTTCGTCCACCATTCGTCGAACCGCCTAGAATCCTCCGCCGATTTTGCCCCACACGATCTCATCATCACGAGCTACGGCACGCTCGCCCGCGACCAAGACCTTTTCACGTCCATCGAGTTCGCGTGCGTCATCGCCGACGAAGCCCAGCACATCAAAAACCGCCGCTCGCAAAACGCCGCCGCCCTTCGCGCCCTTCGCTCCCGTTCGCGCTTCCTCCTCACCGGCACTCCCCTCGAAAACTCACTCGACGACCTCCGCTCCCTCTTCGAATTCCTCCTCCCCGGCTACCTCACGCGTGTGCCCGCCGGCCTCCGCGGCGAAGAACGCGCCTGGTTCGACGAACGCCTCCGCGCCCAGACCGCGCCCTACATTCTCCGTCGCACCAAACGCGCCGTCGCCCCCGAGCTCCCCGAAAAAATCGAGCAAACCGTCTGGTGCGAGCTGACGCCCGCGCAGGCCAAACTCTACCGCGACACCCAGGAAAGATCCGAACGCGAACTCTTCGACCTCGAAGCCGGCGGCGCCAGCGAAACGAAACTCCAGTTCGCCGCCCTCACCCAACTCCTCCGCCTCCGCCAGATCTGCTGCGACCCCCGCTTGGTCACAGGTAAGAGCCGACTGGCAGGGGATTCCGAGCCCGATTCTTCCGACCAAAAAACCGCTTGCCCAAACCCCAGCGCATCCCCTTTCGCCGACTCCGCTAAACTGGAATCCTTCCGCGAAATCCTCGCCGAGGCCCTCGACGACGGCCACCGCCTCCTCGTCTTCTCGCAGTTCACCTCCCTCCTCGCCCTCCTCCGCGCCGATCTCGACGAGCAAGGTATCGCCTACTGCTACCTCGACGGCTCGATGTCCACCGCAGCCCGCCAAGCCCAAGTAGACCGTTTCCAGGCTCCGGTTTCCGGCTCTCAACGCTCAGTTCTCAACCCTCAACTCGGCGCCGCTCCCGCGCCTCCCGTCTTCCTCCTCTCGCTCAAAGCCGGAGGCACCGGCCTCAACCTCACGGCCGCCGATACCGTCGTGCACTTCGACCCGTGGTGGAATCCCGCCGCCGAAGCGCAGGCCACCGACCGCGCCCACCGCATCGGCCAAACGCGCGTCGTCACGAGCTACAAACTCGTCGCCTCCGGCACCGTCGAAGAAAAAGTCCTCGCCCTGCAGGACGAAAAGCGCGCCCTCCTCGCCAACGTCTTCGAGGCCAGCGATGCCGCCGCCGCAAAACTCTCCCTCGCCGACCTCAAGTCTCTCCTAGGATAACAGAGTGCGGCGGTTTCCCAAACGCCGTGAGTCGCGAACCCGAGTTCCGCAGTTCAGAAAACCGTTTCGTTCTATCGCAGAGACTTGCGCAATTTAGGGGCTGATTTTCGGCACTACATTGCTGACTTCACGGGAGCCCTTGGGCAGGCGCAGCCCAAGTTGGGCGAGCAGTTGGGCGGTGGCGGGCTCGGGGGTCGTGACGACGCGCAGGCGCAGCTCGGTCGTGATCTCGGCGCGGCGCACCGGGACGATTACGTCCACGCTTTTGATCCCGGCGACTTGCTTGATTAACTGGCGCGCGCAGGTGCCGAGCCCCTTTGATTGCATCCACTGTTCGAGGGTGCGCCAGAGGGCCAGCGCGAGGAAGCAGACCAAGATGTACGCCTGCACCCGCTTCTCTTTGTGGTGAAACACCGGCCGCAGGCCCAGCTCGCTTTTAGCGGTGCGAAACGCCGCTTCGGCCTGAGTCAGCTGGATATACCATTTCCATAAAAGTGCCGGGTCGGTCTCGTCACAGTTGGTGCGCAACAGATACGCGCCTTTTTGGCGGTGCGCTTTCTGGCCGGCGTCGAGCCGGCTGCTGATGCTCAGGGGGACGGCCCGGCCCGCTCCATCGCGGAGCACTTCGGCCACGATGATCGCCGCGGCGGCGGGATCTTTGCCGAGGTGCCGGCCGATCCGGCGGCCCACCGTCTCTTGGTCGGACTGCGGACTGCGGCGCAACCACGCGTCGATCTTG
>CANIJN010000271.1 GCA_947467625.1 Opitutia bacterium | reverse complement strand
GGGGGGGGGGGGGGGGGGGGGGGGGGAGCGGGTCTGGTCGGGCGGCGCGGCCTTGAGCTGTGGAGTGTGCGGTCTCGGTTTTCGGCGTCAGAACCCTCCTGACAATTCCTGCCAAATTCTGCGCTTTTTGGTTCCCTTCCATTCCCTTCAGTGGTGGGGGTGGTTTCGCGTGAAACCAAACATTCTCAAAGGTGAAATCCAGTCCACGGTCGAAAAAAAGGCAGATTTCGAAAACGGCCAAAAAATCCCCGTAATCGGTTCAATTCCGATGCTCGGCTCCAGTTTCAAGACCCCGCGTGGCTTCACCGCCCGCGGGGTTTTAGTTGTCCGAAATTTGATCCTCCGAGAGCCGACCTTGAAGCTTCTGGCGCAACTTGAGGCTGGCGATTTCTTCGCGGACTTGAGCGCTGAAGATAAGGAAGCGTCGTCGGACATCCAGCGTTTCGAGCAATCTTTGTTTTAAGTTCGGATCCTCGCAGAGGCTAAAGGCCGCGATGTCGACGAAGGCCTCGGGGTCGTCGACGTTTTTCAAGAAAGCGGCCAACTGCCCCGGGGCCGAAGACCCAGTGGCCGAGAGCTTATGTTTCAACACGAGAAGCCGGGCCAGTTCACGCCGCAGGGCGACATAGTCGTCGTTCGTGCCGGGCTCGCTGGTGAGCGCGCGCACGCGGATACGTCGGTAGGGTTCTTCAGTGACGATGCCGGTAATCTCGATACGGCACAGTCCCTGGAGGAGAAGGTTCGAGGTGCCGTTGTCCGTTTTTTGACAGGCACGAACGATGCCGAGAGTCGCGACGCGGTGGGGTGGGTCGATCTGGCCGAGTACACCCGACGGTCGCGCGTCGATGCCGGCGACAGCGAAGAGCCGATTGGTGGCGAGCACTTCACGCAACATGTGGCGGTAGCGTGGCTCAAAAATAAAAAGAGGCATCAGCGCTTGCGGAAAAAATGCCACGTTGGGCAACGTCATTACCGGGATCTCTTCGGGCAGGGTGATTTCCATATCCATGGGCGCACCGTAGGCAGCGGAAGCGGATTTTCAACTGTGACATACTGAGACACGACGCGCAGACTCTCTTCGGAAAGTGAGCCACAGCTGTGACACCGTGACATGTCTTGAGGGGGGCAGGGGAGAGTGGAAATCGCCTTAATTATACTTTAACTGCTGATATTAAGAAACTAGCGAATTTTCAGGAATCGAGGCACATGCAATGCTAAAGGTTGGGGATCATGAGTCGCATTCTTGGCATCGATTTAGGCACCACTAACTCTTGTATGGCTGTGATGGAGGGCGGAGAGCCCGTCGTCATCCCTAACGCCGAGGGGGCGCGCACCACGCCGTCCGTCGTCGCGTTTACGAAAACCGGAGAGCGCTTGGTCGGACAGGCCGCCAAGCGTCAGGCCGTGACCAACCCGCGTAATACCGTCTTCTCCGCAAAACGCCTCATCGGTCGCAAATTCACCGAGGTCAGTGCCGAGGCGAAGAATATGCCATTCAAGGTTGTTGAAGGCAAAAACGGCGACGCCTACATCGAGGTTCAGTCGGGCGACAAGGCCGAGCAGTTCGCTCCCCAGCAAATCGCGGCCTTCGTCCTCGGAAAACTTAAGGCGGATGCCGAGGCTTATCTTGGCGAAAAGGTGACGCAGGCCGTCATTACCGTCCCAGCTTATTTTAACGACTCCCAGCGTCAGGCGACGAAGGATGCGGGCAAGATCGCCGGCCTTGAAGTCTTGCGTATTATCAACGAGCCAACGGCGGCTTCGCTCGCGTATGGCCTCGATAAAAAGAAGGACGAGAAGATCGCGGTATTCGATTTGGGCGGTGGCACGTTTGACGTATCGGTGCTCGAAATCGGCGACGGTGTCTTCGAGGTGAAGTCGACGAACGGCGATACGCATTTGGGCGGCGACAATTGGGACGACGCGTTGATTGGCTGGTTGGTGGATAGCTTCAAAAAAGAAAACGGCATCGACCTGCGCAAAGATCCGATGGCGCTGCAGCGACTCAAGGAAGAGGCCGAGAAGGCTAAAATCGCGCTCTCCTCCACGCAGTCCGTCGATATCAATCTTCCCTTCATCACGGCTGATGCATCCGGTCCTAAGCACCTCAACGTGCAGCTCAGTCGTGGGAAGATGGAGCAAATCTGCGAGTCGCTTTTCGAGCGCTGCCTCCAGCCTTTCACGAGCTGTCTTAAGGACGCCGAGCTCACCTCAGCCCAGATCGACGAGCTTGTGCTGGTCGGCGGTATGACCCGTATGCCCAAGGTCGTAGATCTCGCGAGGCAACTGGGCGGTAAGCCGCCCCATCAAGGTGTAAATCCAGACGAAGTCGTTGCCATTGGCGCGGCAGTCCAGGGCGGCGTCCTCAAGGGCGACGTTCGCGATGTGCTCCTCCTCGACGTGACTCCCCTGACGCTCGGTATCGAGACGGCGGGACAAGTTGCGACGGCGATGATTCCACGCAATACGACGATTCCTTCGAAAAAGACCCAGACTTTTTCTACCTACAGCGACAGTCAGCCCTCCGTCGAGATCGTCGTGCTGCAAGGCGAGCGCCCGATGTCCCGGGATAATAAAGTGCTCGGAACCTTTCGTCTCGATGGCATCCCGCCCGCTCCTCGTGGTGCGCCGCAGATCGAGGTTACCTTCGACATCGATGCGAATGGCATTCTGCACGTTTCAGCGAAAGACCTAGGCACGGGCAAGGACCAGAAGATCACCATCCAAGGTTCATCCGGCCTTTCGAAAGACGAAGTCGAGAAGATGACCAAGGAAGCCGAGCTCCACGCCGAAGAAGACCGTAAGCGCAAGGAAGCCGTCGAAACAAAGAACCAACTTGATACGACGATCTACCAACTCGAAAAAACTTTGAAAGACAGCGGAGACAAGATCCCCGCCGAAATGAAGTCCAAGTTTGAGGCTGCGCTCGCGGAAGCGAAAAAAGATCTCGAAAGCAGCGACCCTGCCCGCATGAAGTCAGCCATGGAGAAGCTCACCGCCATCGGTGGCGAACTCTATGCCGAAGCCGCCAAAGCCACTCAGGCTGCGGGCGGTCCGGCCGATGCCGGCGGCCCCGGGGCCACCGAGGCAAGCGAAGCGAAGCCCGAAGGTTCGGCAAAAAAAACCGAAAAGAAAGCTGACGTCGTCGATGCCGATTTCGAGGTCGTAGACGATCCGAAGAAAAAATAACTTTCAATCCGATGCGCGCCCGCTCCGTTAATTCACGGCGGTTGCGCTTGGTCGAAAACCCACAAAACAACCGCCTCTAGTCCAGAAATAACCCAACCATATATGGCTAACGTAAAAATCAAACCCATCGGTGATCGTGTTCTCGTTGAGCACATCGAAGAAAAAGAACAAGTCCGCGGCGGAATCATCATTCCGGACAGCGCCAAAGAAAAGCCACAGGAGGCTAAAGTCATCGCCCTCGGTACCGGAAAAAAAGGCGAAGACGGTAAGGTCAGCGCCTTCGAAGTCAAAGTCGGCGACCGCGTGCTCATCAGCAAATACGGCGGCACCGAAGTGAAGCTCGAGGACAAGAAATACACCCTCGTTCGCGAAGATGATATCCTCGGTATCATCGGCTAAGCGCCACGCCATCCCACTCTCAATCCTCAACTAAAAATTTATACACATGGCCGCTAAACAACTCATCTTCGACGAGACCGCTCGTCAGAAAATCCTCCGTGGCGTCGAGCTCCTCTCGCGCGCGGTGAAAGTCACCCTTGGACCCAAGGGCCGCAACGTCGTCATCGACAAAAAATTCGGATCGCCGACCGTCACCAAGGACGGCGTCACCGTCGCCAAAGAAATTGAGCTCCCCGATCCCTACGAGAATATGGGCGCTCAAATGGTAAAGGAAGTCGCTTCCAAGACCTCCGACGCTGCCGGTGACGGCACGACCACCGCGACCGTGCTCGCCGAGGGTATCTACCGCGAGGGTCTCAAGAATGTGACCGCCGGTTCCAACCCGATCTTCCTCAAGCGCGGTATCGACAAGGCCGTCGAGGCCGCCGTCAAGGAGCTCGCCCGCGTTTCCAAGAAGGTCAATGACCGCGAGGAAATCCGCCAAGTCGCCACCGTCTCCGCCAACTGGGACGAGACGATCGGCAACATCATTGCTGACGCCATGGATAAGGTCGGCAAAGACGGCACCATCACCGTTGAAGAGGCAAAGTCCATCGAGACCACCCTCGACGTCGTCGAAGGTATGCAGTTCGACAAGGGCTATCTCTCGCCTTACTTCACGACCAACACCGAGGCCCAAGAGGCCGTCCTCGAGGACGCCTATGTGTTGATCCACGAGAAGAAGATTTCGAACCTCCAAGAGTTCCTTCCCCTGCTCCAAGTTGTCGCCAAGAGCGGCAAGCCCCTCCTCGTCATCGCTGAGGAAGTTGAAGGCGAAGCCCTCGCGGCCCTCGTCGTTAACAAGATCCGCGGCACGATCAACGTGTGCGCCGTCAAGGCTCCTGGCTTCGGTGATCGCCGCAAGGCTATGCTCGAAGACATCGCGGTCCTCACGGGCGGCAAGTGCATCACCGACGACCTCGGCCTCAAGCTCGAGAGTCTCACCATCGCCGACCTCGGCCGCGCCAAGCGGATCGTCGTCGACAAGGAGAACACCACGATCATCGAAGGCTCCGGAAAATCGTCCGACATCCAAGGCCGCGTGAAGCAAATCCGCCGCCAGATCGACGAGACCACGTCCGACTACGATCGCGAGAAGCTCCAAGAGCGTCTCGCCAAGTTGGCCGGCGGCGTCGCCGTCATCAACGTCGGTGCCTCCACCGAAGTTGAGATGAAGGAAAAGAAGGCTCGCGTCGAAGACGCTCTCCACGCCACCCGCGCTGCGGTGGAAGAGGGTATCGTCGCCGGCGGCGGCGTCGCGCTGCTCCGCACCGCGAAAGTCATCGATGCTCTCGTCCTCGAGGGCGATGAGAAGATCGGTTCCCAGATCGTGCGTCGCGCGATCGAGCACCCGATCCGCATGCTCTGCCAAAACGCTGGTGTCGAAGGCGCGGTGGTTGTCGGCGAAGTCCTCGCCGCTAAGGGCAACCACGGCTACAATGTTGCCACTGAAAAGTATGAGGACCTCGTGAAGGCCGGCGTGGTTGACCCGACTAAGGTCACCCGCACTGCGCTACAGAACGCAGCATCGATCGCCGGCTTGCTGCTGACGACCGAGTGCATGATCACCGAGATCCCAGAGAAGAAAGAAGCGCCTGCTGGCGGTGGCCACGGTCACGGCGGCGGCGGCATGGACTACTAAGCAAAACTCCCGCGCGGATCCTGATCCGCACGTTTTTGAAAAGGCGCATCGCGAAAGCGGTGCGCCTTTTTTATTTCCGATAGGGCCAGGACCCCGAGGCTTGCTGAGGCGCGGTGTGAGCGCGTGGAAGCGAGCGAGCTCGCGTGATTGGCAAACGAATCGCGAATAATACCAACATCACATGAGGATTTGCCCCTCTACCCTGAGTTCCGCAGTTCGAGCCTGGAGTGATACACAGCCGTTTACTTCCTCGGGCAGATTGGCGACGTAGACCGCAAACTCATGTTTGTGATGATCCCAAAAGTCCGCGCGGTTCGCGGCCGGCACCACGCGTTGCAACGTCCGTGCCAAGATCACCCGCCGGGAGGTTTTTCAACCGGTGATTTGGATCCGGGCCTCCGCGATCTGGCACGCGCCGAGGGTCGCCGGTTCCTGCCAGTCGCTTTCCTTGATGCGATGCAGGGCCGAACGAACGCGCGCGGTCAGTTTCAATTTGAAGAGGAACTTGGGGCGAGCGGGGGCCGCCTCGTGCCAGGCCACGATGGCATCGTGACCAAAGCCCAGATCGCCGCGATTTAGGGCGACCTTCCGATCGCCGAGCCAGCGTTCCGCGTCGGCCATCGCCTCCTCCCGCTGGGTCGCGCTCACCGTGTTGCCGGAGCGGAAGCGGTAAACCCGGACATAGCCGTGTGCGGGAGCCAACGGCGAGCAGCGGATGATAACTGCGTCGACCCGGCTTGCCGGGGTTGTCGCCGACCTCGGCGCCTTCTTGATGCCTATACTTGGGCTGTACCGTCGAATCCCAATCGAGGACAATCGCCTCCGGCAACGCACCCGACATAGGCTTCGCGTGTCGCGCAATCCACGCGGAGCCGAGCACCGGATCGACCGACTGGAAGAAACGCCGAACCGTGTCGTCTCCGACGATCGCTTCCATCCCAAACAACTCCGGGATCGTCGGATCTTCGCGCATCCGCTCGATATGCGAAAAGCGGCGCCCATCCGTGAGCGCCGTCAACATGAACGATTGGAGCACATCATATACAGGCGCCGCGTTCGGACTCGTTCGCTTCACGGGACAGTCGGCGGCCAAATTATCCACAATCCCGATATGCTTCATAAAAGCGGCCCACCGCACCAAGCCACCGAACGGCGTCAACGCATCCTTGGTCACCGATAGTCGCACCCGGCCACCGGGCGTCGCGATTGCGCCTAGGTGTCGTCGGTCGGGAGACCCTCGCGCGCTGCTCGATGTCGGGGGAATCGCTTTCGAGAGCGAGCACGCACGACGTCATCGTGCTGAGCAATCCGACCGTATCTTCACCGCGATTTCGATTCGGCCGTCTTGTCCGCCGGCGGTGGTTTCCCATTGGTCGGCTTCAGGGCGGCGATGTCGTCTTGGTTCGTCATCGCCGGCAGCCGGGTGACCACCTCTTTGACTTTCGCTTGCAGGGTGGGGCGGTGGGCGCGTTGACTGGCCAGATCATGATTATCG
>CANIJN010000270.1 GCA_947467625.1 Opitutia bacterium | reverse complement strand
GGAACAACTCCTCGGCGACGACCTGCGCGGGCGTCTTGGACCAGAGTGTGGGGTTGGCTTTGAAGGCCTCCCACGCCTTGTAAACGGAGATCCACGGCATGTTGCGGAAACCGAAACTTTCCTCCTGCCCGAAGTAAGTCGTCATGCGGTAGGGCGTGGGCGTGTCGATCGTGGCGGCATTGCCGTCGGGGCCGTTGTAGGTCCAGTTGATGCTCTCGCGGCGGACGTCGCGCGTTTGGATGCGCTCCGAGCTGCCGATCTGGAGCGACGCGGGGAACGGGAGGAAACCCAGGCTCTTCCGCACGTCGAGTTTGGCGGTGACCATGGCGTCGTGGATGTAGCGGGGCGTGGAGTTGGCGGTGTTGAGACGGTAGTTGTCGAGGTTGTACAGGTCGACTTCCTGGTTGGCGTTGTCGAAGAGCCGAATGGTGCGCGGGCGATCCTGATCGACGTCGGCCAGGACGAGGCGGCCGGGATTGCGCAACGCGGTGCCGAGCGTGCGGAAGCGGCCGTGGATCGTATCCTGATAACCGCCCTCGGACTTGGAAAAACCGAGGCCGCTCTCGACGCGCCAGTCGCCGTTGTCGAAACGGTAGCGGGTGCTGCCGGCGCGGGTATCTAGCTGGTGACGGACGGAGGCGTGCAGGCCCATCAGCGAGACGCCGGCGCGGCCGGTGGCGCCGTTCGTGAAGCCGTCGCCGTAGGTCATCGCCATGCCGCCGACGACGGTGGGCGTGGCGTTCGTGCCGGTGTCGAATGCAGCGGACGTCGAGGAGCGGTCGGAGACAAAGCGGCTGGCCTCGACATTGGCGGAGAGCACGCCGTTGGGGGTGACGCGCCAGTCGGCGCGCACGCCGGCGGAGTTGCGGGTGTTGAGTCGCGGCGAAGCGGGCAACTGGAACTGTTGGAGAAACGGCCGGGCAAACGTCGCGCCGGTGCCGGCCGCGGTGGCGTTGTAGGCCTTGAGCGCGAGCTGCTGCCACATGTAGCGGTTCTGCACCTGGCCCGTGACGACGAGTCCGAAGTTCCGTGACACCGGCAGCGTGTAGTCGAAGTTTGCGGACGGGCGGATCATCTGGACCTTTTTATCGGGCGTGTGCGGCTGGGCCTCGAGAGCGAGGTGATGCTGGTTGCCGGACATGCTGATCGAGTAGCGGAGCTGCGCGGTTTTCCGCTCAAACGCACTCTTGCTGACCATGTTGATCGAGCCGGACATCGAGTCGGCGGGCGTCGAGGGGGTGGGCGATTTCGTGACCTCCAGGCGCGCGAGGTTGTTCATGGAGACCTGCGTGAACTGGAAGACGCGCGAGCTACCCTGGGGATTGCCGGTGTTGGCCATTTGCATGCCGTCGCCCGAGACGACGGCCATGCTCGTGGGAAAACCGCGCACGGCGACCGAGGAGACGGAGCTGCCGGACTCGGCGTCGTATTCCGCCGTGATGCCGGGGAGGAACTTGAGGAACTCGCCGACGTTGCCGTCGGTGACTTCGCCGAAGGCATCGGCCGCGATCACATTTTTTAAGTTGGGCGCGAAGCGCTGTTCGTTGATCGCAATGGCGGCGCCATCGGTCTCGCGGCTGGTGGAGACCTTGAAGGCATCGAGCTGGACGGTGCCGTCACCCCGAGCGGTGCGTCCGCCGCTCGCGAGGTCGACGTTGCGCTCGACGATCTGGCCTGGAGCCACGTTCACGCTGACCTCCTGCGGGTCGAGCCCCGTGAAGAAAACGTGGAGCACGGTCGCGCCCGGGGGCAGGGCAGGGATGCGGTAGGTACCAGACTCGTCGGTGAAGACGACGCGGTCGGTTCCGCGGACGCTGAGGCGGGCGTTATTGAGGAATTGCCCGGTGGTGACGTTTTGCACGCGCCCGGAAATCGCGCCGGTGTTTTCAGCGGCGTGCACGGCGTTGGTAAGGACGAGCGTGCTCGTAAGGAGGAAAACGCCGATGCGACGGAGGAGGTTCATGGGGTTAAAAAGTATCGGACGGCTTGGCGGTCAGAGGAAGTGAACTGCAAAGCGGGGGAGCTTGCGCGGCATTCGGGCAGCTTGGTTGGCGAGAGCCGACTATGGCGCGACCGTTGGGGGAAATGAACGGACTGCCGACCCTCAGTCGATGGGGGACTTGAGGATGTTCAAGTCGATTCCTGCAGTTTATCTGAGATCGTGCGGTCGCCACCGATGAACACCTCCATTAAAGCCAGCTTACCGGCTCCGGTTGCGTAGCCGGCGGTGCGTTCAAGTGCTTGTCTGTTGGCCGCCTGGTATCAGGGGCCGCAGTACAGCGTTGGGTGGACCAAGGTCTAGCCTGCCCGCGGCGTTGGCCCGGGGGGATGAATCGGCCCTGGTGCGGCGGTAAGCGTCCGGCGGTGGCGGCGTGTCGAGCAAGGCGCCGGTTATGAAGATGGGGCGTCCAGTGCCACGGCGTAGGGGAGCTTGGTCCCGATCCACCGAATCGTCACGATGCGGCCGTGTTTGGGGCCGAGACTAACGTCGCGCGAGCTCGATCTGTTCGACGATTTCGACCCCGTAACCATCGAGGCCGATGATTTTTCTCGGGTGCTGCGTGAGCAGGCGGATGCGGGTCAGTCCCAAGGTCCGCAACATTTGCGCGCCGATGCCGTAGTCGCGCAGATCCATCCCGTGGAGGGGCTCGGTGCGGTCGATGGTCGGAGCGATTTTTTGCAGCAAGGCTTCCTCCCGATTTGCCGGTTGCATGTAGAGCAGAGCGCCCGCGCCCTCTGCGGCGATAGCCCGCAGGCTGGTGCTCAGCACATCCTTCGCATCGCCGGCGAATTGGGCGTGAAATACGTCGTTCAGCACGTTGGCGGCATGCACCCGCACGAGCACCGGCTTCGTCGCATCGGCTGAGCCCAGCGTGAGCGCCAGATGGTTCCGCTTGTCGATCCGGCTCTGGAAAACGTGCATCCGGAAATTGCCATATTCAGTCGGGAGATCGCTCTCGCCGATCTTTTGGATCAGGCTTTCGCGGCGCAACCGATACGCGATCAGTTGCTCGACAGAGATCATTTTGAGACCAAACCGCCTTTTGAACTCCGCGAGTTCCGGCATACGTTGCATCGAACCGTCTTCGTTCACCAATTCGCAGATGACGCCGGCAGGGGACAATCCCGCGAGCAACGCGAGGTCGACCGCCGCTTCCGTGTGCCCCGCACGCTCCAGAACCCCGCCGGGTTTGGCGCGCAACGGGAATACATGTCCCGGTTGCACCAAGTGCTCTGCCCTCGTCTCCGGATCAGCCAAAAGCTTGATCGTCACATAGCGATCATACGCACTCACTCCCGTTGAGATCCCGGAGCTGGCATCGACGCTGACGGTGAAATCCGTGCGCTGCACCTCGCAATTGCGCGCCACCATCGGCCCAAGCCCGAGTCGGTCAAGTGCAGCGCCCAGCATGGGTACGCACACGATCCCGCTGCCAAACCGAATCATCATATTGATCGTTTCAGCCGTAGCCTTGGACGCGGCCATAATGAGGTCTCCCTCATTCTCCCGATCAGCGTCGTCTGCCACGATCACGAGCTGCCCGGCCGCGATGGCCCTGATGGCGTCTTCAACATTATCGAAGGGACTGTCTTGGTTCATTTACGCGGTGAAACAGTCCGATGAAATGGGGGACGGCAACTACGGATTGAGAGGGCTTTCAGGTCTAAGTTTACCCAGACTGGACGCTATCAGCTGCTACTGTGAGTGTGGACCGCGCGTTCGTACGGTTCGGAGCTGACACCTGACGCCGAGTCTTTGCGGTCACGGCGACGCGGCGTTGCGGCTGCAGTCTGATAAATCTCGGCGAGGTTTCGCCCGGTGATGATCGCGCGATCATTCACGAAGCGGAATTCAACTGGGGTCGCGTCGTTTTCAGCTCTAGCTTGATCAGCGATGAATACGCCCGCGCCACCCGCTCCCGCCTGCTCCCGGGTAGCCTGTCGTCGCGAGAATACCGCGGGCATCTCTCGGGTTTCCAAACAGTGCACCGACTGCGTCTGAGCGACCGGTCTGCTGTTTGGGTTGGCTTCATTACCGAAAAAATCATGGTCGGCGAAGGCGACCACGGGACGCCTGTAGTCTTCGGAAATAAAGACTGGATCGAATGCCTTCCCGAGCGGGTGTCGGCCAAAACAAGGCAACGTCGCTTGGGTAGCTGCGGATCGGGCGCCAACCTAGGCGCTGAAGGGGCCGTTGGTTGCGCTTGTTCGCACCCCTGGTGTTGGCGTGGCGTTTGATTCGCGTTGGGCCTGGGCGGATCGGACCTGGCGGGAGCGGGATGCGAATCCTCGTCTGTGCCAAACGAAACCAGGCGGATAGCGTTGCCGCAGGTGAGGTGGCCGGGCGGGGGAGCGACGAAGCGTGTGCGGAGCTCCCTTTTCGTAACCGTCTTTACCGGTGGGTTGACCGTAAACGACAAAGCCCGCAAATCGTTGTGCGATTGCGGGCTTAGATCTGGTGGCTCCCCCGGGACTCGAACCCGGAACCAATTGATTAAGAGTCAACTGCTCTACCATTGAGCTAGGAAGCCTTTAGATAAGGGGCGAAAAAACTCACGAACGCGTTCGGGATGTCAACTGTCATTTCCACGCGTGATTTTTCCGGAGTTACCTTCCGCCGTGCGCCGATTCACGTGCTGAGTTGACAACCCGTCGGCGCGCGCATTTCGCGCTGTCCCTGTGGCTGCGACGTGGCACAACCCGTGTCCACCGCTGTTCCCGGCGCGACGTTATGCTCCTTACCCTTTCCCCTTGGTTCCTCCTTTTGCTCGCTGTGCCCGTGCTACTTCTCGGAGAGGGCGTGGTGCGCCGGGTGCCGTTGCTGGCGCGGTGCAACCTCCCGGTGCCCGTCGTCGGGGGCCTGCTGTTCAGCGTTCTCTTGCTGGTGCTGAATCTGTCCGGCCTCGCGGTTGTTTCCTTCGCTACGAAGGTTTCCGCCGGTGGCTGGACGTGGCTCGTCACCCCGGAGGTCGAGTGGGCCGCGCGTCCCCTGAAGAATCTCAATCTCCCGTTGCTTGTCGCGTTTTTCACCTGTGTTGGCCTTGGCGCTCCGGTGCGGATTCTGCGCACGGGAGGGCGGGCGTTGGCGATGCTGTTGGTCGCGGGGACGGTGCTCGCTGTGCTTCAAAATACGGTGGGCGTGGCCTTGGCCATCGCGCTGGGTGCACCGCCGCTCCTTGGCGTCGTGTGCGGCGCGCTCACCCTGGTCGGAGGACACGGCACGGCGCTGGGGTTCGCACCGCGCTTCGAACAAGCGGGACTCGCCTCAGCCGCCACGATCGGAGCGTCGGCGGCGACGTTTGGCCTCGTCGCGGGCGGAGTGCTCGCCGGGCCCTTGGCTGAGTGGCTGCTGCGGGGCCGAGGAAAAAACGTCCCGGGACCTGCTCATGTTCCGCTGGAAACATCCGCCGCGGTCGCGAGTTTTTTTAGCGATGTGCGCGCACTTGGCGGGTCAGGCCGGACGGCAGTCGGGCATGCTGTGCTGATCGCAGGCTGTATGAAAGCCGGCGCCTGGGTCAGCTTCGGGCTCGACCGCGCGGGAGCGTCGTTACCCGCTTACATGGGCGCGCTGCTCGTGGGGTTTTTCGTCCGCGCGGCGCACGATGGCGCGGGAGGCACGTGGCTACGCAGCGACGTGATCGCGCGCCTCGCAGCGGTGCTTCTGCCGCTCTTTCTGGCGGTGACGCTCGCGGCGCTGAACCTCGCGGAACTGGCGTCGGTCGCCGGCCCGATGCTCGTGATCCTCGTCGTAAACACGCTCGTCTCGCTCGCGTTCGCGGCGTGGGTCGTGTGGCCGCTCCTCGGCCGCGACCACGAGGCGGGCGTGATGGTGGCTGGGCTCGTGGGCTTCGGCGTGGGCTCGACCGCGACCGCCGTTGCCGCGATGGACGCGATCACGCGCCGTCGGGGGCCCGCGCCGCGCGCCGTCGCGCTCGTCCCGCCGACGGGCGGATTTTTCATTGATTTCACCAACGCACCAGTGATCAGCGCCTTCCTCCATCTCCTGCGATGAGCCTCCGCCCCTTTGCTTTTTTCCTGTTTGCCGGGGCGTTGAGCGCCCACGCGGCGCATTATGACGTCCTCGACCGCGGCGGGCGCGTGCTCGACGGATCGGGCACGCCGTGGTTCTACGCCGACGTCGCGCTCCACGGCGACCGCATGGCTGCCTTCGGAAAACTCACGGACGCCACCGCGACCTTGGTGGTCGATGCCCGCGGATTTTACGCTGCTCCGGGGTTCATCGACGGCCACTCCCACGCCGGTCTGGCGCTCGCCCGCAACGGCGCGCTCGCCGCCGCGGCACCGATGCTCACCAGGGGATCACGACGGTCTTCGTGAACCACGACGGCGGCGGCCCGGTCGACCTCGCCGCGTAACGCCGGGCGCTCGAGGCGAATCTGCTCGGCGTCACTGTCGCGCAGCTCATCGGCCACAACTCCGTCCGCACCGAGGTGCTCAATCTCGAGGACCGTGCGCCCGCGTCGCCGCGTCGTTCGACGGATTCGACACCAGCCATGTGCGCGCTGAGGGCGGCTACAGGATCGTCCTCGTCGCGGCGATCGCCGAAGTGATCCGCGTCGCCCGCGAGACGCGGATGCCCGGGATTGTCACGCATATCAAGACCCTCGGTCCGCGCGTCTGGGGGGTTGTCCGGCGAGATTATCCGGCGGATCAACGCCGCCCGCGCCGACGGCGTGGAGGTGTTCGCCGACCAATATCCCTACGCGGCCTCCGCCACCGGTCTCGCCGCCGCGCTCGTGCCCGCCTGGGCGCAAGAGGGTGGGGCAGGGGC
>CANIJN010000269.1 GCA_947467625.1 Opitutia bacterium | reverse complement strand
GATAATTTTCGCCGGATCGCCGCCCGCTCGCGCATAGAGGAAACACGCTTCCGTGAGCACCGCCTCACACGTAATGAACGCTGGCTCCAGCCTGCCAAACTGGTCCGCCGACCATTCATGCCATTGATCGGTGGCACACAGCCAGGCGACCAGCGGCCCCGTATCGAGGAGGACGACCTCTCTCATTTGCCGAAGTCAGCGAAGTATTTTGGATTGGTCGAAAGGTCCGTTGGGCCTGAGACCGTGCCGCGCAAATCACCCATCGCATCGGCCATCGTGATGCGCTTTTTCGGCGTTCGCCCCTTTCCTTGGCGCCGCAGCTCCAAAGCCTCGCGCACGAGGTCCGA
Organism: Opitutia bacterium; assembly: GCA_947467625.1. Classification (GTDB taxonomy): domain Bacteria; phylum Verrucomicrobiota; class Verrucomicrobiia; order Opitutales; family Opitutaceae; genus GAS368. Next base: position 6,467 of record CANIJN010000269.1, on the reverse strand, counting down.
GCGAGAGCGTCGGGTGCTGTTGGCTTCATCGACCAGCCACTTGGCCAGCGATTCGGGGAGTTTCACAGAGAGGGTTTCCATCACTCGGCCAACGTATGACGCGTCTGCCACGTGGGCAAGACGATACTCGGGCGAGCCTGGAACCAGCCGAACGGACCTGCAGCCGAACGGGGTCTGGCTTTGGGGTTTGGGGTCAGGCGATGAATGTGGCCCCGTTTTCCATCAGCCGCTCGCTCGCGCAGCCCTCGTAAAATCACCTTGCGGTGCCGTGCATCCTGACAGCCCACGCTTTGACTCGGCCCGACCTCACGTCGTCCGAGGAACTCTTCGACCGTTAGCCCAATGGCCTTCGCGATGGGTCGCAGTAAAAAGACGAGAACGGGTTGGCGACTGCGACGCGCCGTCGCGAAGACAACTGACGGCGCGAATCATGGCCGCGCACCCACCAACGGCCGTGTGATTTTCCGGCGCTTCAGTTCAGGAATAAATCACTGCTGACGGAAAACCGGCGGGACAGGGTTCGGATGTGGTCCGCAGTCAGGTTGCGCGAACCTTTGAGGATGCGGTAGGCCACGGAGCGCTCGACCTTGAGCAGCTTCGCGAGGTCATCACCGGCGAGTTCGTTTTCCGCCAGGATGAAGCGCAGGGCCTCCAGCCCGTTGATGCGGCGCAGCGGTTTGGCGTGCTGCTCTTCGTAGGCCGCAACCAAGTCGGACAACAGATCGAGATAATCGTCCTGATCGGCGTTGAGTTCGTGTCCGGCCAATTGGTCGACGATCTCCACGGCGTTTTCGTAGTCGGTCTTGTCGCGTAGCGGGCGGGGCACATGCCAGGCGATCAACGCGGCATAGGTCTTGGGGAGGCGGGCGACAGCGATAGGGCGGGCATCAGTCTTGGGTTTCATAGGGACTCTTTCCATTGATCTTTGCTGTAGTCGGCGTGGGTGAGAAACTGCAGGACGAAGATTTTCTCCCGGCTGTAGTGGATCGCCGTGACAAGGCGGTAGGCGTTGCCCTTAAGGTTGAAGATATAAACGGTTCTACCGCTGCTGACTTTCACGGGATCCGCACTGGGAAAGACCGCCCGCACCTGAGTGAGGTCGCGCCAATGGGCGTGCTTTGTGATATTATGCCAGTGTTCGAGTGCACTCTTGGCGGTGGGATGTTGCTGAGCGTAGAGCGTGAGTCGCGGTTTCGAGATGATTCGCATCGTGGTCTTTTTGGCAACTCTTCAAGTCGGACTATCAAGAGGTCGCGTGCGGTTGGTCAAGGCTTGTCCCGCTCACGCGCGTTAGCGGCGAGGCTGTTTCGCCGGGACCAGCCAACCGGGGTCTGGCATTGGGGTTTGGGGTCAAGCGGTGAACGTGCCCGCCTGGTTTCCTTCAACCGGTCCCTTGTGCACTCCACCCGAAATCACTTCCCCTTTGCCGCTTATCCTGAGGGCGTCGCTTCGGCTCCTCCCATCCTGAGCGCTGCCCGAGGGATGCCGCCACGGTCAGGCCAATAACTTCCCGCAGCTCTGCCCCACGCGCTCATCGATTCGGCCGCGGTGAGGGCGAAATTCACCGACGATGACGGGGCGCTGAACATGCAGACGGAGAGGGGCGCGACGGGCTGGTTTTGCAGCGGCTAAAAACGACATCCTGCTGCGGGCGCGGCGGGTTTGGCGGACTATTTCCCGCGCTGGGCGAGAAACGGTTCGAGTTCGGCGGCACCGAAGTCGGCCAGAATTTCACCGGACCAGTCCAAGACGGGTGCCTTGGTCTGGCCGGAGAGGCGCTGCATCTCGGCGGCTGCGGCCGCGTCAGTGGTCACGATCTTTTCTTCGTAGGCGATGCCGCGACGGTCGAGGACCTCACGGGCCTCGGTGCACCACGGGCAACCGAGCTTGGTGTAGAAAACAGGACGAGATGAAGTCATGGCGTGAGGGTACGTCAGAATGTGAGGATTTGAAAGCCGCCGCGTTGCAATCCGAGCAGGCCGGGCAAAACTGGGGGGTGTCGTTCACAGCATTCGTGGTGATGCGCGCGAGGCCTTGGTCGTCGGCGCCAAAGACGTGGGCACAGCCGCACGAGACACCGACAACCGTGTCCAGCGCCTGTTTGTAGAGCGTGTGGGCGGGATGGCTGACGTTGTGGGTGCGCACTCGCCGCCACCGGCCGAGATCACGGAGATGTTGGCGTTGGAATTCATCACGTAAACTTTTTGGCCCGCGGCGATCGGGTGCGACTCGTCTCCAACAATGGGCTCGACTGTTCGCCACCAAACAGAGATTCCCACCGGCTGTTTTCTTCTCCGATGCCCCCGCCCGATTCCGAACTTGGCCAGTGGTTCGCCACCCACGTGCAACCGCACGTGCCGGTGTCGCGCGCGTGGCTGCATAGTCGCTTCCGGACCGAGGACGCTGCGATGGTCCGGTGCAGGAGTCCTCTTTGGGTCTGCTGCGAGCCCGTGAACGTGGCGAACGCGCGGCGCCCTAGGCGTTGCGCCTCGGAGGCGCCCGCCCTCTCGCCCTCGACCGTTTCCGCCACCGCCGCTCTCGTTCGTTACCTTCGCACCTGAAACCCAAGCCCAAGACCCAGATCATGTCGTTCAAATCTCGCACTCTGTTCGCCTTCCTAACCGCGTGGCTCGCCCTCGCCGTATCCTCGACCCAAGCCCAGGGGCTGGCGGCCTCGGAAAACACCGGCACTCTCCAAGGCCGCGTGCTCAACGAGCGCAATGCCCAGTATGTCGAGGGGGCCCGCGTTTCAATCGAAGGCACCGGACTTGCGACGCTCACCGACGCCGAGGGTAATTTCCGCCTGACCCAAGTGCCGACGGGCGCGGTGAAGGTGCAGACGTTCTACACGGGCCTGCCGCGCGACGTGCGCTCTGCCGAAATTTCGGCGGGCAAGGCCACCGCACTCACGATCGCGTTGGGCGTGCCACCCAAGAGCGGCGACGTCGTGCAGCTGGCCCAATTTCAAGTCTCCACCTCGCGTGAGATGGACGCCTCGGCCCTGGCCATTAACGAGCAGCGTTTCGCGCCCAATATCAAGCAGGTCGTGTCGACGGAACAGTTTGGCAATGTGGCCGAGGGCAACACCGCCGAGTTCCTGAAATTCCTGCCCGGAATCACGGTCAGCTACACGGGCGGCAATGCCCGGGGTATCTCGATCGATGGAGTCCCGTCCGACTACGTGCCGGTGACCATTGATAGCTTTAATCTCGCCTCCGCCGACGGTGGTAAAACCAACCGCACGGTCATGGCAGACATGGTTTCGATCAACAACCTCTCGCGTATCGAGGTCCTCAACACGCCCACGCCCGAGTCTCCGGCGTCCGCGCTCGCGGGCACGGTAAACATGGTGACGCGCAGTTCCTTCGAGCGCGCCAAGCCCTTGTTCCAGTCCAACGTCTATCTCAGCATGCGCGATAACGCGAAGAGCTTCAGCAAGGCTCCAGGGGCCAAGCCGAGCCCGACGCGCAACGTGTATCCGGGTTTCGATTTTTCCTGCTCGGCGCCCGTCAACAAAAAGTTCGGGTTCTCGGTTTCGGCCGGCGACTCCACGAGCTATTCCGCCCAGGATCGCGTGCAGGCGACCTGGCGCGGCACGGGCGTTGCCACCGCTGGCACCGCGTTCCCGGCCACGGCGTTTTCGCAGCCCTATTTGTCGGCCTACCGGGTGGAGGATCAGCCCAAGATCACGGCGCGCAAATCTCTCGCCGGATCGGTGGACGTTAAGTTGTCGGACAACGACCGCGTTTCTGTGGGCTTCCTGTATTCCTCCTTCGATGTGCAGTTCGCGTTGCACTCGCTGACGTTCAACCCCGGCGGGGTGCAGGCCGGCGGCTTTTCCTCGAACTCTGTCCGTGGCGCCGCGGGTGCGGGCAACGTGTCGCTGATCCACAACGAACGAAATCGTTTCAATCGCACGTACATGCCGAGCGTCGTGTGGAAACACCAAGGGCCCGAGTGGAAGGCCGACCTCGGCGCGGGCTACTCGTCGGCGACGGACGATAACCACGACACCGACCAGGGGTATTTCCGCGCAGTGAATGCGATTCGCAGCGGCCTGACCGTGTCGTTTGACGATGTCACTTACCTACGTCCTAGCGCGATCACGGTGAAGAATGCGACCGGGGCCGACGTGAATCCCTACCTCATCGCCAACTATGCCCTCACTTCGGCGACGAGTCAGCAGAACGCCACCCACGACACCCAGAAGACCGCCTACGGCAGTGTGAGTCGGAAGCTTCCGACGAAAATCCCGGTGACGTTGAAGGCCGGATTCAATCTCCAAGAGGGCGTGCGTGACATCACCGACGACTCTGCGACCTACAACTACGTCGGCGCAGACCGCGTCGCCAGCACGTCTCCGGTTACCGGTGACGATTCACTCGCGCCGTTTTTCGATCCAGTGTTTTCGCAGCGCGTGATGCCCTATGGATTTTCCGCCTCCGAGGCGCCCAGCGACCGCAAGGTGTGGGAGCACTACAAGGCGCAACCGACCACCTTCACGACCAACGCCAACACGATCGCGCGCAACCGCGTGGCGACTTCGAAGTTTGCCCGCGAGCAAGTGGTGGCTCCCTACCTGCGCTCGGATTTCGACTTCCTCGATCAACGCCTGAAGATTGTCGCCGGCGTGCGCGGTGAAAAAACCACGGTTCACGCCGAGGGACCGCTGACGGATCCCAAGCGAAGCGCCAACGGGATCGAACGCGGGTCCACGATCGAAAAGACCTACGACAAGCTTTTCCCGAGCGTCAACGCGAGCTACGCCATTCGTGAAAATCTGATCGGCCGTTTGGCCGCCTATGAGTCCATCGGCCGGCCAGACTATAACCAATATGCAGGCGGCCTGACCCTGCCGGATACCAGCGCTGGCGACAGCGCGACGAATCGAATCGTCGTTAATAATGTCGCGATCAATCCATGGTCCGCCCAATCGCTGGTGCTGCGTCTCGAGCATTACTTTCAGGGCGTTGGTGTGGTGTCGGTGGCGGCGTTTCGTCGCGACGTGCGAAATTTCTTTGGCAGCACCGTGCAAGCCGCCACCCCCGAATTCCTCGCCTCGTACGGTCTCGATCCGAACGCCTACGGCCGCTACGGAGTGTCCACCCAATACAATATTCCGGGCACGGTACGCTTCGAGGGCGTGAGTTTCAATTACCGCCAGAGTCTCACCTTTCTCCCTCATTGGGCCCGGGGTTTCGAGGTGTTCGCCAACGGCACTTCCCAGCGCGCGGTGGGCGATACTGGCGGAAACTTCGCGGGCTACATCCCGCGCAGCGGCAGTGCTGGCCTCAGCTTCACCCGCGAAAAATATAACCTGCGGGTGAATGCGAATCATCGCGGCCGCACGCGGCTGAATGCCGTAGCTGCGGGCGCCAGTATCGAACCCGGCACGTTTAACTGGCAGCCGCCCTCCACGTTCGTCGACGTGATTGGCGAATACAGCCTGCGCAAGAATCTCTCGGTCTATGCCAATTTGCGCAACGTCACCGACCAAGGGGCGACGACGGAAATCTACGGCCCCAGCACGCCGCGCAACGCTCGGTTTTTCCAAACCACCAAGTATGGCTCGCTGTGGACGTTTGGCGTCAACTGGTCGCACTGAGGCCGCGTAGCCGACGAACGATTTTCAGTGCCCGGTGGTTTGTTCATCGCCCTAAGGCTGCCGCTGGCACTGCTTCGTCCTGCAGTGGCGGCGGAAGTGCACCCAGCCACCGGTTTCAAGATCGTCAATGTGACGTCGGGTCCGCCGATGTTTGGACCCGCGTCACGGAGCCCAGTCTCGAAAGCACGAGTCCGTGCGCCCGCTCTCCCGCTGACGGCCCTATTTCTCCCATGAAAATTACCCGCCTTCTTTCGCTCGGGCTGTTCGCGTTCTCCCTGCCCGCGATCGCGGCGTCAGCTGCACCTGCGCCCGCTCGTCCCAACATCCTCCTGATCGTTAGCGACGATCTCGCCGCGTGTCTCCGCAGCTACGGTAATACCGCCGTCCGCACGCCGAACCTCGACCGTCTCGCCGCGCAAAGCGTGCAATTCACCCGCGCCTACTGCCAGTTTCCCGTTTGTGGCCCGTCGCGCGCCTCGTTCATGAGCGGCCTGTATCCCGAGCAGCTCGGCATGCTGGGCAACAACTACACGATGGGCAGCTATCGGGTGCTCAACCCCGCGCTCGCCTCGCACCCGAGTGTCGGCGGTCTGCTGCGGCGCAACGGCTACGTCTCGTTGCGCGTATCCAAGATTTACCACATGGGCATACCCGGCAGCATCGAGTCCGGTGATCCCGCTGGCGACGAACCCGACTCGTGGGACCGCACGTTCAATGTCATGGCGCCGGAAGCTACGAGCTTGGGCGTCGTCACGTTACTCTCGCCGAAGCGGCCCGAGCCCGGCACCAGTTTCACGCGCGTCGTCGTGCCCGACGGCGAGGAATCTACGCAGGCCGACGTCCTCGCGGCCACTCAGGCCAT
>CANIJN010000268.1 GCA_947467625.1 Opitutia bacterium | reverse complement strand
CTGCCCTCGTTGCGTTGCTCGCTGCCACGCCACCCCTCCCAGCCCAAGTCGCCCCCACCGCGTCGCGCGCCTCCACCGGCACCAGCGCCGAGGAGGTGGTCAAACTCAACGTCTTCCAGGTCACCGCCGAGAGCGACGACGAATACCGCGCCGCCAACACCACCACCGGCACGCGTTACAACACGCCCATCAAAGATCTTCCCATGAACATCGAGGTGCTCACGCCCGCGTTCATGCGCGACATCGGCGCCCTCGATCTTCGCGACGCCCTCGAATACGTCTCCGGTATCCAGCTCGACACTACCGCCGGCGGCACCGGCGGCACCAAGGACAACCCCGAAAACAACACCCTTCTTATCCGCGGCATCGCCGCCGCCACCAACAAAGACGGCTTCCGCCGCTTCGTGCCCATCGACCCGATCACGATCAGCCGCGCCGATATCATCAAGGGCCCCGGTGGCGCACTCTACGGTCAGGGCGGCACTGGCGGCGTCATCAACGTCGCGAGCGTCACCGCCGGTAACCGTCCCGTCGCCCGCGCCGGCTCGACCATCGGCTCCTACGGTTTCCGCCGCTTCGAATTCCTCTGGTCCGGCCCCGTCACCCCCAAGGGCGCGATCGGTTTCGCCATCCCGCTCTCCTACTCCGAGGGCAAAAGCAACGCCATGTATTACGAGACTAACACGCTCCACCTGAACCCCGCGTTCACCTTCAAACTCGGCCCCAAGACTTCCCTCCTCACCTCCCTCGAGGCCCGTTACAACACCCGCGACAACATCCGCAATTTCTTCCTCACCGACAACGCGCTCGCCCCCAGCGGCGTCCCCTACGGCACGCTCATCGACGGCCGCCCCGGCACCGCGCGCGTCCTCACCACGCCGAACCAGCGCGACTTCCGCTTCGAAGGCCCCGACACTTTCCGCAAAGAGCGCACTTACGTCCGCACTTACCGCCTCGACCACCGTTTCTCCGATAACTTCCAGTGGTGGGGCGGCTACAGCGCCGAGGACATCAACGTCCGCGACCGCTCCTTCAATATCTCGCTGCGCAACGCCAACGACGCCTCCATCCCCCTGCGCGTCCGCACCGATCCCCGTTTCCTCGCCATGCTCCGCCCCTCCAGCGGCACCGCCCAACCCCAAATCCTCGACATCCGCCCCAACAATATCACGAACTCTTCCCGCACCGTCCGCCCCACGTGGAAATCCGAAATCTACGCCGCCTTCGACACGTGGGTCGTGAAGCACCGCATGATCACCGGCATAAGCTACGGCCCGCTCACCTCGGGCAACAACGCCGCGAATCAGAATTTCTACTACGGCAACACCGGCAACGCCGCCGACCCCGCCACCCAGCGTTGGGAGGCCCTCTCCAACGACGTCATCCTCACCCGCTTCCGCGATCCGCGTGACGTGACCTCCGTGAAACGCTGGGACCACGCCGCCATTAACCAATACCCGCAGGGTCCCGAGACCGCGATCGGCACCCGCTCCGCCTATCTCACGTCGTATTTCTGGGACCGCAATCTGTACGCCAATCTCCAGAGCAGCTTCTTCAAAGAGCGCTTCCAAACCATCATCGGCCTGTTCGATACCCGCAACGATCGCGGCGGCAGCGTCTACGATGCCAGCGGTAATTACCTCTGGAACGGCCCCGCCCCCGCCGGCAGCGGCTCCACCCTCAACGGCGTGCGCCGCCCGAAACCCGTGCGCAACACCTCGCCGAGCTTCACCGCCATCTGGCTACCGATCGATGCCGTCCGCTTCTACGCCAATTCAATGAGCTCCATCGACGTCGGCCCCGCCTACTCCGCTTACGATGGCAACGGCGTCCCGCTCGCCGGCGCCACCGTGCACAACGCCGAAGCCGGCGTCCGCGTCGACCTCTTCAAGAGCAAGCTCCTCGTCAGCCTCGCCGGCTTCGCCATGACCGACCAAGACCGCCCCGTCAGCTTCGGCGCCGCGACCCAAAACCTCCTCGTCTCCCCCACCGGCACCCTCAACGGCTCCGGCTTCGGCGCCTTCGTCAAGACGTCCACCGACTCGAAAGGCTTCGACCTCAAGGTGGACTACATTCCGCTGCGCAACCTCCGCTTCAACGTCGGCATCTCGAGCAACGACGTCCAAATTAAAGAAATCGAACCCTTCGCCACGCCCGCCAATCCCGATCCCGTGCGTCTCCTCGCGCAGCAGACTTTCGTCGCCGCTGGCGGCAGTTCGAGCCGCTACCTCGGCAAGCCCTCGACCGACATCTCGAAATACACCGGCAGCGCCTACCTCCGCTACGAATTCAATCAGACCTTTCTGAAGAACACGTGGGTGATGATTGCGTCGAAGTATCTCGGCCAGCGCGAAGCCGAACTTATCACAGTCGCGACCAACACCGGGCTCATCACGATCGACCGTCGTCTCGTCCCCTCGCACTACCTCTACGACCTGAATATGGGCTACCGCCGCAAAATCGGCCGCTATAACACGAACGTCCAGGTCAACCTCTCGAACCTCGCCGATGACGACAAATTCTACGGCGCCGTGTGGCAAACTGGCCGCACCTACCGCCTGAGCGCCGGCGTCAGCTTCTGATTCCTCGGCGCGCCGCTTCCCTCCCCCGCGGCGCGCCGCTTCCGTTCCGTCGTCGGGCCGCCGCTCGCTGGCGTGCCCGGCTCACTTCCCTTCCCGCGCCCATGCTTTCATCTGCGCGATATTTTTTTCCGTCACGCTCTCGCCCGTCGACTTGCCCGCTCGTTTCCCTTCACCGACATACACCCGCATGTCGCTGTCATACATCGCTTCGGACTCCGGCCCCTGATCCTTCGTCTCGGCCATCCAGCGGTTTAGCCGCGCGCGCAATTTCTCCAGCGTCGCCCGGTGCGCCGGATCGCCCGCCAGATTATTCACCTGCCCACGATCCGTCGTCCACGCGTAGAGTTCCTCGGCCGGGCGCGTGGGGCTGAAGAGTAGTTTCTCCGCGAGCGGATCGAGGGTCTTCGCTTCGTGGAGCGCGCGCAACGCCTGCACGATCGATTTGCCGTCCTTGTAAGCGTTGGGCTGCAAAGCCGGGCGCTGGGGATGGAAATTTCGGATATAAAGAAACGCCCCATCCCGCACGCTCCGCAGCCGCTCGGTGGTTTCATCGCACCGGTCACGCGCCGCAAACACCTCCGCACGCGCCTGGTAGCCCGCCGCAAAAACGTTGCGCCCCTGCATGACCGCCGGCACCGGCAGACCCGCCGCCGCGAGCGAGATCGGCGCGAGGTCGATCAACTCCACGAGATCGTCGCGGACGTTGCCTTGCGCGATCCCCGGCCCGCGCACGACCAACGGCACGTGCGTGCCCTCGTCGTAGAGAAACTGTTTTCCGCGCGCGTGGCTGATCCCGTGGTCCGTCGTAAAAATCACCAGCGTCTGCTCCAAAATCCCTTCCCGCTCCAACCGCGCAAGCACGTCGCCGACGTGCTTGTCCGTGAAGCGCACCGCATCGAGATACGCCGCCCAATCGCGCAACAGCACCGGATCACGCGGGTAATACGGCGGCAGCGTCACCTTTGCCGGATCCGTCGCCGACCCGAGTTCCGCCTTCGCCTGCGCCGCGAGCGCCTGCGCCTGCGTATCGTTGCCGCCGCGGAGTTTGCCGCCGGCTAGCTGCACCTGCATGAAAAACGGCTGCCCCGCCTTCCGCCCAGCCCAGTCGTTCGCATCGTAAATCTTCGGGTCCCACTCGAAATTGTAGTCGGTCTTGCCCAGGCCGCCGCCCGCGCCGGCCTTCTTCGCCTTCGCTCCCTTCCCCCGGCGCCCCGCATCCGGCAGCCCGCTGCCGATGCACGTATAATATCCGGCCTCTTGAAAAATCGCCGGCACCGGGACGACCCCGCTCGGCAACACGATCTTCTCCGTCCCGCGCCCGCTCCGATGGTGCTGCGCACCGATCGTCGTCTGATACATCCCCGTGATAAACCCCGAGCGACACGGCGAACACACCGGCGCCGTCGTAAAAGCACGGGTGAACCGCGTGCCTTCCCGCGCCAGCCGATCCACGTGCGGCGTCGCGATCAGTTGCTCTCCGTAACACGAAAAATTTGCCGACATATCGTCGACGATGAACCACAGGATATTCGGCCGCCCTTCGGCGGCCGACGAAGAACGAACTGAGATAAACGCGCACAGGGCCAAGCACACCGAGGGAAAGAGTTTCATGGAGTAACGCCACGACAACGACCTCGCAGCGCTTTAGCAATCCGCCGCACGACCGGCCCGCTCGTGCCGAGTGTCACCAAACCCCACTGCCTAAACCAAACGGTGCCGTTGACACCACGGATTCACGCGTCAAGACGCAGCACTCCCCTACCCTATGACTTCTGCCCCACTCCGCGCGCGTGCCATCGCGATGCGCCGCCTTTTGCGAGCGCTTCCGATGTTGGTCCCCGTTTTCCTTTTTTCCCAAACCGCCCCGGCACCGCAGCCGGTCGGGCCCCTCGCGCCGACGCCCCCGATCCCCGTCACGCTGTCGCCTTTCGAAGTCAACACGACCAAGGATAACGGTTTCGCCGCCGCCAACGCCGGCACGGCCACGCGATTGACCTTGGATATGAAGGATGTTCCAGCGGCGTTTTCGATGATGACGCGCGATTTCATCGATGAACTGGGGGTCGTCAACGTGGGCGAAGCAGCGTCTTGGATGCCGAACGGCGCTTCCGTCGAGCCGCAAGACAACGTCCAGCAGCCGATGCAATACAGCACGCGGGGCGTGAACAACAACTCCGGTCAGCAGCGCAACAACTACCTGACCAACGGCCTCCTCGAGAGCTACGCCATCGAGCGCTACGAATTCGGCCGCGGTCCCAACGCCGCCCTGTTCAACATCGGGGCCGGCTCCTCGCTCGCCGGCGGTCTCGGCGCCCAGACGAAAAAGGCCCGCTATGATCGCCCCTTCGAGACCGTGTCCTACACCGGCGGATCGTGGGACTACAAACGCATCACCCTCGACGTAAACCGGCCGCTGACCGACAAGCTCGCGGTGCGCGGCAACGCCGTCTGGTTCGACAAGGGCGGCTGGCGCATGGCGCAGTGGGAAAAGACCAACGGCGTCACGGCCGGCGCCTCGTACCTCGTCAAGCCGAAGACGGAACTGCGCATCGAGGGCGCCTACGACAGCACGAAACGCAACAACGATACCAATTCGATCTTCGACAGCCTCAGTGGCTGGGATGGTGTCACGGTTTTCCGCGGGCCGGTCACCAACGCGATCTTCGGCACGCAGGCAGCCCCCGGAGTGCCCAATTCCCTGGGGCAAATCCTGACATTTCAGGGCGAGCGCCAGGGCGTCAATCGGCGCGGCGCCGACTACTATGTCTGGGACCCGTTCTCCGGTCAGAACCTGATCATGAACTACCAAAACGAGGCGACCACGCGCCGCGCCGATGAAACGGCCAACACACCAATCTACGCCAATGGCGTGCTCTACGTTCGATCGCTGACCCCGGCGGGTGCAGCGGCCCTCCCCTATGGTAACGGCGGCGGCGCCTTGAGTCCCACAATCAATCAGAATCCCAGCGGCAGCGCGCAGTTGCTCTACATGAACGCTTCGCCGCCCGACCTCTACTCCCGGGCAATGAGTGGCTCGCCGTTTCGGCTTCCCTCGAAGCGTTTCACCGGTGCCGGTTTTGACACCCCGGCCTACACGCAGACCACCAAGGATGTTAACCTCTCGCTTTCACACCAGGTCGGTGACCGCCTGTTTTTCGAAATCGGGGGCGACGTCAATAAGGTGGAAACCGTCACCGCCCGCGATGCGGCAACCACGGTGCGTACCGTCCGTATCGACATCAACCAACTCCTGCCCAACGGCGCGACCAACCCCCACTTCCTCCAGACCTACGGCGACGCGCCGCTCGCCCACACCGATCGAAACTTCATCAATCGCGGTGTACGCGGCAACGCGGCTTACAAATATGACGCCGGCAAGTGGGGCGACTACACCTTCAACCTGAATCTCTCCTCCAGCATCCGCACGACTGAGAACCGCACCCTTCGCTATAGTCTGGCCAATCTGACAGACCCCCGCATGTGGCAGGCCACCGCGAATCAGGTGAACATCCGGCAGTATTGGATCAACCCCGCCCGCCCCTACGGCGACGCGGGCGTGCCCACGACCCTCAGCCGGAATACTTTTGCCGCCGACGGCAATTCCTTCACCACCGTCTCCCAGACCATTACCCCGCGTTGGGTCCCGTCCGCGTGGAACGACACCGATGAGAAATTCGACAACGCCGTCCTCGCGATGAGCGCCAAGTATCTCGGCGGAAAAGTCGTGCTGTTGGGCGCCACCCGCTACGACCGCTACAGTTCTAAGCTAAGATCACAGCGGGAATTCGGCGACCTGCCGGCGGATTGGGACGCGCAAACCCTGCTCTACAAATCCGAAGCCCCCGCCGATTGGGCCACCCTCAGCTACCTCCCGCGCAATGCCACGACGGGAGTCGCCACCGCCACCAAGCCCGTGCCGGCGGTGACGCGGCCGCGCCAGAACGCCCCGGGCATCGTTACCAATAACGGCGTGCAGATCTACAACCCGTTTTTCGCAAACGAACGGTTCCGCAATGACTACAGCCCGCCGGTCAACGAGGGCTCCGGCCTCACGGGCACCTACGGCTTCGTGTGGCACGCGCTCCGCAATATCTCGGTCGTGGGCAATTACTCCACTAGCTACATACCGCCGCCGACCAACGCCTTCACGCTCGATAACGAGCTCGTCGAACCGCAGACCGGCATGGGTTTCGACGGCGGCCTGCGCTTCAACCTGTTCAACGGCCGCCTGACCGTAAACACGAACTACTTCTTCAACCGCGAGGACCACCAGCG
>CANIJN010000267.1 GCA_947467625.1 Opitutia bacterium | reverse complement strand
TCATCATCATGGCGAACACGGCCACGCCCACGCAGAGGTGAAACCACCCGCGCCGGCGAAGTCGGATTGGGCCGCGATGGTCAGCCTGTTCGTGCTGCTCACCTTTTCGCCCTGCGAGGGATTCATCCCCGTGTATGTTTCGGGTGTGCGCTACGGCTGGGGCGGGTTCGCACTGCTGACGGCAATTCTCTCGATCGGCACGGTGCTGGGCATGGTGGTGTTCACCTGGCTCACCCTCATCGGCCTTGAGAAATTGAAGTTAAAGTGGGTTGAGCGCTACGAGAGCGGAGTCCTCGGTGGGCTACTCTGCCTGCTCGGTTTGTTGGTGATGTTGTTTGAAAAATAAGGACCTCCGATGACGCACGAGCCTGCCAAAGACGCGCCAGCGGAACACGGGCACGACGGCCACAAATGTGACCAGGACCACGATCGCGCGGACCACGGCGAACACGGGCACGATCATGCCGGCTGCAATCACGAGAACAGCGACAGCCGCTCCGTTACGGTAAGCTTGGCTATCTCAGGAGCAATGGTAGGCGTCGGTCTGCTGTTGCAGCGGTTCCGGGTAGGTCCGCCTCTCCTGTCCACCGGAATGTTTGTATCCGCGATTGTCGCCGGAGGGTGGATGTTGCTGCCGGGGGCTTGGGCCGCTGTGCGCGGGCTGCGGCCCAATATTAGCTCGCTGATGGTCATTGCCGTGGTGGGTGCGTCCGTCATCGGCGAATGGGCCGAGGCCGCCACGGTGGTGTTTCTTTTCGGGATTGCCGAATGGCTCGAAGGTTGGGCGGACCGTCGAGCGCAACGCGCCGTGGAGGCCCTTTTGGAAATCGCCCCGAAGCATGCCACGGTAAAACGCGACGGCAACTTTACCGAAGTGCCCGTCGCCGAGGTGAGCGTGGATGCGACAGTCGCCGTGAAATCCGGGATGAACATCCCGTTGGATGGGGTCGTGCTGGTTGGCGAGTCCGCGGTCAACCAAGCCCCGATCACCGGCGAGTCGGTGCCGGTGGACAAAAAGCCGGGCGATACTGTTTTCGCCGGAACCGTCAACGGCGAGGGATCGCTGGAGATTCGCGTCACCAAGGTGGCGGGAGACACCACGCTCGCCCGTATCATTCGCCTCGTAAAGGAGGCGCAGGAACAGAAGGCACCGACGCAGCGATTCGTGGATGTGTTCGCCCGGTATTACACCCCGGCCGTGACAGTCGGTGCGCTGCTCGTGTTTATCGTGCCGCCTCTCCTTATGGGTGGCGAGTGGTCGCAGTGGCTCTACCGCGCCTGCGTGCTGCTGATCATTGCATGCCCGTGTGCGCTGGTGATTTCCACTCCCGTGAGCATCGTCGCTGGCCTGACGGCGCTCGCGAGGCGCGGCGTGCTCGTGAAGGGCGGTGCGCACTTGGAATCCGTCGCGAAGCTCAAGGCTTTGGCGGTGGACAAGACCGGCACCATAACGGAAGGAAAACCGCAGGTGCAGGGCGTCGAGTCGCTCAACCAGAGATCTGAGGCGGAGATCCTGCGCGTCGCCGCCGCGATTGACGCGCACTCGGCGCACCCCCTCGCGAAAGCCATTGTGGAGCATGCCCAGGGGCAGGGAGTCGATTTTCCTCGGGCGGAAAATTATCAGGCCCGCAGCGGTCGGGGCGCGGAAGGCGTGATCGACGGTCACGCATACTTCGTCGGCAATCACCGTTTCACCCATGAGCTGGGCGTATGCTCGGAAGAAATTGAGCGCCGTCTGGCCGCCGTGGAAGGCAAAGGTCAGTCGGTAATCGTGGTCGGACATCGGCCACACGGTGAATGCAAAGGCGAAGTGCTAGGCATCATCGCGGTGGGCGACACGGTGCGGCCCCACGCGGCAGAAGCCATCCGTGCACTGCACTTGGCCGGGATCGAGTCCGTCGTGATGTTGAGCGGCGACAATCAGCGCACCGCAGACTCCATTGCGAAGCAAGTAGGGATCGACGAGGCGCGAGGTGATTTGCTGCCGGCGGACAAGGTTGCCGCGGTTAAGGCGCTGCGCGAAAAGCACGGCGCTGTCGGGATGGTCGGCGACGGGGTGAACGATGCGCCGGCGATGGCCACCGCCACGGTGGGCATTGCAATGGGCGGAGTCGGCACGGATGCCGCTATCGAAACGGCTGACGTCACCTTGATGACGGATGATCTCGGTAAGATCGCGGAAACCGTTCGGCTCGGACGGCGCACGCTTGGGATCATCCGATTTAACATCGGCTTCGCCCTTTCGCTTAAAGCGCTGTTCCTCGTCTTGACGCTCGTGGGCCACGCGAGCCTGTGGCTCGCGATCATGGCGGACACCGGTGCCACGCTGCTCGTGGTGGCGAATGCATTGCGTCTCTTGCGTGGCTGAGTGCCAGACCCATGAGGGGCATCTTCCAAGCCCTTACGATCTTTATGCACCACAGACGTTTTCGGTTCGTCTGCCGGTCGAGCAAGTCGCGAAGGTAGCGCGTTTCAATCGTCCGATTTTTTAACTAATCGTCCGATTGCTGTCGGATACAAGTAGGCAAGGCGACCGGTCGGGATGTCATGGGCTTACGCCACGGCGAGGCTACAGCGTTCGTTCACTGGCGAAAAAAGAGGACGTGTCCGCTTCGCTGGTCAGCTTTCACTTGAAGCTGCTTTGCATGGCTCCGGAAATTCAGATTTTTGCGCGCGGGCTATTGACCTCCGCGGAAGTGGAATACTTCAGTCTGCGGAAGCTTGCCTTGCTCGCCGATTCGGACCGAGAAAGTCAGCTCGCGAGGTTCAAGACGTTGCGGCGTCTGTCCAATTTCATGACCGCCCATAAAATGGGACGCTTCGGACGGGGGCAGAGCTAAAAAGCCCAAGCGGAAGCGAGCGTTGATCGCAGCTTGGTGCGTCGTTCTCGCGGAACACGCCCTGGGGCTCGTCACCGTGCCATTTCGAAGGTTGAGGGATTTGGCGGATTGCTTACGTTTAACGCGCATCCATGAATCCCGACCGTCTCGAAAAGATTCTTACCGCATACGCGGCGCAGCCCCTGCCGCTGGCTTCTGTGCCTTCAACTGCCGAGATTTGGCGAGAGATCGATCGACGCCGGAAGCAGTCGGTGTGGACGCGGATGTTCGCCATTTTTGAAGTGCGCGAACTGTTCGCCGAGCCGCGCATGGCCCTTGCGGCGGTCGCGTTTGCCCTCGTGGTCGGCGTGGTGTGAATGAGCCTCGGCTCACTACCGATTCGCTGAACAAGAGAACGACCGAGGCCTCGATAATTTTCTGCACGCCGCGGAAAGCGAATCCGGCGGCTGCCCCTACCGCGGGATGGAAAAAATCAGGCAAAGGAACAACGTGCTACCGTTCCAAACGTGCGCACATCTTCCGGCGAGTGCATCGGCGATCTCCGTGGGGGCACTACGCCGTTACTACCGCATAGGTGCGACTCCGAGTGTTTCCGGTGCAGGCGACTTGGCCGGTTGACACAAGTTCGGCCAGGCGCCGATACGTTGAGGCGATCGATAGCTGCATCTCCGCCCCGATTCGCCGTGGGGCGGTCGGCCCAGCCCGACGGAGGAAGGCGATGATTCGCTCGGTGTCTGCCATATCCTCCGCTTCCTGAGCCGTTGATCGGAATACCTTGAGCGGCTCACCCGGAACCAAACCCGGCGTCGGCTGGGCGAAGGCACGGCGGATGCGCTCGAAACCGGCCAGTTGCTCGTCCCGAGTCAAGTCCGCCAAGGCACCGACTTTCTTCATCCCGAAATGCCGCAGCGCCTCCTTTGTCTTCAACGCGCCGAGGAAATTTTGGATCTCGGGACTCAACTGGATCATTTTCAAGGTGCGCGTTACGGCACCGGGGGTGACGCCGAATCGTTTCGCCAACGCCACCCGGTTGGAGGTTTGGCCGCTCTCCAGCAGGCGATGCCAGTGTTGTGCGCGCACCATTAAATGCTGTGTCTCGCCGACATCTTTCGCCCGTCCGACAGGAGCGATGCCATCGGCCCGCCCGGAAACGCGCACCGGATGGTGAAACGGGGCGAGAAGCGTCACGACTCCGTGGAGGGCTTGGGAAAAATCCACTTTGGTCTCAAAGTTAACGCCGCGCGCAGCGATCGGTCGGTATGAGTTCGCGACCGACTTGCCCGTGCCATCGGCCCGCTCGATACCTTCCACCAATCGCGGCAGGTGCAATTTGATCCGCAGTGCCAGCACTCGACGGAATTCTCCTTCGCCGAGCGCCGCGCCGAATTGCGTCCGCGCCGGTTCCCGGACTTCGACACGGTCCACAAACAAACGCACGAGTTCCGCCTGCTCTGCCGGAGCCAATTCCGGCAGAATCAGAGTGAGTCGCTCCAGGGAGTCCTGCACCCGCTTTTCGTTATAGGTCGCGGCATCGCACGCCACCAGCTCCTGACGCTTTTTTTCGCGACCGATCACCAATTGATCCTGCTCCGCGCGCAAAGTTTCCACGCGCTTCATGAGTTCGGGGCCGAGCGCACCCGCGGTCCCTTTAGCCACCGCATCCACACATCGCCCCAACTCCTCGTTCACCTTGTCCAAGCGCCCTTGGACCGCGTCCAGATCGGTCCGCAGCGTCTGACGATCTCCTTTCGTCCGCGCACGTGTCGCTTCGAGGACACCGCTGACGAGCGACGGATGTTTACTGACTTCGCCGAGGAAGGCGATCACCGCACCCTCCAAGGCCCGCGCAGACAACCGGCCCACCGGACATTCGCCGAGACGGCGGTCGCGCAGCACGGAACCGCAGTTGTAATAGCGATACCTTTTGTGGGCGTTGTTGCTGTCCCCGCAGGTCTGCGGAATCAGCGCGCGACCGCAGTGGCCGCAACGACAAATCCCCTTGAGCAGGTATTGGTGGATGTTCTGGTCGACGCGCAACTCCGCCCGGGGGCGCGTTTCCCGCACCGCGAAATTTGCACGTTCCCACAGATCATCGGGCACTAGCGCTTCATGCTGGCCGCGGTATTCCTCGCCTTGGAATCGCACGACACCCCGATAAATGGGATTGGTGATAAGCAGCCGCAAACCGTCCGACCGGAATCGCTGCTGGCCGATAACCTGCCGCGTGCCGTCACGGCGACGCAAAAATCGCTGCTTGGTGCGAAGGCCTTCAGCATTGAGGAGATTGGCCAAGTCGGTGAGCGAAACCAGCCCGGCCGCACGCTCGTAGATGCGCCGGACCACGACAGATTCTACGGGGTGGTGGCTTAGCTTCTGGGCATTCTTGTCGTAGGCATAGCCGTAAGGAACGCTGCCACCGTTCCAAAAGCCGCGCTTCGCCTGTTCGCCCATTTTTGCCCGGACTTTTTCGGCGATGTTCAGCCGGTCGTATTCTGAGACACTGACGAGCAGGTTGTTTTTGAGCCGTCCCAGCGCCGTCTTCTCTGAAATATCCTCCATCGCGCTCGCCAGCTCACAATCGTGCTGACTCAGAAACGCCCGAAACGGCGCCCACTCGTCGGTCGAGCGCAGGACGCGCTCCAACTTAAAAATGACAACGACGCGGATTTGGCCCGCCGCGACCGCAGCCTTGAGCGCGTCCATCCCCGGCCGCTTCATGGTCGCGCCGGAGTAGGCAGGATCGGTGAACGTCTGCACATGATCCCAACCCTTAACCGGCGCTTGGGTTCGGATGTAGTCCTGGCAAATGACCTCCTGACTCTCGCACGATTCCATCCGACGGCCCAACTGTTTGGTGGTTGAAACGCGGGTGTAGATCGCAGCGGGCATCCACAGGCCGCCAACGTTTTGGGCCGTCTTCATCGCTCGCTCAATTGAACACCACCTTGCTCGCCTCAGTTTGGCTGAGCGCGTAAGTCGTCATTCGGTTGCACCCTTTGACCGTCACGCGACCGCATCTGACCAGCGGATGGATGGCGCGATAGACCCGCATTTTCGACAGTCCGAGCGTTTCGCGAATCAGCGGCGCACCCGCTTCGCCGACAAGCGCTAGGTAGCTGAGAATCCGTGCCCCGTCGGACGCCTCAGTCATCGGGACGCGCGCCTGATCTGGCCCGCCGTCCGCGCCGCGCTCGACCACAATCCGGCTGGCCCAGTCGCGGACGACAGCCTTGGAGAGCAATTCGCAGATACGGTTCAACCTCTGCCCTTCCGTAAGCCCGTCGGACGCCGGGATGAATGACCTCGCGACTTCGTTTCTCATACTGCGATCCTCATCCGCCCGTCGTTGCCCGAAGCCAATCGCACTGTCGGCGCGAGTGACTGAGGAGCCTGCCTTTTTTCGAGCCGGCGGATCTTGATCGGACGGATTTTCGTCGTCTTGGCCGGCGCCAGTTCGGTGGCGACCACCGGTGAAGGTGTTTCCTCTGACGATTCCTCTTCGCTGGGTGAGTTCGGTTCCGGCGCTACCGCAGCCACCGATTCGGCGTCGGCGGTTGATTCGGTGGCTTGCTGTGCCGCCGCCTGATTCTTCGTGATGTCGAGGAGGTCAACGAGTTCGCCCTGCCGTTTGAGGAGTTCGCGATAGCGTTCTTCGTGCTCGAATATTTTCCCGGTCAGCGCGGTCAACTCCGCGAGGTTCGTCCGGCACCGCGCGAGTTCGTCGCGGAGCCGCAGCACGTGTTCCTCGATGGAACGCGCCGCGTGTTCCAGCGAACTGATGGAGCCGATCGGTGACGGCGAAATATTGGCGACGTGTTCGGCCGCGCCCCGCAGCGTCACCTTGTCGGGCCACGTTGAGCGGTATTCGAGTTTGAAGCCGGCCAACTCACCCAGCACGACAGTTCCGGCACGCCCCGCGAGATGATCGTCGCGATGTTCGGCTGCCAGATACACCAGCGCCGCGCCGGCCTCCGCGCGCTCGGTGTAGGTTTTCTGGCCGACGACCATCCGGAATTTTTC
>CANIJN010000266.1 GCA_947467625.1 Opitutia bacterium | reverse complement strand
TGGCGTCGGGTGAGGGGAGCTTGAGCGTATCAATTTCAATACCGTCTCGGGCCACGCGTTGTTTGAGGGTGTTCAGGAAACGCCAGTAGTCCTGCGTGGTGGTGAGCACGCGGTCGCCGGGACTTAATTCGCAGCCGAGTAAAACCGTCTCGGCGCCCTCGGTGGTGTTGCGCGTGAGGGCGAGTTCCTCGGCGTCGCAGCCGAAGGCAGCTGCGACGCGCGCGCGCACGTCTTCGAGTTGCGGGAGTTGCTCGCGGTTGAGGGTGATCGGGGGCGCGCGGTGGGCGTGCCGTGCAAATTCTGCGAAGGCGGCGTGGACGCGATCGGGCGAGGGCTGCACGCCGCCGTTTTCGAGGTTGATGATGGAGCGGTCGACGGACCACGCGGCCTGCACGTAGCGCCACGCGGACTCGTCGGCCGCGAGTGCGCCGGGCGGGCGGGAACGATCCAGCAGCGCGCTGGATGGCGGGCGGCCCGCAGGGGCGGCTGCCCCCGCGATGAAGGGGAGCGAGCCGGCCAGCGCTGCACGACTGAGAAATTCCCGACGACCGAGCAGTGGCATGGTGCGTCGTTCGATCAGAACGACGTATTCAGGCGGACATACCAGCGACCACCATCGGCGTCGTAGGGCGAGTTGCGCGAATAAAGCAGGCCGTTGGCGGCGTTAAACAGGGCTTTGTCCGGGTAGCGGTTGAAGATGTTTTCCACGCCGAGGACGACTTGGGCGGACTTGGTCACGCGATAGCTGGTGGAAAAATCGATGAGGGTCTGCGTACCGAACTCCTGCACAATCGTGGAGTTGGACTGGGCGTCGGTCCATTCGCCGTAGTATCGCGTGCGGGCGAGGAGACCCCAGGGACCGACGTCGTAGGCGAGCGAGACATTGCCGGCGTTGCGGGGGAGACGGCGCTCAAGGTTGATACGACCATCGTTCGAGACGATGCGCGGGTCGTAGCGTGTAGCGCGGGTCAACGTGCGATTGGCGGCCGCGGTCAGGGTCAGTTTGGAGTTCGCGGAAAGTTTCCAGCGGTAGGCACCGACGAGATCCAGGCCGGAGGTACGGGTGTCGAAAGCGTTGGTGAGAAAATTGACGGAGTTCAGATTGGCCGCATCGGTGACGCCGGAAGCAACGAGCTGGGTGCGTTGGGCGGAGGTGAGCGTGAAGCCTTGCGAGATGTTGAGACGGTCGCGCACGTCGATGCGGTAGGCGTCGAGCGTTACGGTGAACGCAGCGGAAGGCGTGAACACGAGGCCGAGGCTGGAATTGGTGGACGTCTCGGGCCGCAGGGCCTTGGCACCGAGGAAGACCGCGACGGGATTTTTCACGCCGATTTGGCCGGAGGTGAAAAGCGTGGACGTGCCCGCGAGGAGACCTTGGCTGGTGCGCGTGTAGTTGGAAAGACCGGGCGTGGGGGCGTGAAAACCGGTGCTGAGTGCACCGCGCAGCGCAAGTTCACGGGTGGCCTGCCACCGCGCGGCAACCTTGCCGGTGGATTTCGAGCCGAAATCCGAGAAGCGCTCGTAACGGCCGGCGACTTCGACGCTGACGGTTTCCAGCGGACGGGCTTCGGCATCGGCGTAGGCGGCCCAGCTGTTGCGGTTGGCGTCGACCACTTGTTGGGGACTCCAGCCGGGGAAGCCGTTGGAGCCCACGGCGAGGTCGGCGAACTTGCCTACGTCCCAAGAAAAACGGTCCCCTTGGCGGATGTTGAACGCCTCGTTGCGGTGCTCAGCGCCGAGAGCAAGGGTCGTGGGTTTGGCGAGGGCTAATGCCCGCGGCGTGTAGACGAGATCGGCGTTGACGTTGCTTTCGCGCTGCCGGAGACCGCCGGCGTCAAAGCTCGTGGGCGACTCGGGCCCGAAGGAGGCGTTGACGGTATTCGTGAGGGAATAGTCGATCCGGCTGCGGCCGAGCGAGGCGCTCAGGTCCCAGCGGAATTCAGAACCGACGTCGCCCTTGAGTCCCGCAAAGAGTGAATAGTCGGCGTCCTGCGTGCCGAAAAACGGGGCGAAACCGCCGGGAAATTTATCGACGAGATTGAACGTCGGGAAAAGCGAAGTCGGGGCGTTTTGGAAAGCAGAACGGCGAAAGGCGGCGTTGGTGTCAGGATTGCGCCAGTTGAAATCATCGAGGCCTTCGCCTTTACCGAAGAGGCCGAATGCGTAGGCCGTCACGGCTGGGGTGAGGCGGTATTGAGTGTTAAACATCAGGCGCGAGGCTTCGCGTTCGGGCTGGCCCCAGCGCTGCACAGGAGAGAGTACCGAAGCCTTACGCTCCGGGTGGGCGGCGCTGTAGGCGAGCGCATCGGCGCGCTGGATCGAGCGGGAGGTGCGATCTGCGTCGGTGTATTCGAGCGCAAGATGGAAGAAGCCTTTACCGGCGAGACCGGTGCCGAAGTCGAGGCCCACCTGGCGATTGAGTCCATCGCCGCCGAAATACTGCGCCACCTGGGCGAAGCTCTCGAAACCGATCCGATCCTTCAGCACGACGTTGATCACGCCGGCGATGGCGTCGGAGCCATATTGGGCAGAGGCGCCGTCGCGCAGCACCTCGATGCGCTGGAGACCGGAGCCGGGGATTTGAGCGAGGTCCACGGCCTGATAGCCACTGGGGCTGATGAGCGCAGAGCGATGCTGGCGCTTACCGTTGACGAGGACGAGAGTCTGGTCGGGTGAAAGGCCGCGGAGGCGCGCGGGGCGGACAAAGGCGAGACCCTCGCCAATGGTCAGGCGCTGGACGTTGTAAGACGGTACGGTCTGCATCAGCACGTCGGTCAGTTCCGAGGAAACAAATGAGCGGATGGTCTCGGCTCCGACGATGTCGACGGGCACCATTGATTCAGCCGCCGAACGGTCAAGACGGCGGGTGCCTGTCACGACGAGAGACTGCAAGGTGACGGCTTCATCGGTCGTCGCTGTTTTAGCAACTTCTGCGGCGAGGCAGACGGAAGACTGCAGCGCTATGATTGCGGCGAGACCTGTGGAGAGAGAGCGGACGGAAATATTCATGAGCGAGGAGCACAGATGCGCCCGGTGATGCGCGCTTCAAGCGCTGAACATACCGTCACTGGAATATCACTGTGTTGACGCGGAGCTGTGACACGTGCCTCCGTCTTGGCACAATCGCGCGGGCCGCGGCGATGAGCGCAAACGGCAGCGATCGCGGTCTTGATCGAGCTCACGCGGACGGCGTGGGCTGCGACGTTACCCTGGGAGGAAGCGGGCCGCCACCGCGTTCGCCCAAGCGCCTGCCGCCGATCCTCTCGCGGAAAGTTTCCACACGCCGCCCGACGCCGCACAGCCTCGCAAGGGGTGTGCATTGGACGATGAGCAACGCCACCAAATCGGGCACCACAAGGATCTTGAATGGATCACGCGCGGCGGCATCGGCAAGTTTCAACCTACCATGTCGCGGCTCGGCTCGTCCCTGCCCTCGCGGCCGCCGGCCTCGCGCTGCTCGCCGTCGTTGCCGGCGTCCTGCTCACTCCAAAAAAACGAGACCTCCGATGCAGGCAGGGGAACGCGCCCGCCCCTGAAAAATCCACCGCATCCGCCCCACCCCATCCGCCCCGTCTCTCTCCGCCCCGTAGCGGCGAGCGCCAGCGAGCCGACGCGTGCTCCCGCAAACAACCCGTCGCTCCGCGTGCTCTCACTCGGCAATGAGGCGAGGATTCGGTTCGCTTGATCATGCGCACCGTCGAGCTCGATCCTCTAAATGAGCACCTCCGCATGAGTGGAACCAACAGACCTTGGAGCAAAGGCCCCTCCACCATGGGTGGGCTGGCAGACGCAAAACGACTCCTCAGCCGCTCCTAGGCTTGGCCCGAGGCCACTTCCTTATCGATGCGTGCTCGAGCGCAGAACCACCGCTCCTTCCGACCGCACCGTCGCTCACTTTTTCTTTTTCTTCGCGGCGGCAGCAGCTGCCGCAGCCTCGGCCGCGGCGCGCTTGTCATCGAGGTTTCGCTCGAGGCTCGCGGGGTCGAAGGTCGCCTTGGCTCCACCTTCCGGCACAGGGAGGCGGGCGGACCAGAGGATGCCATTCAAGACGAGCGTGCGCTGGCTCGGATATTCCCAGCTCTTGTGGAGGTCCGCACCGGTGAAACTAAAACCGCGGCCGCCGTCGCGGCGCGTGTAGGCCCAAGCGATCACTTCGTCGCGGCCCGGGTATTTCTTCGCGTCGGCCGTGGAGCGGGACTTGTCAGGGACGGCGCCGACGAGCAGCGGGACGACCCCTTTTTCCGCAAAGTGCATGTTGTAGAGCCAGCCATCGCCGGGTGCGGCGAAGGGTGTCACGCCGCGGGTCACTTCGTGCACGGGAATCGTTTTGAACTCCATGTCCCAGTGGCCGCGGCTGCCTATGTCGCCCCGAAAAACGCCGCCGAGCCAGCCCTTGATCTTGTCGCCGTCGGGGCCGGCGGGGAAGTCCATCGCTTGGTGCAGCAACACGAGACCGGCGCCGCCTTCCAAGAGTTTCGTGAGCGCAGCCCAGCGCTCGGGCGTGGCGAAGGGTTGCTTGCCGCCGCCATCGCCGAAATACACGACGCTCTTCGCGCCTTCGAGCACACGCTCATTTTTCGGCCAATCGCGGACCATCACCGGCCAGACACCGGGCTGTTGTTTCAGCCAGTCCATCAACAGCGCGCAGCCGGCGAAATATTCGTGCGCCATCGTCTTGCTGCTGGGCCCGCCCGCGAGCAGCACGATCTTGGTCATGCCCGGCTTCGGGGCATCGACCTCCAGGGGTACACGCGACTGATCGTAGGAGGGAGCCGCGAGAGCGTTAAGGCACAGGGTCAGCAACCCGAGGAGCAGGGGAGGAAGTTTCATAGGGTAAAATCGACTCCCACGAGACGACGAGGAATCCGCGTAGGGGCGATACAATTTTTCGATCACCACCTTCCGCCGACCACGCGCTCACTCGGGCTTCGTGCCGCAACCGCCCACCTCCACCGCACCTCTGCCGCACCTCCCATCACCGCCCCACCCTGCGCTGAAGTCCCTCACACTGTCGCCGGCACGACGTAGCCTGCACGGTAAACGCGCGTCAGCAGCGCGTCAGCCTCCCGGTCGTTCACAAATTTCTCCTGCGCACCGTTGAACTTCAACGAACGTCCGACGCGATACGAAATGTTTGCGAGGTGACAGAGCGACGTGGACATGTGCCCGTCGTGAATGTCGCTGTGCAGGACGTCATTCTTCCCCGCGCGCAGGGCCTCGAGGAAGTTCGCCCAGTGGTTGGCGCGTTCGCGCTCGGCGACCGTGGATTCGGCAAACGGCTTCTTCTCCCGCCGCCGAAACGCCTTCCACGTGTTACCGCTGATTTCGAGCCAGCCTTCCGAGCCGTAAAAAAGATTTCCGACTTCCTGGCCCGCGCTGCCTTCGTGGTTCGTGTAGCGGCCGCGCGTCTCCAGCTCGATGATTTTTCCGTCGGCGTATGTATAGGCGGCAGTCTGCGTGTTCGGCGTCTCCTGCGCAGTCTTGTCGTGGCCGTAGGTCTCGACATCGCCATACACACGCTTGCCGGGCGTCTTGACGGCTTCGTCCTGCGTGAAGCCAAACAATCCGCCCGCCGAATAAACCGCGACTGGGTGCTCGTCTTTCCGCATCCCCCAACGC
Organism: Opitutia bacterium; assembly: GCA_947467625.1. Classification (GTDB taxonomy): domain Bacteria; phylum Verrucomicrobiota; class Verrucomicrobiia; order Opitutales; family Opitutaceae; genus GAS368. Next base: position 1,247 of record CANIJN010000266.1, on the reverse strand, counting down.
GCGATGTCCAGCTGGTGGGGCCCGGTGTTGCCCGTGTCGCCATTGCCCGTATCCCAATACCAATGCCAATTGTAGTGGCTGCGTTTTTCATTGTAGGGGCGCAGCGGTGCGGGCCCGAGCCAGCGGTCGTAATGGAACGTGGCCGGTGGGGTACCGGCCTTCGCCATTCCATACGAATCACGCGCCTTGAAGCAGAGCGCGCGCGCCATGAAGAGCTCGCCAATCCCGCCGCGATGGAGAAACGCCATCGCCTCGCGCACATTTTGCGACGAGCGGTTGTTCAACCCGACCTGCATACGCCGATCATACTTGCGGCCCGCTTCGATCATTTTCCGACCTTCCCAAATGTTATGTGACGCCGGCTTCTCGACGTAGACGTGCTTGCCCGCCTGACACGCCCAGACCGCCGCGAGCGCGTGCCAGTGATTCGGCACGACAATCGAGACGGCGTGCACGTCCTTGTCGTCGAGCACCGCGCGCAGATCCCAATGCGTCGTCGGCTTCTGCCCGGATTTTTCCGCGACCAGTTTTAATGCGGGCGCGAAGAGCGCCTCGTCAGTATCGCACAGGGCACGGAGGTGGACGTTGTGACTGTCCTTCAGTCCGCAATAACTGTTGAGGTGCAGGGTGCCCTGATTGCGGAGCCCGATCACGGCGAGGTTGATTCGCTCGTTGGCGCCGGCGATGGCCGCGTAGGATTTTGCTGAAAAACCCATGCCTCCGATCGTAATTCCGGCCGTGCCTAGCGCGCTGGTTTTGATGAAAGCTCTGCGGTTGGTGGTGTTCATGGTATGGGGTAAAATAACTAAACGTGCGAGCCGGATGGGGATCTTGAGGGGTGAGCAGTGTCGGAACGTTTTACTTCAATACCGACTCGCCGGCCCGCCGCCCCAGTAGTTCCCACATCAAGACTGCACCAGCAACGGAAACATTCAGCGATTCGATTTTTCCGCTGCCGGGAATCGTCACGAGCCGCGAGCACGACGACGCCACCAAGGGCGTGAGGCCATGCTCCTCGTTGCCGAGCACGAGCGCCACGGGCTTTCGCAAGGCACCGGGCACCACCTCGGGCCGGCCACCGCGCGTCGCCGCACCGACCACATCGTAACCCGCCGCGCCGAGCTCGCGCACGCACCCGACCAGATCGCGCGTCTGCCAGACCTCGACGACGTCCAGCCCACCTTCCGCCACCCGGTGCGCCGACTCGGTGGGTTTCGCCGCGTTGGCGTGGTCGGGAATCACGATCC
>CANIJN010000265.1 GCA_947467625.1 Opitutia bacterium | reverse complement strand
GTGACTTCGTTGCCAAGGTCGAGGTAATTTCCGCGCCGCTGAACGTGGGTCTTGCGCATCTTAGCGGCCGCCACTTCGGCCATAACCGGCACCGTCGTGTAGGGCTTGATCGCAGCCAGCTGTTTCATCACCGCCGCGAGCCGCGCGCGCTCTGTTGCCAAACCCGGCGCGATCGTCATGTAGTGCGCAGTGGCTACTTCGCGCTCCCGTTGCGTGCGTTCGGCGGGTGGCACCTTGATCGCCGCCAGCACGGGAGCCGGCGTGCGCGTAATCTCGGCGGCGCGTGGATCGACCGTCGCGGCCAGCCGAAACGCGGCGAGCGTGTGGTGCTTTTTCGGAGACAACTGCTCGATCGTCACCGTCAACGTGGCCCCGGCAGGCAACGCCACCGGCCCCTCCGGGAGCAGCACCACGGAATGCGCGCGGCCGACCTGGGGTCCGATCGCCCAACCTTTTTCTTTCGCTGCCCGCGCATTCAAAATTGATTCAACAGAGAACCCCTCCTCCGTGAAGTCCGCGTGGGCCGTTACGAAACGCACGGTGGTCGCGCGGCCCACCGAAAAATCAGCGGTCGCCTTCGGCGTTTTTTCAACGAGCGCAGACCAAACCGACTGCCGTTTCTCATCGAGCAGCTCCACCCGCGCGCCCGCGAGGAGGGCCCCAAACTCACCATCCGTGCGGTTCCACAGGACCACCCGCTCGATCGCATAGGGGCCTTTGAGGTCGAGCTCCCACCAGGGATTTTCTGAACGCTCCGTGAGCGTCGACGCTTGGCCTTTCGAGAAATCGCCGGCCGTTTTCCCATCGATGGCGAGCTTCGCTGCTCGGGCGTCACCCGTGCTGCTTTGGCTTGCCACACCCATGAGGGCCAAATTCTCGCCACCGCCAAACACTTCCACCTCGGCGAGCGACAACACTTTGTTTTTTCCGGGTAGTTCGACCCGCAGATAACGGCCGACCATCTCGCGCTCCGCCGCCGGGGTCACCGAAGCTAGTATCCGCGTGACGACAAATTCCCCTGCACCGTGACCCGATCCGTCGCTGGGCAGCCGCTCGTCGGGAAACGTTTCCAAGCGCAGGGCCGTCAGCCCGCGCGCTTCGCCCACCATCTCCGCCACCGTGTAGATGTCGGTCTCGCCCTTGCGCTCCACGCGAATGGTTCCGTCTTCACCGCGGGTCATGGTGGCGCCTGCTTTCGATCGGAACTGGGACGCTGCGAGCGGCTGCCAAGCGAGCGCGGCCTCGAAGCGCGCCTCCCACGCCGGCTGTGCTGCGAGTAGGTCCGGCGTGCGCGTGCGCAAGGTCGTCTGGAGTGCCGCGATCTCCGTCTCCAAGGGCTGCCGCTGTTGTTGCTGCTCGGGTGTGAAGAGCGTGAGCACCGGCGACTCATCTTTGCGATCCTCGTCCGCCGAGGTGTTCAAGATCGCAAAGAGCCTGAAATAATCCTCCTGCGTGAACGGGTCATATTTGTGAGTGTGACACTGCGCACACGCCATGGTCGAACCCATGAACACCGTCATCGTCGTGTTCACGCGGTCGACCACGGCGACGTTGCGAAACTCTTCGTCCACCGTGCCTCCCTCGCTATTCGTCGGCGTGTTGCGGTGAAACGCCGTCGCGATCCGTTGCTCTTCGGTTGGCTCGGCCAACAAGTCGCCCGCCAACTGCTCGATCGTGAAGCGATCAAACGGCTTGTTCGCGTTAAAGGAACGTATTAAATAATCCCGATACGCCCAGATTGTACGCTGCGGATCATCCGCGTAACCCGCGGAATCCGCGTAGCGCGCCTGATCCAGCCACAACCGCGCCCAGTGCTCGCCAAAAGCGGGTTGCGCGAGCAAGCGATCGACCATCCGCTCATACGCACCGGGCGCACCATCAGCGACGAAGCTCGCGACCTCTTGCGGGCTCGGCGGCAACCCGGTCACGTCGAGGGCCACGCGGCGCGCGAGCGTCGGTCGATCCGCCTCGGGTGAGGGCCGAAGCTTTTCGCGATCGAGCCGATTGAGCACAAACGAGTCGACGGGATTGACCGGCCACGAAGGGTCGCTGACCACCGCCACGGCAGGACGCGTCGGCAGGACATACGCCCAGTGTTGCGCGTAAGGGGCACCTTGCTCGATCCAGGTTTTCACCAGCGCCTTTTCCCGCGCGGTAAGTTTCTTGCCGGAATCCACCGGTGGCATGACATCGTTTTCATCGTCGGTGCTGATCCGCAGATAGAGCTCACTCTTCGCCGGATCCCCCGGCACAATCGCCGCGTAGTCGTCGATCCGCGCCAAAGCACCTTCCCTCGTGTCGAGTCGGAGCCCACCTTTGCTCGCCTTGCTGCCTTTGCGCTCATGCGCATCCGGACCGTGACAACTCACGCAGTTTTCCGACAGCAAACGACGGATGTCGCGGTTGAAATCCACGGATTGCCCCGGCATAGGCGACGCCGGCGACGCACTTCGGCCCTCGGTTACGAGCCCGAGAACCAAGAACCAAGGCAGGAACCGACCAAGCCAACGCACGATAAGAACGGGGTGAATCTGCGACATCACCCTGTCTGTGGCGCACCCGCTCGCACATGACAAGTCACGGCACGCTGTGACCATCAGATTACGGAAGCTTCTCTCCATCGGAGAACCTTCGCCGTTGCCAGCTACCGCCCGTCCCCGCGCGCAGGGCAATGAGCAGACGCCTGGATTCCCGCGCAACATCCTCCGCACAACACTGGATCCCCCCCTCTCAAAGATACTCCGTCATGCCGTCGTAGCCGTGTGACACCTGCATCGAATATCCCATGCTCTCGAGAACCTGACGGGTCAGGTTCAACTTGGTTTCGAGAAAACCGTCATCGTGCATGGGGTCGTGATGCGTGACGATCCAGCGGCGCACGGCCGCCAGCTTCATGAGCAGACACGCGTTGGAGACCGATGAATGCCCCCAGCCAACCTTTCGCGTATATTCTTCGGGGAGGTATTGGGCCTCGTGGATCAAGAGGTCGACATCCGACAGGAAGAGGATCATGCGCGCGTAATTCCGGACCAGCGGATGGTCGCGCGCCAGCGTGGGCGGGCCCATGTAGCCTAGGAGAAATTCGTTGTCCGGCACCCACGCGATCTTCCGACCCGCCACCTCCACCTTGTAACCGACGGTAGCACCGGGGTGCTGCGCAAAGGCCCACGTGACCTTCGCTCCGCCGATCTCAACGGCCTCTTCCGTCAGATCCCGAAAATGCAGCGTCGACTTCATGTCCTCCAGCTGCACCGGGAAGTAGTCGCGATCGAGTTGACCACGAAAGATCGATTCCAAATCTTTGCCGAAGCCTTTCGCGCCATAAACCGTGATTTCAAATCCTGAAATGTAAGCGGGCGCGAAAAACGGGAAACCTTGGATATGATCCCAATGCGGGTGGGTGATGAAAAGATGCAGCTTCCGAGGTTTGTGGGCTGCCAGACGGATCCCGAGGTCGCGAATGCCGCTGCCCGCATCGAATACCATTACGTCATCGCCGACCGTGAGGGACAGGCAGGACGTGTTCCCTCCGTGGCGTTGAAATTTTGCGCCTACCGTGGGCGTCGAGCCGCGTGTGCCCCACAACTCGATGTGCGGGCGGCTGGCGTCGAGCGTGCAACTAAAACCCTCCGCCCTCGCCTCCTCGGGCACGGAAATCATCGGGGGGCTCGCGACCGCACGCCAGCCGAAGTAAGCCTCCACCCGGGCGACGAGCAAGGGCATCGCGATGGGCTTGTTGAGGCAGTCAAACGCTCCGAGCAGCTCACTCAAATCGCGGTCGGTTTTGAAATCCTTCCCGCTGCACATGATGATCCCCATATCACGCGTCTTGAGGTCGGACCGCAGGGAGCGTAAGACGTCTAAGCCATGCATCTTCGGCATGATAATGTCCATGGCGATCAGGTCCGGCAGAGTTTCGCGCGCGAGCCGCAGACATTCCTCACCATCAGCGGCCATCGTAACCTGATAGCCCGCATTCTCCAGCGCCTGGGACATGAGGACTGCGCTTTCAACCAAACCCTCGCCGATGAGGATACGGCCTTTGCGCGGCAGTAATGCAGAAGTCATAAGTGAAGTATCCGAGGAGCCGACAGGATGACGCGTCGCGGGCACATTTAAGAAAATATCGAAGCAAAACCGGCGGCGATCAAGAAAATGGAGCGACATCCATTCGCGGCACGGATCGACGACCAGCGAGCAAAGGTGCCCACGAGTTTTTTCAGTGAGTCGGCGGTGGTCGTGTAGGCCACGGAGCGCCCCCACCTGATCGTCGCCGTGAGGCGTGAGCGTTTGCGTTACTCAACCTCGCCCAGTGAGAGCGCCGCGCTGCGGTTCGTCTTGGCGGCCATAAAACTTGAGATGGAGCCGCCCATTCCCGACACAGGGCGAACCCGATTTCCGCGCGGCGCACGCGTGGCGCCCCCTGATTGAGCGTCTCCAAAGCGACGACTGCCGCCGCACTCGACTGGAGACGGCTGTGCTCCACGTGACGACGAACTTTGACGTTGCCGACTCTCGATAGCGCCGCACTTTCATCATTGTTCGTTTCATGCGTTCTTAGTCGCGAACAGGACGAAGATCGCCCGTGAATCGACACAAAAAAGCGCGCAGTTACATGAGTCCCAGTGCGGTGGTAGCTCAGCTGGATAGAGCAGCGGTTTTCTAAACCGCCGGTCGGGTGTTCGAGTCACCTCCACCGCACCACTCTCTCTTTGAGGGAGAGGGTGCCACCTACGGTATTCAACCGTCGTGTACAGACCTGAAACTGGCCGGATCAGCCGCGAAACAGCATCGGTTGCGCAACATCGCCCCATGCCAGCAGCGTCACCCGGCCAACGAGGAACGAACCGCTCGGTCCGACGACGCCAACCTCGGTGAGTGGCCAGATTCTGACCGTCCGCCATGGATCGGAGGTGCATCGGGTCCGCGCTTCCCTGACATTTTGTCATGCCTCTCCCGCGTGACCTACCGCTGCTATTAATCGGGTTTGCCGTTTGCAACCTCTCGACGGCCACTGAATCCAATCACCCGCGTTTTAGCTTCGGTTCTGGCCCCAACCTCGTCGGCACCCACGTGGGTGCCGAAACCTTGTTTACCACCGCCCGCGGCTACGGATTCGAATCCGGCGGCACGTTGATCACGAGGCCCGATGGCGTCGAAAGCACCCGTCCCTTCTATTTTTCTGCGACCGTCCCGATTGAAGGAAACTACCTCGTCACGGTCACCTTTCCACCTCGTACCGACGCCACGATCAAAGCTGAACTCCGCCGTCTCGTGATCGAAAACATCCGCGTTCCCATCGGCGCGCCGGCCGCTACGCGTACATTCCTTGTCAATACGCGCAGCCCGAAGATCGCCGCCATCGGTGACATCCAGCCCGGGGCCGTGCGCCTCAAGGATCCGCGCGAAACGACCCAAGAAGCCTGGGCGTGGGACAACGTGATCACCCTCGAGTTCAACGGCAGCCATCCCGCCGTCTCCGCCATCGCGATCACGCCCGCCCCACTATCGACGCCGACGATCTTCCTGCTGGGCGACTCCACGGTCTGCGACCAATCGAAAGAACCTTTCAGCAGTTGGGGCCAGATGTTTCCGCGTTGGTTCAAGCCCGAGGTCGTAATCGCCAACCACGCCGAATCCGGCGAGACCTACCGCGACTCCATCGGCCGCCGTCGTCTCGACAAAATCCTCAGCGTGATCAAGCCCGGCGATTGGCTGCTCCTGCAATTTGGCCACAACGACCAAAAGCAGATCGCGGCCAAGACCGGCGGCCCCTTCACCACCTACCAAGCCGAGATCAAGAAACACGTTGACGCGGTCCGCGCCCACGGCGGCACCCCGCTCATTCTTTCGCCGATGGAGCGCCGCGGTTTTGACGCCGCCGGCAAAGTCATCTCATCGCTCGCTGACTACGCTGAAGCTGCCCGCCAATCCGCCCAGCAACTCCAGGTCGCTTTCATCGACCTCAACGCCCTCTCTAAACTATTCTACGCAGCCCTCGAAGCCCGCGGCCCCGAATTTTCCCGCCTAGCGTTCGCCGGACAAGACAACACCCACCACAACAACTTTGGCAGTTACGAACTATCGAAAGCGATCGTTCAGGCCATCCGCGATCACAAACTCCCGCTCGCGAAATTCATCGTCGATGACTTCACCTCCTTCGACCCCGCGAACCCCGACGACCCTTTGACCTTCGCCGTTCCCGCCAGTCCCAACTTCAGCAACCAACGTCCACTCGGTGACGAAGCCAAGTAGCCTCCGCCCACTCGACGCTGCCAGCGATCAAGCCACGCCCCACAACCCCGGCGCACCGTTCGCTCTGTCCGGCGCCCGGGGACAAGGACGCGTCCCTTCTCAAAGTGAGCGCAGACACCCTCGTTGATTGCGAGGCATCCACGAAGAAGCACGACCGAGAAAGGCGGTCCCGCGATCTCAATCTATCGGGAGGCGTTGTGCGTGACCAGAGCTTCCCCGACGACGGCACGCCTGTCCGAGTACGTGACGGTTCCACCCTTGAATGGCCCGCGTGGTATCACCCACTGCCCTCGTTGCTCGGCTGCGCGGTTAGTCCCGATCAACCCATATCCTGGGGTGGCGTCGCGGAAACCCCGCAACATCGCGCGGCACCGCGCGTCCGTCCTCGCATGCCCAATCCCAGCGAATCCGCGCTCACCACCTTGCACGTTGCTCCATGAGTTCACCTGTGGATTCAACAACCCCAACGCCAGAGGCGGCGCGCTTCATGCCGTTGATGCTCGTGCTGTTCATCGGCAGCGGCTGCGCCGCACTCATCTACGAAATCGTCTGGTTCCAACTGCTTCAATTAGTCGTCGGCTCTTCCGCCGTTTCGCTCGCGGTGTTATTGGGCACGTTCATGGGCGGCATGTGCCTCGGTAGCCTCGCGCTTCCCCGTCTCATCTCG
>CANIJN010000264.1 GCA_947467625.1 Opitutia bacterium | reverse complement strand
GGCGGCCGCCGAGCGGTTGCTGAACGACGCGCCGGAATTGGAGGCGAAGGCGTTTGTTCGAACACCTGCTCGCCGGTGGCGCCGCGCCCGAGGCGCAGAACGCGCTGCGCACGTTCCAACGCCGGGTGCTGAGTTGGCCGACGCCACCATGGTCCGCCGAAAGAAGTGTTCTTCCCGCAGGCCCGTGAGCCCGGCGAGAGCCTGCAACTTGATTGGACGCATGCGGCGGAACTCGGCGTGACCATCGCCGGGCAGAAGTGGGAGCAACTTTTGTGTCGCGCGGTGCTGCCGTATTCCAACTGCGAAAGGGCGGCGCCATGCCGGTCGGAATCGATGCTGTCGATGCGGGTCGGATTACAGGGGCCGCTGTGGAGCCTACTGGGTGGCGTGCCGGGGAAGCTGCAGACCGACCCTAGTTCGACGCCGACGCATGTGCTCAATCGCACCACCGGCGAGCGTGGCTTCAACGTCGAGTATCTGGTGTTGTGCCGTCATCTCGGGTTCGAAGCCTGCACGATCAATCCCTGTCCGCACGAAAACGGCGACGTCGAGTCGGCTAACGGCCACTTGAAGCGACGCTTGGCGACGCATCTGACGTTGCGCGGTTCACTTTAGTTTACCGACGAGGCGGCGTTCGCCGCCTTCGTGGCGGCGGTCTGAACGGCGGTGAACGCGCTGCGCGCCGTCAAAGTAGCCGAGGAGCGGATCCGGTTACAGCCGCTGCCCGCGACGCGTTATCCCGAAGCGGATGAGTGTTGTGTCCGCGTCTCGAGCTTCAGCACCGTGCGGGCGAAGCAGTGCGCCTACTCGGTGCCGGCCCGACTCATCGGAGCGATGGTGCAGGTGCGGATCAGCGAGGCCGAAGTGGCCGTGCGCCACGAGGGTGTGGAGGTCGCGCGTTATGCGGTCGCGAACTCCACGCCCCCGCCGCGCCGCAGCAGTCAGCGGCGGTGGACTGGCTCCTGACCCGCCCGCCGACCCCGCGTCTAGATGTCCTGCTTGAGCAGGCGGCGACGACGTTGTCGGCGAGGCGGTCGGTAGCGATGGCCGTCGTCACGGGGCGAGGGTTATCCCGCTGGCCCTTCGCGCTGTCGAAGCGATGCAAGACGGGCCAAAGAAGATCGAGTCGCACTATTCGCTCGGAGTTAGACCCATGGAAGCCGACTGGTCCGCGCCTGCGCCCGCGCCCAGTTGCCGGCCGCGAGATAGTGGCCAATTGCGATAGATTGATCGCGACCGGCCGAGCCGCCGGGCTCCAGCAACTCCCCTGGCACGACAATCAAGCTTATTTTTCGATGTCGCAAACGGGCGGAACCGATAGCGGGTGTATATTTTGAGACTGTAGTTTTGGGGTCTCGAATCGCTCGTTAGCAGATTGGGACAAGATTGGGACGAAACCTTATTTCTGGTTTGATTTCGTTACGCCTCGTTGCATCTTTTCCCCTGTTCTAACTCACTCATAACAACACAAATACTCGGTTAACGAACTAGATGTGTTGTCAGGGCTCGGCGGTTCGAATCCCCCCCTCTCCGCCAGTTTTTACCTCTGACGGGCTAAGGCAGACAGCAGATTTGCCAGTTGACGTGGCAAATCCTACATGTCGCAGGCTTCTCAGTTCATCATCTCAGAATTCACGAATCCCTCCGGGGAGATCGTTTTTCGTGTCACCGGTTGGCTCGACGGTACGCGCATCCGTAAGAATTTTCCGACCCGCGCCGACGCCTCCGCCGAGCGTCAGGCCTTGGAGATCCAACGCCTACAGGCCGAGACCGGCATTCGCACCACCGCCACGCGGTTGACTGATGCCCAGCTTCACGAGGCCGAGGCTACCTTCCGCCGCCTCGCCGACGCGCCCAAGTCGCATTCGTTCTACCTCGATTTTGCCTTGGCCAACTACCGCGCTCCAGATCGCGAGCAGACCTTGGTCGATGCGGTCACGACTTATGTCGCCTTCAAGCAGCGCGAGCACGATCAGAAGCTTCTTTCGATTTCCCAGCTCGACCACATCCGCCGCCATCTCGGCGTTCTCAAAAAGTGGGTTCCCGCCGTGCTCGCCTCCCGGTTGACGCCCAAATCGCCGATAAGCCGGGAACTCGCGAAAGTCCACGGTCAGGATTTTCGCCTGCGGAAAACGCTCCGACAGCAGCATGAGCGAGCCATCGCACACATCCATCCGCTCGTATTTCGCCATCAACTCGGCGAGCTGGGGTGCCCCCTTGGTCAAAGTCGGACTCACGCGAATTTCCCACTGCGCTCAATGGCGCCAAGCAGTGCCCGAACAGCCGGTGTGTTTTTGCCCAAATTCCAAGCGACCTCGGTCTCAACGGCTTCGCTGGCCATACGCGGTCATCGATCACGGTGATCGTGATCAGGGCCCATGCATGCCAACTGTCCTTGCGCGCGCAGAGTGCGAGCAACGGTCCGGTATCGATCAAATATCTACGCTCGGAATCCTTCACGGCTCGAAAGATCGGGAGCGCCTTCAATCATGCCGGCCTTCCGCTTCGCGAAATCCGCGCTAGTCGGGCGCCGCCGCTTATCGCGCTTCTTGAAGTTAGCATTTTCCGGGCTAAGCGTCGTGGCGTGCCTAGCATCCCCCAAGAGCGGTGATGATGTACTCCGGTAGAGTCAAGGAGCTGCTCGTTGGCCGAGTGGCCGGAGTCACTGGCACGGGGAAAAACGAAGCGAGTCGCATTTGGCGCACTCCCGGCAGTCGGAGTTCGCACCGTCAGGGCGCTGGTCGTCTCAGACACATCTATTGCCGTTGCGCGACCAACGTCTGATTTTAGGGTCACACTTGGTATGCCGCGCTTCCGTCTCGTCACCTTCAACATCGCGCACGGTCGCGGTCTCAATCCGCTTCAGGGTCTCGTCACGCCGAGCAAGATGCGCACGAACCTTCGTCGGATCGCACGGCTGCTCGACACGCTCAAGCCCGACATCGTCGCCTTGCAGGAAATCGACGAGCGCTCCCGCTGGGCCGGCAATTTCGATCACCTCGACTACCTGCGCGTGTATACGCGTTTCGCGCACAGCGTTTTTGGCATCAACAACCGCCGCACCGGTTTGCTCAACCTCAGTTACGGCAATGCCGTCCTGAGTCATCATGCGATCCGCTCCTCGGAGACCGTCGTCTTCGGCCAGCGTCGGATGGGGGAGAAGGGGTTTCTCTACGTCGAACTCGACGTCGGCGGACGCTGCGTGCCGCTCGTCAACCTTCACCTCCATCACAGTTCGCGGGAGCAGCGTTTAAAGCAGATCAATATGCTGACCAGGTGGTTGCATGAGAAACACCTGCTCCACGGGAAATCCTGGGCGATGCCGCCGATCGTCTGCGGCGATTTCAACAACGCCCACCTGCGGGCCGATGCCACCGCGTCGCTCCTCCGGCATCTCGCGCCCTACGGCACCTATACGTTGCACCCGCAGATCGGGCGGACGTTCCCCTCGGTGCTGCCGGCCCGCACGCTCGACTACATTTTTCTGCCACCCGAATGCACGCTGGTGAGCTGCGAGATCGTCCGCACCATTGCGTCCGATCATCTGCCGGTCATCGTAGAGTTTGAGACCAACTTTCGATGACCCTTCGATCCACGAACCTGAGGCGCTGACGGCTGGTCCAACGGGCTTTCCTCTCCATGCGCGAAAAATTTTCCGATCTGCTGGAACGCTTCGTCTCAGACGGCCTGTTGCTGCAACTGTTCTCCCTCCCCGGCTTTGTCCTCGCGCTGTTACTGGTCGCGCGGTTGATGAGCGAAAAACGCGCGCCGGCCAACACTTTCGCGTGGCTGCTCGGCATCGTGCTCCTGCCGTGGATCAGCGTGCCGTTTTATCTGCTTTTTGGTGGCCGTAAGCTCCGCCGCCTGGTCCGCCGCAAGTCGTGCGTGCTGCCGGTGCTCCCCGGTGCCGTGGCTCATCCCGCCAAGTCCGCCAGCGCCCCGATCGCGCAGACGATCGTGTCGGCCGGCGCGGCACCCCCGGTGCCGGGCAACACCATTGAGTTCATCGCCAACGGCGAGGACGCCTACGCCGCGCTCGAAAAACAAATCCGCGCCGCGTGCCACACGATTCACATCACCACGTTCATCCTCGGGCGAGACGACACTGGCCGGCGTCTCGTGCGCCTGCTCGCCGAGCGTGCCCGCGCCGGGGTGAAAGTTCGCCTCCTGCTCGACTCGCTCGGCTCGTGGTTCTCGGGGGGCGGTTTCACGCATCGGCTGCACCGCGCGGGCGGCGAGGTCGCGCGCTTCATGCCGGTGCTCCCGTTTTCGTCGCGCGGTTCGGCCAACCTGCGGAATCACCGAAAAATAGCCATCTTCGATCACTGCACCGCGATCATTGGCGGCCACAATCTCGCCCGCGAATACATGGGGCCGACCCGCTTTCGGAAACGCTGGCAGGATTTCGGCGCCGTCATTACCGGCCCCGCCGCGGCGCTGCTCAACGACGTGTTCATCGCCGACTGGGCCTTCGTCACGGGTCAGTCCGCTGCAACCTTGCGCGCGGAAATTCCCGAAAGCGTCATCGCGCCGCGCGGTCACTCCGAGCTGCAAGTCGTCGCGAGCGGCCCCGACGTGCCCGGCGATCCGCTCTACGAAGGAATCGTTTCGATGGTGCAGGAGGCGAAGAAAAGCATCTGGGTCGTCACGCCCTATTTCATTCCCGACGACGTGCTGTTCCGCTCGCTCGTCGTGAAAGCGCGCTCCGGCGTCGCGGTGAATCTGATGGTGCCCGCCCGCTCGGATCACCGCATCACCGACTTCGCGCGCCGCCACTACCTGCGCGAACTGCGCCGAGCCGGCGCGCGCGTCCTGCTCTTCACGTCCGGCATGCTGCACAGCAAGGCCCTGATCGTGGACGATGACGTGGGCCTGATCGGCTCGGCGAATTTCGATTCGCGCAGCCTGTTTGTTAATTTCGAAATCGGCGTCGTGGTCCACACCGCGGCGGATGCCCGGGCGATGACGGCGTGGGCCGAAGCGTTGGCCGGCCACTGTCGCGAGGCTAAATTTGATCCGGACCAGAAGCCGCGTTTCTTCGGCAACCTTCTCGAAGACCTCAGCCGCCTCTTCGCGCCGCTGCTGTGAGCAGAGCTCGGCTGCCGCTCAGTCAGCTTCGGGATGGGCGTTTGCGGGGAAAGGCAAGGGGTTCGATCCGAGGAGATAGGTGACACTTAATCCGGGGAGATAGGTTACACACAGGGCGATGCCTTGGACCGACGTAATCTATCTGGAAGAGATCAATCGATTCGTGATACTCGCGCGTAGCGGGCGCCTTAGCGTGACCGAGCTACGCGCACAGTTTGGTATCAGCCGCAACACCGGCTACAAACATCTGGAATACTACGCCGCACTCGGTCTGGCGGGCTTGCAGCCGCGCAGGCTGCCTTCGACGCTCTCGATCGAGACGTTTTCTGGCGCGCGCAAAGTCCAATTGATGCAGAGCCCTATCCGGCCCACGACTCCGCGATTCAATACCGATATCACTCTTAACTACCCAAAAATTGCTCGCCTCTCGTGGTCGCGGAGGTCGCCAATTATTTGAATTCCAGGTTTTTAGAAGCGGTTGATTTCGGCCTTAATAAGGTGGTTATAGATGTTGACCTGCTCGCGTCGCTCCCTTCGGGAATTATCAAACTTCGCTTTCAGGCCATGGAGATTTGCCGCGACCTTGAGATGCCGTTCGCGCTCGTCGGTAACCCGCAGATAATACCATTTATGTTTTGAAATAGGACTATAGAGAAGACGGTTTCCTTCATGGCCCGATATTTACCGGATGTGGGAGCGACGAACGCCGCGGAACTGGAAAAAGCGTGGCGGGAGCGCCAGGAGCCGTGGCAGCGCCAGCGCTTGTTGGTGGTGAGGCTGGTGGCGCAGCACGAGTTGAACGCCGAGCAGATCGTCGCGGCCGCAGGAGTGGCGCGCTCGACCGTGTTCCGCTATCTGGACACGTTTCTGACGAGCGGGCTCGCCGGCCTGCTGGCGCGCGAGCACAAGGGCGGTCACCCGCCGACTTTGGGCGCGGCGGATCAGGCGGCGTTTCTCGAGCAACTGCGCTTGGGCGAGTTCCGCCGGGCGAAGGAAGCGCAAGCGTGGATCAAGGCCCGCACCCAGCGCACGCTGGCGCTCTCCAGTGTGTATTCGTTGCTGGGAAAAGTCGGCGGGGTCTTGAAAGTGCCGCGCAAGACCCACGCCAAAAAAGACGCGGCCGCAGCGGAGAGCTTTAAAGCGACGCTGGCCGAGAAACTCGCCGCCCTCTCCGCCAAAGCTGAAGGCCGCGCCCTGCGCCTATGGGTGCTGGACGAACACCGCTACGGGCTGCTGCCAGTGATCCGACGGTGCTGGTCACTCAAGGGCGTGCGCGTGCATGTGCCCTACGCCACCCGCTACCTCTGGGGCTATCTGCACGAAGCGCTCGAAGTGGATGGCCAGAACAAGGTTGAGTTGCTCTTCACTCCGGCGATCGATCAGGACATCCACGCCACCTTCCTGCGGCAAATCGCCGACAGCGATCCCACGGCCTGGCACGTGATCATCGCCGATCAAGCCGGCTTTCACCTCCAGGCCGACGATACCCGGCTGCCGGCCAATATCCGACTGCTACCACTGCCGCCTTACAGCCCGGAACTCAACCCCGTGGAGAAACTCGGCGACCTGGTGAAAGACGCGATCTGCAACCAGCTCTTCACCGCGCTGCGCCCGCTGGAAGACGCGATCCTCGCCGAACTCGAACCGCTGCGCCAAAGCGGAGCCCGCGTCGCCGAATTAATCGGTCAGGGCTGGCTCCTCGAGCAAGCAAACGCTGGCTGTGTCGGCACCGGTTTCCTGGACACAAGACAAAGTTTAATCAGGCGGCTAAAAGGTTAGAGGAGAGGAAATCGCGGCGGGCTTCGATAGGGCTCTTGTAACGGAGTTTCTCGAGGCGCCATTCGCGATTGT
>CANIJN010000263.1 GCA_947467625.1 Opitutia bacterium | reverse complement strand
TTACTTCATACCGCAGCCCGGCTCGCAGGTACAGACCAACGTCCCCGGAGTCTACGTCGCGGGCGATTGCTCCGACCACGTTTACCGCCAGGCCATCACCGCTGCGGGCATGGGTTGCGCCGCCGCTATTGAGGCCGAGCGCTGGCTCGCCGAACACCACGCCTGAGTCCGAAGGGAGCGGCGGTTTCCCCACCGCCGGCAGCTACCACGCGAACGCCCCACCCATGACCACTGCGCGTCTCGCAGCCCTCCACCGCTCGCTCGGCATCGCCGCCGACTACGGTGCCGCGCGCCACCTGCGCCCCTTCCGCGAAGCCGATGCCGACCGTCTGATTCTGGTCGGCCACGATCCGACCGAAGGGAAGCCCGTGCGTCTCGCACCCCGTGCCGCCGCCGCTTGGCGCCGGATGCGGGCCGCCGCCGCGGCTGACCGCATCACCCTCCTCCCCCTCTCGGGCTTCCGTAGCGTGCGTCGCCAGACGCTGCTCATCCGCCGCAAACTCGCCGCCGGTCGCCCGCTCGACGACATTCTCCGCTACGTCGCTGCGCCTGGCTTCAGTGAGCACCATACCGGACGCGCAATCGATATTGGCACTCCTGAGGACGTGAGTGTCGAAGAATCTTTCGCACGCACGGCGGCATTCCGCTGGCTCCGCCGCCGCGCCGGCGCATTTGGTTTTACGATGACCTACCCGCGTCGTAATGCCCATGGCATCGGCTACGAGCCCTGGCACTGGTGCTGGCACAGTAAATAGTGCCGCGCGTTCACGCTCACCGCTTTCGGGTGACGTTGCCGTGGAGGGGAGGGTCGTCGCTTGCCGACGAGCCGTCCGTCCCATAAAACGTTCGGCGTGGCGACCAGCGCCAACCCTACACCCAGCAGTTGCTGCGGACTCATTCGTGGAAGGGGGTCCCGCTCCTCGGAAACAACTCCTGGTTGGTCGTCCCGTCTTTAGGCGGAATCCGCCAAACCTGCTGCCTAAAGGTGGGACTACCCACTCGGAAAATCGGCGTTTCGGCCCGTCACGGGCCCACGTCGTTTTCGCGGTTAGGGCTGCCTGGCTTTGGGCTGAGACCGAGCCCTCCCTATGCAACGGTACTCTACAATCAACCGCCTCGTGGGCTCACTTTTCGGCGATGTCCGCCTGCGAGTACGTTTGCTCGCCGAGCTCAGACACGGAGCGACGACCCTTCATCAGCGAGCGGGCAACCCGAGCCGTAATTCTGCCAGCGCACGTTTGGACTCTGCATCGGCCGGTTCCGTCCGCAGAACGGCCTCGTAGTGCCCGATCGCCTCGCGGGTGCGTCCCAACTGCACCAAGGCAAAACCCAATGCGCGATGGCTGTCGGGCGCGTGCGCGTTCAGCTCGAGGGAGCGTTCGAAATGTGCGACGGCCTCCGCCCAGCGCCCGAGATCGAGCAGCGCAGAACCGAGGTTGAACCGCGCCACGGCCAGATCCGGACGGAGGGCAATCGCTCGCTCATAGGCAGCAATGGCCTCGACGGAGCGTCCCAACTGCAGGAGAGCGTTGCCCGTGTTCACCTGCGCATCGGCGTAGTCGGGCCGCAGGCGAAGCGCAGCGCGAAACGCTTCCAGTGCCGCCGGCATGCGGTTCAGCGCGGCGTACGCGTTGCCGAGGTTGTAGTGGCACTCCGCAGAATCGGGCTTCAGCGCCAGTGCCCGCGCGAACCACTCGACCGACGCTTCGGCCCGGCCGCTCTGCAGCAGCGCATTACCCCTATTTCCGTGAGCCTCCGCGAAGGACGGATCCCACCGCACCGCCTCTTCGTAATGGCGCAATGCCTCCGGCACGCGGTCGACCCGCACGAGCGCGTTCGCGAAATTATTGTGGGCCGCAGGATAGTTCGGCTGGATCCGCAGTGCCGCTTCGTAGTGACCGAGCGCCTCGGGGAGCGTCCCGAGCTGCGCGAGCGATACCCCGAGATTGTAGTGCGTCTCGGGATAGTGGGGCTGCAAGCGCAGCGCCTCGCGATAGCTCGTCACAGAATCTTGGATGCGTCCGGCGCGAAACAGCGCCTGCCCGAGATTGTTATGCGCCCGGGCGTTGCCCGGACACTTCTCCGCCGTGTCGGCCCAGATAGCCAGATTGCTCCGGTAATCATGGTTGCGTCCGACCGTCGCACCGACGCACGCGAGCGCGAGCCCACCCCAAAACCACAGGCTGCGCCTTCCCACCCAGACGTAGGCCCCGAGCACCCCGGCGACGATCACCGCGGCGAGGGGCAGATACATCCGGTGTTCCGCCATCGTCTGCGTAACCACTGGCACGAAACTCGAACTCGGGGCGAGCAACGCAAAGAAGCACGCGCCGAGAAAACCAACCGCCGGCCGGCGCACGAGCAGCACGGCCGCAGTCGCCAGCAGGACCAAAACCAGCAGCGCTTGCGGCAGGACGGCCGAGAACGCGCGCACCGTCGCCAGCCCGTAGTCAAACACCAACGGCTGGGGCCAGAGGCTCAATCCCAGATAGGTCGTGATCGCGCGACACTGGGTCAGCGCGTAATTCCAGGCGGATACGTCAGCGCCAAACCCAGCGGTGCCGCCCCGGCCCGCCGTGCCCACCACCAACAGCGCCAGCAACACCCACGTGGCCGCCAACACTCCATGCCAACGCATCCGCTTCGCCCAGGCCGCGCGAAACGTTCCGCTCAGAAAGGTGCGATCGTAGAGCAGCACAATGAGCGGAGCGGACACCATGACCTCCTTCGTCGCCATGCCCACTGTGCACGCCACCGCCGCGCCGAGCAGCCAACGGGGCCGCCCGCCCGCCTCAGCTCCACGGACAAAACAATAGAGCGTCAGCACGTAGAACATCCCGACCAAGGATTCGGCGCGTTGCACGACATAGGTCACCGATTCCGTTTGCAGGGGATGCGCGGCCCACAGTGCCGCGCTGAAGAACGCCAGCGGCAGCGCGGCGGCACCGAAGCGGTGGCTTAATCCGGGCGTCAGCAACGTCCTCCGCACGAGGCCAAAAAGGGCGAGGCTCGCCACGAGATGAATCGCCAAATTGACGGCGTGGTAGCTCCACACCGCGGTGCCGCTGACGGCATAGTTCAGCGCGAGCGAAAGATTCACCACGGGGCGGCCGCTCGTCGTCACCCCGCCGGGTGTTTCCGGTGCGAGCACGCCGCTGAGCGGCCACAATTTGCGGATCGAGACGTTTTCGATGATGGCCGGAAAATCGTCGAAAACGAACGGGACAGAAAAACTATTGTGATAGGCCACGAGCGTCGTCGCCACCAGCCCAACCGCCGCCCACGCGACCGCGCGCGTCGGCACGGAAACACTTGGATGCGGATGGGAGCCTGATTCTCTCACGTCAAAAAGAACCGTTGGAAACCAGCGGGAGGTCAACGCACCGCGCGATTAACCCACGAAAAAGGCGGCTGCGTTGCCGCAGCCGCCTTGCCAGCGGAGTCCGACCGTGCGCGGGACTTAGAACTTGATCGTGATCCCTAGCTTGGCCTGCCAGCGGGAGGTCGAGGTGTCGTCGGCCACCTGCGGCAAACCGTCGAGCGTGGCGCCGTTGAAGACGTAGCCGTACTGGTTCGTCACAGGGTCGAAGATCGCGCCGGCCACGGAGCGACGGTAGGTGAACGGGATTTCCTCCACGATGCCCCACTCGTTATTGAAGAGATTCGCGAGGTTGATGACCTGCAGGTAAACCTCCGCGCGAGCCTTGCGCCAGCCGAACGGGATCGCCTGACGGATGGTCATATCGACGGTCTGCATCCACGGGGAGTGCTCGCTATTGCGTGGCGCGATCTGGCCGGCGTATTTGTTCAGGCCATTTTCCGCCGCGAAAGCGAAAAAGGCGTCGCGCTCGGCAGTGTTGATCCAACGAACCTTCGGGTCGGTCGGACCTGTCGGCACGTAGAGTTGGTCGTTGCCCGCGAAACCGTCGCCATTGGCGTCACCCTCGAAGACCCAGCTATAGGTGCGGCCGGTGCGGCCTTCATAGGTGAGCGCCACCGTCGTGGGCCATTTCTTCACGAATTCAAACTCCCGGGAGTAACGGGCGACGACCTTGTCGGCGGTCTGCGTGTTGGACGTCGAGTCGCTATTTTCGTTCGGGTTGATGATGGCGCGCGTGGTGAACAGCGAGCCGGCGGTGGAGGAGGTCAACGGGCTCACCTCAGTGGCGCGGCCGCGGGTCCAGGAGACGCCGGCAGACCATTTATTGCGCCACGGACGATTGACCGAGAGCGTCGCATCCTCGGAATGCCCCTTGTTCGAATTGGTGATGCGGTAGACATCCCCGTAAGCCGCAATCCGGCGACGACCATTCGTCGTGGTCTGCGGGAAGGTCGTCGTGTTGTTCGGAGTAGCGCTGGTATTGATCGCGGGGGTAATATTACCGGCGTAGCGGATGCGGCCGTCGGGCAGCGTGGTCGGGCCGGTCGTCGCCGTCTGGAAGTTTAGGAACTCGATGAAGAGACCTTGCTGAACTTTGGTGGCGGTAAATTCCAACGAAGCCACCAAGCCACCGAAGGGCAGCTGATGATCGAGGGCGAGATTGCCCTTCCAAAGCGTGGGGTTCTTGAAATTCGGATCAGTGAGATTGATGTTCGGGATCGGCGGGGTGCCCGCGGGGATCGGCTGCTTGGTCACGTCCGGCTGAAACTGGAGGGTCGGTTGGTTGTTACCGTTGACGTTGGCCGTGATCGTATAGGCGGTGCCAGCGTTCTGGTAGGCGTTGGCGAGCCAGACGCTGGGAGTGCGACCGGAGAACAGACCCAAGCCGCCGCGGACTTCAGTTTTGCGATCGGCGGGCAGGCGATAGTTGAAGCCGGCGCGCGGGGAGATCGTGGAGTTACCGTCGTTCGTCGCGTCGTTGCGAACACCAAAGGCGGTAGAAAACCCAGCGTTATAGGGGGGAGGATTGGACACCGTCGGCAGGTCGTAGCGCAGGCCACCGACAATCGTCAGAGCCTGATTCGGGCGCCACGTGTCCTGCACGAAACCGGCATAACCCTTGTAAGTCCACTTCGCGAACACTTGGTCGATGGTGTTGCCGGGGAAAGGCTGGGCGTTGGTGTAGGCGGTGGGCAGGCCGGCAAGGAAGTTTTCCACGCCGGTGCGAGCCGGCGTAGTGCCGAACGCAGTGCTGTTGTTGAACGTGTAGCTGCCGAAATAAGCCTGCAGGAAACGATTGCTGTAGTTGATTTCGTCGAGCTCGGCGCCGACGCTCAACGTGTGGTCGCCGAGGGAGTATTCGCCACTCACCTTGTAGAGCTTTTCCTTTGTGTTGAGGGAGTTGAGCTGCCGGGAAAACTCGGTGCCGAAGTTCAGGAAGCCGGCCACCGTCGCGCCGGTGTCGGTGCGCGTGCCGGTCAGGCCGCCGATACCGATTGCGGGAAACGACGCGCCGCGATTGACCGGCGAAGCCTCGTAGGTCGAGTAGTTGTAGGAAGCTTCGGTGCGGAAATCCGCAGTCCACTGGCTGTTCAACTGCGCGGTGTAGCTCTCGGTGTTACGAGGCTGATCATACCAATTCTTGCTGAGCGAGGTGCCGGTCACACTCGTCAGGCCTGAGAAGATCGGGGAGGAGCCTTCGTTCTTGCGGTAGGTAACGGCCAACCGGTGGGCGTCGGAAATATTCCAGTCGATCTTGCCGAGCGTGGTTTTCTGGAAAGCGATGTTGCCACCGGCGGCGGCCAGCGAGCCCGCATCGTAACCGAGAACCTTGGCGCGGGCGATCACCTGATCCACCAGCGCCAGTGAGGCGGCATTGAACACAAAACCGGCCGCAGGCGAGACAGACTCGCGCTGGATGTCTTCATAGCTGAAGGCGAAAAAGAGGCGATCCTTGAGGATCGGACCACTCAGCCCGTAGTAATAACGGTCCTCGGAAAAGACCTCCTCGGCACCCGTACGGGGGTTCTTGCCGCGATAGCTCTCGTTCGAGGTCTCGTAACTCGCGGCGCCCGAGAATGTGTTCGTGCCGCTCTTGGTGACGGCATTGATGAGGGCACCGGTGAAATTGGATCGGCGCACGTCGTAGGGATTCAGTTCAATGTTGAGGGCGGCGAGCGCCTCCAAGGGGATCGGGCCCCGGAGCGACGAAACGCCGTTGCTGTTGAGGCCGAACGGATCGTTGGCTTCGACGCCGTCGATCAGGAAAGAATTGAAGCGGAAATTCTGACCTTGGGCGCTGAGCTGACCGCCTTGATCGAGCGAACTCAACGTCAGGCGAGAGTCGAGGCGGGCGATATCCTGCACGTCATTGCGAATGGAGGCTGCGTTTTGAATTTCGGAATCGTTGAAACTCGTGCCTGCACCCATGCGCCCAGCACCGAAGGTCGTTTCGCGTTCGCCGGTGACATTGAAGGCATCCAGCTTGACCACGTCGGAACCCAGCGTGATGCCCAACTCAAGGGCCTGACCGAGCTCCAAGTAGACGTCCTTGCGGGTATCGCTTTGCACGCCTTGCCCAGCGGTCGTGACGGTGTAGGGACCGCCGACGCGCAGACCGGAAAGGTTGTACTGGCCGTTGGCGCGCGAAATCGCCGAAGCGCGGGTGCCGGACGGCTCATGCACCACGGAAACCGTGGCGCCGGCGACGGCCTTGCCCTGCTTGTCGACGACGTAGCCGCTGAGAGCAGCCGTCGTGATACCCTGACCGAATACGGCGCTCGCCGCGGTCAAACAAAGCGCGAAGATCGCGCCGAGCAGTCGTTTCATAGTATGGGGAGATTTCATAATCGGTGATCGGTTAGTTCGAGTTGATCCGCCCCGCGAGGACCGCGGAGCCCTAGTGCTTGGTTGAATGGTCAGCGAACACTTCTCAAAAAACTCCGTCAAGCCCCGACCCGAGGCCCCCGAAAACGTTGCGAAATCGTAACCGCGCCATTGTTCAGCCCCCTCCCGCGCTCCGTTTCGCAGTCGACGTCGTGTCGATTGCATACCGCAGTCCGCACCGCAGACCGCCGCTTCGCTCGATGC
>CANIJN010000262.1 GCA_947467625.1 Opitutia bacterium | reverse complement strand
GGTCCGGATCCCACACCACCACCACCTGCGCGCCGTCGAGGCGGCGCCGCGATTTCACGAACGTCCCCTTCCACCGGGCGGCTTTCGCTTCATCCCAGCCATTGAACGTCGTGGCAAACGCCGTGCCATGGTGCGAACCGAGCGTCCGCGGCCCGTTGCGCCCGTAGGTCGCCGCGGAGATCAAGCCCAACCGCAACGGTTTGGCCGTGGGCGCAGCCCCGCGCAGCAGCGCGGCGGAGGCGGCGAAGGCGGCTGCGCCGGTGACAAAGGCACGGCGATCAAGCGGAGAATTCATGGGGAAATGGAGCGGTGAGGCTGTGGGAGGGGTTGGGTTCACGAGAAAGGGGCGCTCACCGCGAAATCGGCTGGGAAATGCGCAGGTACGCGAAGAGATCCCGCAGCTGCTGGTCGTCGAGACCCTCGAGCAAACCGGCCGGCATCAGGCTTCGCCCCATCGCCTGCAGGTCCTTGATCTCGGAGGCCCGCAACGTGATGTTCTCGCCCCCGAGACCGCGGAGGACCGTAATCTGGTTGTCGCGGTCAACAAAGAATCCGCTCAACGAACGACCATCCGTCGTCTCGACCGAGTAGTACTGGTAGCCTTCGCGGATCTCCGCGTTGGGATTGACGATGCTCAGCAACATCGTGCCAAGGTTGTCGCGTTGATACGACGTCAGGTCGGGACCGACGTTGCCGCCCTTGAAGAAGAGCTTGTGGCAACTCGCACACCGTGCCGTGAAAGTCGCCTCACCCGAATACGGGTTGCCCGGCCCGGCCTTGAGAATGGCGTTCACCTCATCGATCCGCCGCTGAAACTCCGCCGCGACCGGGGCGGCCTCCGGCAACAGCCGCGCCGCGAGCGGACCCACCGCGGCATCCTTGCTCCGGCGCAACCGGCTCGCGACATCGTCGGGCACCGCGACCGCCCGGACTTTGCCGCCCTGCACCGCATCCAGGAGCCGCAGCCCCCACGCCGGCCGGCTGGCGAGGAGCGTGAACGCCGCCACCTGTACGTTGCCCTTGAGCTTGGGCAATAGGGCGACGACCTGCGCACCGATCGCGTCCTCCGCATACGCCGAAAGTGAACCCAACGCCGCGCCGCGCAGTTCCTCGCTGCCGGTACCGCCCGCGAGCGCGAGCAGCACCGGCACCGCGGCGGCGGCACGCACCTCGCCGAAGGCCCGCACATACCGCAGCCGCTCGTCGGCCCGCGCCTTGGGATCCTCGATAAGTTTGAGCGCATCCGCGATCGCCGCGGGCTCACCCTGTTTTAGCCGCAGCGCGAGCGGCGCCTGGCCCGCCGCTTTCAGGCTCGCGATCAATTCGTCCGGCAGGCCGGTCATCGGCCGGCCGCGAAACGCCTCCTCAAGGCCCTTCATCAAAGGCGCGGCCAACTCCGGCGCCGGAGCCTTGGCAAACAACTGCGCGCACAAGAGCAGATCCTGCCGCCTGCCCTCCACGGCGTAACGCCGGGCCAAGCGCGGCAGGAGATGCTCGGCGACCATCGGCTGCCGCCAGCGTTCGGGCGCGTTGAACAAGGCCAGGATTTCGCGGTTCGCGGCCGGGATGTGCGCCTCGAACACCCACCAGCACAGCAGCGGGATGAACGCGTCACTGACCGCCTCGGCGTGCGACAAAACCGCGGATACCAGCGGCAGCGCCTGCGCCGCGTTCAAGCGGCGCGCGGTTGAAGCAAACTGCGCGAGCGCCTCCGGATTCTGTTCGATCGAGGCCTGGGCGAGCAGCGCATTGAAGAGCGTACTCGGCAACAGACCCGACTCCGCGCTGCGGCGCACCACCGCATGCTGGCCGGCCCCGAGGTTGCGCTGCAAACCCCACTCGTCTCCGAGCAGGCGCGCGGCCCACATCCGCACGGGCGCCGCCGTGTGGCGCAGCGCAACCAGCGTCGTCGCCGCGTCAAGTCCCGCGCTCTGGTGCAACGCCCACACCGCGTTGAGTGCCCCCACGCCTTGGTCGCGCGCAATGACCTGCTGCAACGCCGCCGTCGCCGCCGGATCCTTGCGCTCGCCGAGCACACGCACCGCGGTGTGGCGGTGCCACTTGTTCGGATGCGACAGCAGGGTGATGAGCTCGGACGTGGATTTCACCGCGAGGTTGGTGTCCGTTTCAAGCGGCGCGTCCTTGCCGCGCAAGCGGTACATGCGGCCGGTCGTGGTATCGATCTGGTTCTGATAGTGCTGACCGTGCGCGATGTAGAACTCGTACATGTCGCTCACGAAGAGCGAACCGTCGGGTGCATTTGCGATGTAGATTGGACGAAAGGCCGGATCCGAGCTGCGCATCGCCCAACCGCGGTCGGTGGTCGTGAACGTTGCGCCGGCGACCTGACGTTCGCTCGTGATGACGACATTGTGCAACGGATCGAGGGCAAAGAGCATGCCGGCGTATTTCGCGGGCATCGCCGTGCCTTCCGCGTAGGCGCCGAAATGTGTGAAGCGCACCACCGGATCCTTCGTCGCCATCATCGGCAGTTCGCCGAACGCGTAGGGGTTGCGCGGCGGGCCGAACTTGCCGGGGTCGACGCCCTGCATGAGATAGAAGCCGCCCTGCGCGTAGTGCCAACCGCGCGTGTTGCCGCCATTATGGCCGGAGTAGAGCCGACCCTGGGCGTCGATCTCGAGGCCGTACGTGTTGCCACTGCCCTCGGCGAATATCTCGTAGGCGCGGGTGTCGGGATGATACCGCCACACCATGCAACCCTCGAAATAAACCCCGGGCGCGTTCGGCGCATCGGTGCCGGGCCGCGTTACGCGACTGGAGGTCGTACTGCCTTGCCCGCCGTAAAGCCAGCCATCGAGCCCCCACACCAGACCGTTGGCGACGGAGTGGGTGTCTTCGAAGCCGAAGCCGGCGAGCCGCACTTCCGGCGGGCCGTCGGGGATGTCGTCCCCGTTGGCATCCGGGTAGAACAAGAGGTACGGCGTGTGCATCACCCACACTCCGCCGTGGCCGCGCACCGCGGCGTTGGCCATGTTGAGCCCATCGAGGAAAACCGTGCGCTTGTCGTACACGCCGTCGCGTTTCGTTGACTCGTGGATCGTCACGAGATCGGCACCCCGATCGTGATTCGGCGGCGCGGGCGGCACCTTGTCGTAGTGCGCCCGGTAATACTTGTCGCGGCTGAGCATCGTGACGCCGGCGGGATACGGATATTGCCGCGACTGCGTGACCCAAAGGCGACCGCGCTCGTCGAAGCTGAAGTGGAACGGTTGCGTGATCGCCGGTTCGTGCAGCACGAGATCGGCCTGCAGGTCCGGCGCGGTTGCCATCTTTTGCGCGGATTCAAGCGGCGACTGCCGCGGCCCGGGCACCTGAGGGGCACGGCCCAGCACGCGGTTGGATTCACGGAAGGAATCAAACGCCGTGACGGGCGGTTTCACCGTGACCGCCGGACCCGGCTGATAGTCGTCGCCCGGGCGAAACTCCCAAGTCCCCGCAAACACGCACTCCATGAAATAATTCATGATGAACGGCGCGTCGCCGAGGAAGCCCTGCGGGCCGGCGCCGGCCGGGTTGTACACGTGGATCGCCAGCTCGTTCCACTCGCCCTTGCGCAGCGTGCCGACCGGAACCTTGTGCCGGTGGATCGCCGTGCGACCGCTGCGGTAATCCGGAGGAAACGCCCCACCGGTGCCGAGCTTCACGCCGTTGACCCATACCTCGTGCGCGCCGGACAGGTCGCGGATATTCACCCCGACCGACTCTTCGTAAAGGTTCCGCTCATGCTTGATAAAGAAACTATCGTGGACCTTCACCCACGTGCGGTACCACGCGGCCCCGCCTGCCGCCGCTGCCGCCTGCAGCTGGACCGCGTCGCGCGCACCGGGCACGGTGACAGTCGACCAATCCGCGGCGCGCAGCACGGCGCCCAAGATGGCAACGGCGAGGCAGAGTAGCAGGGCGAGTAGGCGCATCAGGCGATGAGTTGCTGGACGATCTTGCCGTGGACGTCGGTCAGACGGTAATCGCGTCCAGAATTGCTGATAGCTGATAGGAAACTGGACTTTCAGGGGGATCGGATCCGGCAGGAGCATGGTGTGAGCTGGATGAGTTAGCCGTAAATCAGTCGATTTTGAGAGGGCGACGGGGACGGCTCAGGCTGGGGACTTGGGGTGGGGAACGGCGGCGACGGAAAGGGGGATTGCGGGCGCGAATCGTGGCTCTGCTTGCCGTTTGGGGGGGCAATCATCGCGGGGCTGGCGATGCGCCGAGGCAGTCCTCCGGATCTCTAGGGGTCAAGTCGCAACGCGTTGCGGGCCTCCGGGGGATTTCCCCTTCTGCGTTTTGTGTTGGCCGGATCGAACCAGCGCACGGTGGGACGAGGGTTGTTATGACGGTGAACCCGTTTGCATCCGTCGCCGCGATGCACGATTTTGCTGATGTTCCTTGCCAAGTTAGCATCACGACGACTCCCGATAAGCGGGCGTCACCAACCGAGCCCTACACGGGTCACGGTGGTCAAATCGATGTGGGTTACCGACGTTCGGTGACCAAAGTTGTACGTGGTGCGTGTTGGGTTGGTTCATGCACCATGAAAAAATATGCGAGCATCAGATACGGATTCCGTCCCCAGTCCTATTGGGAGGACGCCGACCCGTTGTCGGCCATACTTCGCAACGTCACAGGTGAGAATCGTCGAAGAATGATCACGGACTACTGGAATGCCGGTCGTTTGGAGGAGTTGGATGGCGCTCTCGTGAGGGATGAGCCTGATGAAGAATCAAAACTACGGCTTGGTCGCATTCACCCAAGCTTCATGGGCGGTGAATATTTGCCGCATTATCTGGTCGGCGAGGTCGAGATCGCCCGTATCTGTCTGCAGTCCACGACGAGTGATGTCGTCAGTCTTCGTGCTCGCCCTTCGCCAGAGGGAATTTGCTACCGAGTGATCGACGAGTACGAGGGGCAGTTCACTTTGCCGATCTCGACTTCGCTCCTCCCACTCACGCTCGCGGAACTCGTCCGGCAATTCGACGACGGGAGTCTCCATGAACTTGATTGGGACGGGGGGCTTTCCCTCGGCTACAACAACATGAACGCCGATAGCGGTTCCGACTACGAAAGCCTGCGACACTTCACGGACATCTCGTCATCCTTTTACCGCCAGCTTTCGACCCACTACGAACACGTTTTCGAAGACTGGGTAAAGGAGTCCTGTGCCGAGCGCGACGCAGAGCCGGCCGCCGGAGGTGACGTATGAACCCACAGGCAAAAATCACCGAGGCCGAGAAACTCATCCAAAACGGAATGCGTGAGCTGAGAACATGCGCCGAAGCAGCAGCCGATTCCGCACGTAACGTGGTAAATCTAGCACTGGCCCACCGGCCAAAGCTTCTGTCAGACGCCACAATCGTAAACGAGATCGCGATGTTGCTCCAGCACGCGTCACAGACCCTCCAATACACCATCCAGCAAAATCATACCTTTGAAGCCAATGACACCCGAACAGGAAGAACGTCTTCGCGAGCTCTACCGGAAAAACTATCTCGCCCACATACTGCTTCCGCCGGAAGTCGTGGCAGACGAGTTCCCCCCAAAGCCGCTGTCGGCAAAGAAGGAGTCTCCTCATAGTTCGGATTTCCATCGAACTGATCCGGATTGATTCGGTGGCCGCTTTTGGATCGGCGCATTCAAAAGCGGTCTACGCAGGCGACTCATCGTTCCTGCTGACGGTATCCGTAGAACCTGTATCCGTCGAACTTAGGATAAGCCAAAACCGATTCCTCGCGCCGCACCGCGTGTTGAGTGTGCTGAGAACTCAGCAGTCAGACCGGTCATGGCATCGGCGATCGCTGGCGCCGTTTCCGAGGTAATTGAGGGGGGGCGCAGCGGGGCAGGCGTGATCGAGGTATTTGATGGAAACGGGAGGGGGCAGAAGAGGGTGAGCTGATTTGGAGCGGAGGTTTTACGTTCAGGCGGTGCTCAATCAAGCGGTGGGTGGAGATGAGAACATCATCGAAATGGCGGTTGGGTCGCCGCAGCCAAGCTCTGCCACGCGCTTCGATTCGCAATAGGGAACTCGCCGTTCCAAACGCTAGCGGGTTACGGCAACAGCCTCAGCCCATTCACCGTCGCGTCAAAGACGACCCGGCCGGCACCCGATCCGCAGGTGAATAGCCCCCGCACCACGGCATTTTGTAATTGTCGCTCGATTGTCTGCCGGAGCGGACGGGCACCGAGTTCCGGATGAAATCCCTCGCGAATCAAAAACTCCAACGCCTCGCTTGAGACCTCGAGGTCGAAACCGACCGATTTCAGCCGCGCGACTTCGTTGGCCAGATGCAGCCCGGCGATTTCGCGCTGCACATCAGGTGTCAGCCGAGCGAAGACCAGCTTGTCGGGCACGCGCGCCAGAATCTCCGGGCGCAGGGCCTCAGCCACGCGGCGTAGGACTGCCTGTTCAATACTCGCCATGCCGGAGCGGGCCATCCGCATGGCTTCGGATGCGCCGATATTCGACGTGAATGCAATGTAGTCGTTTTTCAATGACACGAACTCGCCGCTCGCCAGCGTGATGTGACCGGGCTCCAACATCTGAATGAAGAGGTCCAGCACCTTCGGATGAGCCTTCTCCAGTTCATCGAAGAGCCAGACCCGCGGCGCAGCGCCGACCGCTGCACGCCCCACGGCGCCCGCGTCCGACGCATCGGCTCCGAGCAATCGCTCCACCGCGTCGGTCCGCTGATACTCCGAGAGATCAAATCTACGCACGCGATCCTCGCCGAAAAGATAGCGGGCGGCCAGAAGCACGAGTTCGGTCTTGCCCGTGCCGGTGGGGCCGACCGCCAGCAACACTCCGCGCGGACGGTCGGGACGCGCCAAGCCCAACTCGCCGCGTGTGAAGACCGCCGCAGCCCGCGCGATGACGTGATCCTGTCCGCGCAGCTGCGTGCGCAGGTGGGCTTCGAGGCCTTGCAGGTGGGCGATATGCGCGGCGTCAGCCATGGGCCTTGGCGATTCGGGCCAGCCTGATCTTCGAGAGGCCGCGGGGCTTGTTCGGAAAATCCGTCAGGAATTTTTCCACGGCGGGTGCCAGCTTCTTCCCGTCGGG
>CANIJN010000261.1 GCA_947467625.1 Opitutia bacterium | reverse complement strand
GGTGGCGCTGAGGCACAGGGCAGCCCTCCGCTCCCGTCTCGCAGGCGATCCGCCGTCGTCGTCGCGAAAGGGAACCCTTACGCTGCGACGCGACGTTGAGGGGACGCATCGCGGCCAGTGGCGGAGAGTTGCTTGGGCAGCGTCACGCTGAGAACGCCGTCGTGAATTTCAGCCTGCATTGAGGTGTAGTCGAAACCGGAGCCGAGCCGCAGACGGAGTTGGTAATCGCGTTGCGCAGTCTCCAAATGAAGGGACTGCCAGTTGACCCGCACGACGTGGTTTTTTTTCGCAGTCACAGTCAGGTCGGAGCCGCGGGCTTCGATTTCGACGTCGGCGGCGTCCACACCGGGCACGTAGACGACGAGTGTAATCGTGTCGGGGTGTTCCACGTAGTCGTAGTTGGGCTGACGGAACGCGACGGGCGACGTCGGCTCGGTGGCTTGGCTGCGAGTGCTGGGGGCCATCGGGTGGATGATCGTGTGCATGGGAGGAAAAATGAAAACGGATGCGTCTTCCTCGGGGGCGGGGGGCCTCCGGGCTTCGGGACTAAACGCATTCCGTGGGAACGGATGGTTTAGTGGGTGAAGCCCGCGGCGGATTGTTTATTCCAATGGGAAATGACAACCGCTCGCATCGCCACGCAGCACGGCTGCTGGGCCTTCGTGAGCGAAGTGCCAGCAGAGCTGCGGTGATGTTGAAGGGACGCGGTCATTGGAATTTGGTTACGATCGTTAATGCAGACGGTGTGCCAAGCGGAAATTATTTTGTGGCGGTGAAGATTGCGTGACGCGGTGCGGTTTCCCATGGTCCGCCCATGGCCGAGCTCACTGATTCCACCACCACCGTCGCAGAACTAAAAACCCGCGTGCTCGCCTTTGTGCGCGAGCGGGATTGGGAGCAGTTTCACTCTCCGAAAAATCTGAGCATGGCGCTGGCGACCGAGGCGGGCGAACTGATGGAGCACTTTCTCTGGGCGAGCCCGGAGGCGTCGAAGGCCCTCATGCAAGATGCGGTCAAGCGGCAGAAGATCGCGGACGAATTGGCGGATGTCGTCGTCTATGCGCTGGAGTTTGCGAATGCTACGGGGCTCGATGTCGCGGCGTCGATCGATGCGAAAATGATCGCGAACGCAAAAAAATATCCGGTGGAAAAGGCGAAAGGGCGTTCGGACAAGTATACCGAGCTGTGAGCGGGGGAGCGTCGCGGCGGGCAGCGTCGCGCAGGGTCTTTGGCCCTCTCTCGGGTGCTCAATAAAAAAGGGCCGGTCGGGGGACCGGCCCCTTGGGGCTGCGAAGGATTTTTCAGGTTGGGTCAGCGAATCCGCCCTGCATTGATCAGGCTTTGCCGCCGAAGGAGTGGTAGTCGTCGAGATCGAGGTTGTCGGCGAAGGAGCGGATGTCTTCGCGCTCGGATTTGTTACCTTTGAGGACGCTGGCGATCCACTCGTGACCTTCGGCACTGCCGGGGCCGACTTGCTCCAACCAAGCTGACCAAGCGATGACTTCGTGCGGCGCGCGTTTTGACCGCTCGTTGACCCACCTTAGAATTTGGAGGTCGGTTTTGCCGGTTTTGATTTCGGCGAGCATGACATCCTCGGTGATGCCGGTGAACGTGAAGAACAGTTTATCGATTGGGCAGTTGTAGTGGAAATCGCCGGCTTTGCCCGCGATGACAGCGCGGGCCTTATCGAGGAGGCGCGCGAGGTGGGCGTAGCCGCCGATGCGCACGCGCAGACTGCGGGGCGGGTGTTCCGTGAGATCGGGAGCGGAATAATTGATCATGGATGGACGATTTGGCCTGAGGGTTTGTTTGCTGAACATTCGGCGGAGCCGAAGAAGGAGTTGAGTGGGCGCGAGTCGCGGAGAGAGTCAACCTGCGCTATGAAAAATCCGAATGTTGTCCGTCATTACTATGTGCTTCCGTGCTGTCTGCTGCTGCTCAATCTGTGCGTCGAGTTGGTGAGCTACAAAGCCAAGATGATCGACGATGTTCTGCTGCGGACGCTGGCGATTATGGGGATGGTGATTTTTGGCGGATCGCTGGTGGGTTTCCTCGTGGCGCCGGCGATCGGGGCGCTGGTGAGTGGGATGCAGCGGAGCAGTCGCCAGAGGTGGGGTGGCCTGGGCGAGCTGTTTTTTTTGCTGATGCTGGGGCTGGTGATTTTCTGGCTCTATTACCGCGTCTATATCGTGGGGCCGGCGTCGGTGCTGCCGGTGGAGTGGGCGAATCCGCGGGGGCGGTAGGGCGCTGGTGAGCGGGGGCGTGGCGCGAGCGGGCTGCAGGAATGCCGCCGGTCCGACGAACGGGAGCCACTCAGGTTGCCTGTTCGGCCCGCACGATCAACCGGGTGGTGGTGCGGTGGCGTAAGTGAGGACTGACATGGGCTGGAAAGCCCATGGCACTCAGGGTTTCGGACGGAAGGCCTTCATCGCGGACTCGTTGGTTTCGAGACGCGGGCCGCCGATGAGGTCGAGGCAATAGGGGATCGCGGGGAAAACGGCTTCGAGGTTTTCGCGGATGGCTTTGGGGCGCCCGGGGAGATTGACGATGAGGGTGCGGCCGCGGATGCCGGCAGTTTGGCGAGAGAGGATTGCGGTCGGGACGTAGCGGAGGGAGGTGGCGCGCATGAGTTCACCGAAGCCGGGTAGTTCTTTTTCGATTACGTCGAGCGTCGCCTCGGTCGTGACATCGCGGGGGGCGGGGCCGGTGCCGCCGGTGGTGACGACAAGGCAGCAGCCGGATTCGTCGGCCATGCGGCGGAGTTCGGCTGCGATGACGGCGCGCTCGTCGGGGATGATTTTATAGTCGGTCTCGAAGGGGGTGATGACCCACTCGCGCAGGAGGGCGAGGCAGGCCTGGCCGGGTTCGTCGGAGTAGATGCCAGCGCTGGCGCGGTCGGAGATATTGAGGACGCCGATTTTGGGGACGGTCATGGGAAATTTTTTAACCACGGATGGACACGGATGAACACGGATAAAATCGGGGGCAGAGAATCATTTTTCACCACGGAGACACGGAGGCACAGAGCGAGGAGAACGGCACGAAGGGCGAGTGGGGTGTTAAGGGGTGGGGTCGACGGTGCGGAATGGGGCGATGATTTCGGCGGGAGTCACGCCTTGCGCGCGGAGGGTGCGGAGGGAGAGGGCGTCGTGGCGTTTGGCGAGGCGCTCGCCGCGGTCGTCGAGCATGAGCGGGGCGTGGTAGTAGGCGGGGGCGATGTGGCCGAGGGCGCGGATGAGGAGGAGTTGCCGAAACGTGGAGCGGATGAGATCGGCTCCGCGGACGACTTCGGTGATGCCGAGCTCGGCATCGTCGACGGCGCAGGAGAGCTGGTAACTGGGGGCGTCGTCTTTGCGCCAGACCAGGAAGTCGCCGAAGTCGCGGCCGGCGACGGCGCGTTGCGGGCCGAAGCGGGCGTCGTGGAAGGAAATGGCTTCGCCGTCGGGGACGCGGAAGCGCCAGTTCACGGTGATGACGGCGCCGAGCGGTGGCAGAGGTGCGTCGAGCGGAGGACGGAATTGCGGCGGGTAAACGGGTTCGTCTTCGGGGGCGGGCGTGGCGGCGGATTCGTGAGGAGCGGAGACGGCTTCGAGGACATCGCGGCGCGTGCGCGTGCACGGGAAGATGAGGCCGGCGGCGTGGAGGGCGGCGAGGGCGGCGCGGTAACGGGGCAGCCGGGTGCTTTGCGTGACCACGGGTTCGCGCCACGAGAAGCCGAGCCAGCGGAGGTCCTCGAGCATGGCGGCGACGAAATCGAGGCGGAAGCGGAGGGCGTCGAGGTCATCGTTGCGGAGGAGGAGTGCGCCACCGGCGGAGCGGGCGCGCTCGGCGGCGAGCCAAAATGTGCGTGCGTGGCCGAGGTGGAGATGGCCCGTGGGCGACGGGGCGAGGCGGCCGAGGTAAGAAGGAAGAGGTTTAACCACGGATGAACACGGATAAACACGGATGGCTGAGGTGAAAGGCGATTCTGAGCTTTTGTCCGGAGGGAATGGTCGTCATCGGTGGGGCCCTCACTCATGACTAAACTTCTTTGCGTTTACTGTTCCTCCAGCGACCGGCTCGATGCGAAGTATTATGCGGCGGCGACGGAGCTGGGGCATGAGTTGGTGGCGCGCGGGTGGGGGCTCGTTTACGGCGGCGGGAAGACTGGGTTGATGGGAGCGGTGGCGCGGGCGGTGAAGGAGAAGGGAGGGAAGGTCGTCGGGGTGATTCCGGAATTCATGAAGGTGCGCGAGCTGGCGTTCGATGAGGCGGATGAACTCATCAGTGTCGTGACGATGCGGGAGCGAAAGCTGCTGATGGAGGCGCGGGCGGACGCGTTCGTGACGCTGCCGGGCGGCTGGGGCACGCTGGAGGAGATCATGGAAATTCTCACGTTGCGGCAGCTCGATATCCTGAAGAAGCCGTGTGTGTTTTTGAATCAGGATGGGTTCTACGACGATCTCGTGAAGCTGTTTGAGCGGATGCTCGCGGAGAAATTTTTCAAGCCGTCGAACATGGAGCTGTATCGCACGGCGGCGACGGTGCCGGAGGTGTTCGCGCAGATCGAGGCGTCGGCGGGCGTGCAGGCGGACCCGAAGTGGTTTGAGACGCGGTGAGGGTGGAAAAAGGAAGACAGAGGAGTGCCCACGGAACACACGGAACACACGGAAAACGGACAGAGAAGGAAACGAGAAATCTATGCACCGAAACGCGGTTTTGATTTTACTCAGGAAACATGCAGAGCGGGTAGCGGATGCGCATGAGGCGGAGATGGTCGCGGCCGCGATCACGTTTGTGGAGGCGGAGGTGGAGTGTTTGGAGCGGACGTGTGGGCCGGGGCATCTAACGGGATCGGCATGGATCGTGAGTCCGGACCGGACGCGGACGTTGCTGACGCACCATCGGAAATTGGGGAAGTGGCTGCAGCTCGGTGGGCACGCGGATGGCGATCCGGATTTGTTGGCGGTGGCGCTGCGGGAGGCGCGCGAAGAGAGCGGGCTTGCTAACGTGCGTGCGGTGAGGGCGGAAATTTTTGACGTGGACCGGCATGAAATCCCGGCGCGGAAGACGGAGCCCGGGCATGATCACTACGACCTGCGCTTTATGATCGAGGCGGACCCGCATGAACCGTTGGTGATCTCAAGCGAGTCGAAGGATCTCGCGTGGGTGGAAGTCTCGCGAGTGACGTTGCTCAATGCGGAGGAGTCGATGGCGAGGATGGTCAGGAAGACAGCCGCGCTGCGCGTGGAATGACTAATGACTGATGATTAAGGGTGCGCGCCCGTTTATCCCGCAGGGAATTTTCTGGGGTCGCTTGACGTGCAGACTGTGAACGCGGCCTGCGCGGTGTTGGCGGGCGAGAAAGGGGGCGTGAGTGGAGGGCAGGGGAGAATCGGCGCTGGGAAAGTACCGGTCCGTTTGGGCAGGCCACACGCTACTTCCAGAGGGGGACGAGTTCTTCTTTTCTCACCCAGCCAGTCTGGCCGTTTTCGAAGGAGAGTTGCTGCCAGCCGAGGAAGGATTTGGTGACGAGGGCGACGCTGCCGGCGGGGAGGGCGGTGGTTTTTTGCGTGGTGTCGGCTTCCGTGGGAATCGAGCGGAGCGTGCCAGCGCGCCACGCGACGACGGCGGAGGCCTCGGCGGTCGTGGCGTAGGTTTGCCAGCCGACGATCGCGGCTACGGCGAGGAGGAGGGACAAGGGGAGTACCGTGAATGCGGTGACAGCGACGGCGCGCGAGCGCTGGCCGTAGGTGCGCGCGAGGAGGCCGGCGAGGGCGAGCGCGGTGAGGCACGTGGCGGCGAGCAGCAGGCGTTGCCACGTGGCGGGGGAGGCGAGCTGGGCGAGCGATTGTTGGGCGGTCGGGCGGAGGAAGGGAGCGAGCGGGGGCGGGGCATAGCCGGCTTTTTCGGATACGTGGGCGAGGTGCCAGCGAACGGCGGGGTGGCTGGGATTTTGGACGAAAGCGGCGGCGGCGTGCGCGGCGGCTTCGCCGAGTTTGTCTTGCTGGGCAAGAGCCAGCGAGAGGTTGTGGTGGGCCGTCCAGTCGGTGGGATTTTTGGCGAGGGCTTCGCGCCACGATTTTTCGGCGGCGGGGAATTTTCCGGCAGTGTAGTCGGCGGCCGGTTCCCCGGCGGGGAGGGGGGCCGGCAGGAAGAGTGCGAGGAGGAGGAGCGCGGCGAACGGGAGGAGGTTGCGGGGGAGGAAGAGCCGGAGAGGGTTGAAGCCGGGAACGCGTTTCGCGGTGAGGGCGGCTTCAGCGCGGGCGATCCAATCGGATGGGAGCGTGGAGGCGGGGCCGTAGAGGGCGCGGTCGCTTTCGAGCCAGAGGGTGGCCCAGGCCGAAGTGTCGGGAGCGGGCGAGGATCGCGACGAGGGCGTCGCGTCCCCAGCGGTGAGAAGGGCGGAGGCGGGCGGGGCGGCGTGGGTGAGTTGCCACAGGATGGCCGCGTCGTGTTGCCAGCGGAGCAGCAGCGCTTGCGGCTGCGGTTGAGCGTTGAGCGTTGCGAGTGGCGAGGTCGAATCGCCGGAGGTGCGCAGTAGGGCGAGCGTGGCGGCTAAACGGCTGCGGGCTTCGCGGCGCGGCCGGAGCGGGTCGGTGTGTCGGGCGCGGCGGATAGCGAGCCACGTCCAGAAAAACAGCAGACCGGCGGCAGGAGCGAGGAGACCGAGGAGCAGCGTCTGAATCGAGAGAGGGGCGCTCGCGGTGCCGGTGGCGGGGAGGGGATCGCGCGGGATGCCCGCAGGGGCGGCGGGGGTCGTCAGGGGCGGGTTTGGCGCCGCGGGAGCGGAGGCGGCGGTGGAGGCGGCGCGGGTTGGGACGATCGCGTCTGGGGTCTGGGCTCCGGAGGCGGGAGTGACGCTAAATTGCGGTGCGCCGGGCGGGGTGATGGTGACGGTGGTGCGCGGAGCGGAGATGCTTTTGTAGGTGCCGGTTTGGGGATCGAAGTAGGCGAAATTTACTGGGCCGAGTGAGTAGGTGCCGGGTTTGGTGGGGACGAGGACAACGTCCTCGGCGAGGGTGACGTCGAAGAGCTTGCCGTCGGAAGGCGTGCGTTTGGCTTTGGGTTGGACGACTTGGAAATCGTTGGAGACGTCGCGTTGGGGGAGACCGGATACGTCGGGCCAGTTGCCGGTGCCG
>CANIJN010000260.1 GCA_947467625.1 Opitutia bacterium | reverse complement strand
TCGGATCGAAATTCGGGAGGCGGGAGAAGGGCGGCCAGATGTAGACAAGAATTCGGTAAACATTTTTACTCGCTTGAAAGGCTCGGTGTGGGCTGGGGTTTTCGGTCGGGTTGGGCCGAGGTCATGCTTAATTCGACAGGATATTGGACGTGCAATTCCCTCAACAGTTTTTTTGTTTTCCAGTAAACCAATGAAATCCGTCCAATTACGGGTGGTCGCCCGTGCCCAGCGAATCGGACCCAGCACCTATTCTACGTGGTGGACCCAGAGGCGTGGCTCGAGCGGCTAACGCGATGTGCTGTTGGCTAGGACGTGCTGCCAGATACCCCCGTGTGGGAAGGTGTGCTCGGCAAGAGAGGCGGGCTTCATCGTGATGGACGTGCCGGCGACACTCGGTGCCGAGTAGCGGCCGTTTCGCATTACGCAGGGCGAGACGAAATGGTCGTGCAGGTGATCGACGTATTCAGTCACCCGGCCCTCCAGTGAGCCACTGACACAGATGTAGTCGAAGATGGATTCGTGCTGCACGTATTCGCACAGGCCGACGCCGCCCGCGTGCGGGCAAACGGGAATGCCGAATTTCGCAGCGAGTAATTGGACGGCCACGACTTCGTTGACGCCCCCAAGACGACAGGCGTCGATTTGACAGTAGGATATCGCCTTTGCCTGGAGCAGTTGCTTGAAAACGACCCGGTTTTGGCAGTGTTCGCCGGTGGCGACGCCGATGCCCAGCGGCTCAAGGGCTCGGGCGATAGCGGCATGACCAAGCACGTCGTCTGGCGAGGTCGGTTCCTCAATCCACAGTGGTTTGAAGCTGGCGAGGGCTCGGGTCCACTCGATCGCTTGGGCCACATCCCAGCGCTGATTGGCGTCGACCATGAGAGACCGGCTGGCGCCAATTTCCTCCCGCACGATGGCGACCCGGCGAACATCGTCCGCTTGGTCGGCACCCACCTTGAGTTTGAAATGCGTGAATCCTTCGGCTAGGGCTTCGCGGCAGAGCCGACGAATCTTTTCGTCGGAGTAGCCGAGCCAACCCGCGGAGGTAGTGTAGGCGGGATAGCCGTCGCGAAGCATTTCGCTCTCGCGCTGCTTCCGGGTAGGCGCGAGGCGTTCCAGCATGGTCAGTGCTTCCTCCGGTGTCAGGGCATCGGTCAAATACCGCCAATCCACCAATTCGACGATGCGGGCCGGGGAGAGGTCGGAGAGCAGTTTCCACAGGGGCTTGCCTTCAAGTTTACCCCAGAGATCCCACAGCGCGTTGACGACCGCCGCGGTGGCCATGTGGATCACGCCCTTCTCGGGACCGAGCCAACGCAGTTGGGAGTCGCCGGTCAGGTGCTTCCAGAAAGCGCCCGGAGCTGACGTGAAAGCGGCCACCTCTTGTCCAATGATCAAATTGCGCAGCGCTTCGATGGCGGCAACGACGACATCGTTACCGCGCCCGATGGTGAAGGCGAGTCCGTGACCCTCGTGCGCGTCGCCCCGATCCGTCGTGATCACCACGTAAGCCGCGGAATAATCCGGGTCCTTGTTCATGGCGTCTGAGCCGGCCAACGATAGGGAGGTAGGGAAGCGGATATCCAAGACCCGCATCCCGGTGATTTTTCCAGTGTAACGCGTCTCGTTCGAAGCGGTGGTTTTCGTCATAGTATTCTCAATTTCAAATCATTTTACGGTTAGGATAGGGTCCCGTTCACATCGTGAAGCACGGTGGCAAATTATCCAAAGACCCCGCCGGCAAGCCGCTGTGCTGCTTGGCGGTTAATGGCTCAACACCATCAAACCCGAAAAGCTTTGTCAGCAGGGCATGGCAGCTAGCACTGGGAAAAGAGACCGAATCAGGCGGACACATTTCTTGCAGGAGGAAATAAACTGCTACGCAAAGAGGGAAACGGCGGAGCCGCCAAGCACCGGCACCACCGATGCTATTTTCGATCGGCAGCTCGCCAATTGCCGACCATCTCGCTCGTGCGGAGGGCGCGGTCATAGATTCGGACTTGACGAATCTCACCGCTGATCCTCGGGGCGATGGTCATTTGGTTGCTGGCGCTTACCGTCCGCAATTCGCGCGGAAAGCGCGCCCAACCGAACTGCCGGCGATCACCCCCGTCGTTCAACTTTCCATCCACTACAAAGGAAATGGTCTTGGGGCCTCCATCCACGATGATGCCAATGTGGTGCCACTCACCCGGCTTGAATTGACCCGGATCGCAATCCCAGGAAATCTCGCTGATGCCGAAGTCTCGCACGTTGCGCGAAAGGTCACTCGTCGATGATGGGCCAAGCGCTCCTCGCATGGAGATCTGCACGGTTCCGCGGTCCGTCGTGCTAACGGCAAACCCATTCCCATTCGAATCGCGTGCATCCAAAAGGGTCTGACCACCCTCGGTGGATACAAATTTCACTGACAATTCTACGGTGAATCCCCCGCCCTCCTTGCTGTTGGTTCCTGCGAGGTCAGGCAGGGGGGGCAGCTTCGCACTGTGGGCGCTCTTCTGCACTTCGGCGCCGAGGTCGTACAACAGTCCCTTGGTTGCCACAGTTCGGTTCGTGTGCTGGTTCCATAGCATTTCGAGGAACTCGGCAGGTATTTCGTGGACCCGGGCGATCGTCTTTTGCGTTTCGGTGATGAAGTAGCGTCCCGCGTCTTCAACGAAATCGGGATAGCTCATCCGTACAGAAAGATCGTCATCGTAGAGCACGATCTCGGGTTCGGACCATGCGATGACCTTGCCCGCAGGTGTGTCCACCTCGTGGCCAGCGCAGAGCCAGGCTGGGTTGCGCTGGTTTCCAAACGTGAACCCGCCATGATTGTGAAACCAATAAAGATAGCGTCCGTTGGCCGCCTTCCAGACGAAGTTGGCGGCTCGGGTGTGTTTAACCAATCTCGCCCCCGGGCCGTAGGTCATGAACGAGGGAGGCGTCCAAGTATGCCCACCGTCCCGCGAGTAGGCATGGACTGGATAATCGGTCTCGGTGCGGTAGGTCGTAAACAGGCTGCCATCCGAAAGCGCGACGATGCACTGCTCCTCGGCGATCGTTCCGACGGGCGAGCGCAGCCCGACGTCCCCGTCGGGTAGCGTCTCCCAGCGGATCTTGGAGGGATCCCGCTCGGTGAGGAGGTTGTCACTGCGCAGAAAATTACCCTCCGATTTCATCATGAAAGTGGGACCGAAATCTCCGACCTTGTGGAGGGTGACATACGCGGCTCCCTGGTGGATGAGGGGGCGTCCGACATGCCAGAAGAAGCGCACCTTGCCGCCGTAGACATTCCCCCGATCGACGGCGGTTTCCCGGACCGGAATTTCATAGCGCTCCTTTGACCAGGTCTTGCCGTGATCGTCGCTGTACTTGAATACGAAGTATCCTAGCGTATCGACGCGCTTCTCCATTTTACCATCGATCCGTTTCACCTCGCGCAGGTTATCTTTGTTATAGTTGTAGAATACGTACAGCCGGCCGGAGGGTGCCTTGAGGATGGTGACGTACGAGGACTCTGGCGGACCCGGAGGCTCGATTGCAATCAAGGGCGACCACGTGCGGCCAAAATCCGTGCTACGTGTAGCGACGATATGCTGGCTGGTGGCTCCCTCATGCCCGTTTGCGGTCGTGATCACGCAAACCCACGCCCCGTCGTCGGCCTTCACGATGTAGGGTTGGTCGGCGTACTCTTCGTCCGGTATCGTCCATCCGGTCGTAATGTTGCGCCAGTTGGGCGCAATCTTCTGCGGTTGGGCGACGGCCGCGGTGAGCAACATGGCCAAGAGCGAGACAACGGCGAGGGGGCGGGTTTGGGCCTTCATATTCAAATCAGTATGGGCACATTCTTGCTTCGACAAAGCTCTTCTTGATTTTCCAGTAAACCTTACATTACACCCGCCGCTTTACTAATGTCTCACCTCGCCCGCTGGATCCGCATCGGAATTGACCATCGGATGCGCCGCCGGGGGACGATAGTTTACTGGAATACAATGGGAAAGTCGTATTTGTCCGTCGATGGCTAAGAGTAACTAGTGCGGCTGCCAACAGAGCGGTCAAAAACAAGCCAAAAACACGCCGGCTGGCAAATCCGTGGCAAACAATTGGGGGCAATTTCGGGCGAACGTAATTTTATGATACAGCGGCAAATTTCGGATGCCTGAATTTTCGGTTCGGTATGCGTTTCAGGTGTAATGATCGGCACCATGAGTCCAACTTAACGCCGACTACTCCCAGAGCTTTCGGCGCTTGCCGCGCTTTGCAGTAACCTCGGTTGCCAAGACATTCGCAACGCCGAGATGAATCGCCGCTGCGCGCTCCGCAGTGGCTGAGGGAATCTCGGCCGCAGCGGCAAACTCGGGCCAGCGCTGGATCACGGCCGAGACTTCGGCATCGATCTTATCGAATTCGTCGCGTCCGATTCCGGCGTCGGCCGCCACCGCGGCGAGCGTGGTTAGCCTGGGTGCCGAGCCGAAGGTGTTGGGCGTGAGCCCCTGATAATCCCGTCCCTCATCGGCATTAAGGGTCAGGTCGTAGGCCGGCGAGAGCGTCCATTGCGCGGTGGCCTCGTCGAATAGAAAACTGTGGTTCTTTCCGTGGTCGTCGGCATTCGCCGCGCGCACATTGAAAATCATCCGCCGGACCGCTTCGGCGACTTCAGTTTGGTCGAGGGTCAATTGCCGCGTCGTCAAGAGCAGGTGCCGGTAGTCCAGCCGGTGGGTGTGCAACGCCCCCGCCAATGTCATGAGATGAAAGCGCTGCGACGAACCTGGGATAGTGTCGAACCGTTCAACAAACAGGTGGAAGCGCGTCCGCGCGGCCGCTGTGTCCCGCATGATCTCGGTCGTCGCCGTCCGGATTCCGCAGGCCCGCGCCATTGCCATGGTGGCATGTTCCAACCGTCCGTCGGTTTCGCGCCCGGCTGAATCCCCGTCACAATCAAGCTTGAGCAGTCCGAGTCGCGCATCCGGATGCGCGGCGATGGCCGCAGCTACGTCGCCACCGACCAAGACCGAGCCATCCGTCAGTCGGGCGATGGTCGCTTTGGGCAGCGCTCCACCGGCTGTGCCGCCGCGCTGCAAGTGGGCGAAAGCGCGGGCGGGTTCCTCTCGCATGACCGCTTGGGCTTCGCGCATGAGCAGCGCCGGGGTGACCGCTTCCCAACTCGACGCGCTGTCTCCGTCGCCGAGCGCCGGTTCGAACGTCAGGGCACCGATGCCACGTCGCCCCACCAAAGCCAACATCCGCATGGGTGTGGCGCGAACATCGAGCGCGCTGAATTCGCGATCCATGATCCGCCGGCCCCACTGGTCGGGCAGGCAATCCGAAAGAAACCCGGGCAATTGATCGAATCCATCGGCGCGTTGGCGAAACGTCGCGTTCGTGAACGGCACCGTGATCGGAGACAAATTGTGGCCACGAGCGAGCCAGTCTTCGTCGTAAGCAAAATAGGTCGGACCGTTGGTGATTACTCGGCCGACCAGACGTCCGTCGTGCCAACGGACGTTGAGCGCTGGGATTGCGGCACGACTCATTTTGCGGCGGGCGACCCGACGGTTGGGCGCCGGCGCCGGGCGCGTTGGCGAACCGGCTTCGAGAGCGCGGCGAGCGTAGGTTCCTCGGTGACAGGCGGAATCATTTGGGCGAACCGGTCCGTCAGTCCAAGCACCCCGAGGATTTTCAGGAGATTGCGCAGGGTAATGTTGCCGTAGCCGTTTTCGAAATTCTGGTAGGCGGGCCGGGAAAGGCCGGCCCGCCGCGCCATTTCGACCTGCGACCAATTTTGTTTGAGACGGTGCTGCCGCAGCCCGTCCAAGAACAGGCGGACGGCTTCTCGGTCACTTTGCAGCGGTGAATCAGTAGACGCTGAGCTTGAATTCATTGCCTATCAAAGTAGGCGATAAAGTCGCAATGTCGAATTAAAAGCATTGTTAAAGGGGCATTAAAAGCGCAAAACTTCACACCCTGTAGAACTTTCTATCTCACCACGGATGGCGCGGCGCTATGCAACCGCCGCGAAAAGGCTCAAGGCGAAGGATGTTGCGACCGCACCCATCACAGCGGAATTGATTTCGCGCGAATTGATGCTCCGCACTCCTGCGGGCATTGTGGAGGATTTCGAGCAAGGGAACCGGGCTCGGCGTCGCGCCTGCCGCGGCAGCGTCGGCATTAAGAAGCGCTCGTGAGCTCGGGTGGCTGCGAGCCTGCGCGTGGCAGGACGATTTCATCCAAAGAATAGGCCGAAGCGCGGCTGGTCTGGCCGGAGCGAAGGGGAGGCGGCGTAGCCGCGATCCCGAAGCGGAGCGCCAGACGAGCCGCGCCGTGCCGCCCACCTCCGCCCACCAGCCTTGCGCGAGCCGCGGAGCCGGCACGAGCGGAGCGACGAGCGCAGGGCTGGCCTTGGTGGCGCAGGACGCCGGCTACAGCGACACAATCAAGAACGCGTCAGAAAATACTGAATCACAAC
Source organism: Opitutia bacterium (assembly GCA_947467625.1). Classification (GTDB taxonomy): domain Bacteria; phylum Verrucomicrobiota; class Verrucomicrobiia; order Opitutales; family Opitutaceae; genus GAS368. Next base: position 777 of record CANIJN010000260.1, on the reverse strand, counting down.
AGCGGCCATAGCCCCGCCCAAGGTGCAGGCCACCAATGGCCACGCCTGGGCTCCGACGGTCACGCGATTAATCCAATTTTGAGCCTTCATCGCAGCGACCTGATGCTCCTTCGTAGCGTTCTGAACATCGGCACAAGCGCCCTGCAGACGCGCAATGGCTTGAGTTGCCGATTCCTCAAATCTCTTTGCGCTGCGCTCCAACGACAGGCCGGTCTGCTGCTCCTTGTTGTGCCACGCCGCGATGTTCTGCTCTAAGAGCTTTTGCTGCGCGGCGAACATGGCGCGGGTATCGGCCGTGGCGTTGGCCGTGGCGGCTTCGTGCTTGGCGCAGAGCCTGGCGAATTCGGCGAGCAGTTTCTCGCGTTCACCGGCGAGTGCTTCCGGAACTTGTCGTGAAATGCAGGTAAACACCGCCATTCCCTCGGCCAGCAATAAGAGCGTATCGTCGGCGTCGAGCGTGCGCAGGTTCGCGACGTAACGGAAAAACATCTCGCGTTGGTCGGTCGGCAAATAAGAGCCGATGCGATCATAAACCGAGTCGGGGAATCGAGCCGGTGCCGTCATGGGTGGAGCAGCGAGCGCGCGGAATCGAGGGCCGCGTCGATCTGTCGCGCGTAAGCTTCGGCGCGCACCCGCGCCGTGCCAGTGCGTCCATGAAACCATGAACTCAGAATGTGAAAGTCATTACCTCCGTGGAGACAGAGACTGCGGAGCAGTCGAAGGCAACTGCGTCGCCGCAAGGCGGGGTGGGGAGCAGCCCGAGACGGAGGGTCGGTC
>CANIJN010000259.1 GCA_947467625.1 Opitutia bacterium | reverse complement strand
GTTTGTCGGCCATTGCAGGCCGGCCGTTTTTTCCCAGCGTCCACGCTTTGACGTTCTGCAGATAAGCGGGTTTGTCGGGCCACGGTCCGATGATGTCTGCGGGGAGGGGCGCGCTCTGGCCGGCAAATTTCCCCTGGTGGCGGGCCGCCGGCGTCGTTGGACCGTGGATCGCGCCGTAGCATAACCACAGATACCACGGTTTGTTGGGATCGCGGTGCTGGCCTTTGATGTAGTCGACCGCCCAGTCGGTGTAGTTGTCGGTGGAGTAGCCCTTCGTCAGGCGATCCACGCCGTTGAAGGTCAGGATCTGATCGGCATAATAATTGCCGGCGTTCTCCGGATGGCCGGGCCGGTTCCAGACGATTTGGTAATCCCAATCGCGGCCAAAGCCCGTGTCGGTGCCGGTGTGCCACTTGCCGATTTGCGCGGTGTGGTAGCCCTGCTTCCGAAACTGCGCCGGCACGAACGGCGTCTGTGCCGGATCGTAACGGCTGCCCGGATACTGGCCGGCCATCGTCATGCTCATGACGCCGTGTTGCAGTCGCCCCGTGAGCAGCGAAGCGCGCGACGGCATGCACCACGCTCCGAGGTAGCTGCGCTCGAAGCGCACGCCGCGTTGCGCGAGCGCGTCGATGTTCGGCGTCTTGATCCAGTCGGGTCCGGCACCGTAGCAGCCGATGGTCTTGTAGGATTCGTCGTCGGCGAAAATGAAGAGAATGTTGGGCCGCTTGGCGGTCGCGGCGTCGGCGGCAGGGGCGCGTGCAGCGAAGGAGAGCAGTGAGCCGATGATGACGATGGCGGGGCGCAGGAGTGCTGGCATGGTGGGGGGGGGCGTGGGCGGGGCGCGGTTGACGGATCGGGGTGAAGGGCGGGACGAGTAACGTTACTTATTCACTTTTTTCTTCCCCTGGCGCGCCGGCTTGGGGTCGTCCTCGTCGCCGGGGCCGCCGGCTCCTTTGTGCGGTGCATTTTTTTCGGGTAACCATTTCGCGAGTTCGGCCTTGGTGCGGGCATACTCGGGCTTGCCGGCGAGATTGGTCCATTCATACGGGTCTTTGACTTCGTCGTAGAGTTCTTCGCCGCCGTCGGCGTAGCGGATGTAGCGCCATTGCTCGGTGCGCACCGTGTGATTCTTGAAACCGTGGGTCGTGATCGCGGGGCGATCCCAGGCGGCTTGCGGATCGCGCAACAGCGGGACGATGCTCGGGCCCTCGACGTGTGCGGGAATGGGGAGGCCGGCGAGTTCGCAGAGTGTTGGATAGATGCTCATGAAATCCACGGTGCGATCCGACATCCCACCGGCACGGGTGACCCCCGGCGCGACGATGATGAACGGCGCGCGCGTGGGCTCCTCCCAGAGCGCGAATTTCCTCCAGTGATCTTTTTCGCCGAGTGACCAGCCGTGGTCGCCCCAAAATACGATGATGGTGTTGTCGCGCTGCGGACTCCGGTCGTAGGCGTCGAGCAAGCGGCCGATGTTCATATCCGTGTAGGCGATGGTCGCGAGATACGATTGGATGGCGTTCTTCCAATTGCCGTCGCGCACGAAGCGCGCGTGGTCCTGTCCCGCTTTGGCCATTTTTTTTCCGCCGTCGGGAATATCGTCGAGGTCGTCTTTCTTGTAAGGTGGGAGCTGGATGGTCTCGAGGGGAAACTGCTCATAGTATTTGCGGGGCACGGTGAACGGCAGGTGCGGTTTGTGCAGGCCGCAGGCGATGAAGAACGGCTGGCTCGACGGATTTTTCAGGCGCTCGATCGAGTAGTTCACCGTCTGCCAGTCCATGATATCCTCGTCCTTGAGATCGTGCTTCACGGGGTCGTGAAAACCTTCGTCCTTGGTGACGCCCTTGCCCGTGGCGGACAGTCCCGTGGAGTCCATGTACTCGCTCCACTCCGAGGGAAAATATTGGTCGCTGTGGTAGATTTTTCCTGCGCCGGAGACGCGATAGCCGGCTTGGATGAACTGCTTCGTGAGCCCCTGGCCCTCGGGTAAGATCGTCTTCCACTTGTCGCCATTGTAGTAGAGCCCGGTAGTCCAAGGACGCTGACCACCCAGCAACGCGCCGCGGGCCGGTTCGCAGGCGGGAACGGCGCAATAGGCGTGGCGAAACGCGACGCCCATGCGCGCGAGACGGTCGATGTTCGGCGTCTTGGTCTGGGGATTGCGCCCAAGGTAGCCGACCCAATGATTAAGATCGTCGACGGCGATGAAGAGGACGTTGGGGCGCTTGGCCGTGGTGGCATCGGCGGAAAAAGCGCGCGTGACGAGGCACAATAGCGCGACGGCAATCAGGAGCGGACGGCGGAGGGAGGCATGCATGGGAAAGGAGGCGAAGGCGGGTGAACGGAAAAGTCGCTGGGAGCTGCAGAGGTGGAGGGGCGGCCGCACCGTAGTGGAATCGAGCGGCATGGAAACTGGAATTTCGTTTGGCAACGCCCACGCTGCGCCGCACAACACGTCCTGCGATATTCCGCCACAGCCTCTCTCTCCTTCGGGCGCTGAGCCGTCTCCGAGCCACCCTCATGAAATCCCGCGTTTTCCCTCTCCTTGTTTTGATTTTGGCCCCGCTGACTGCATTGCAGGCGGCCGCGGGGGCGAAGCCATCCAAGCCCAACTTCATCGTCATCCTCTCCGACGATCAGAGCTGGGTGGGCACGTCGCAGCGCATGATTCCGGGCAACCCCGAGACGGCGAGCGACTATTTCCGCACGCCCAATATTGAGCGCCTCGCGGCCCAGGGGATGATCTTCTCGAGCGGCTACGCTCCCGCGCCGTTTTGCTGCCCCACGCGGCGGAGTCTGCAAGTTTCGCAGACGCCGGCGCGGCATGAGTATCAAGCCGACCGCGAGGGTTGGCCCGCCGTCTACCGGCAGCAGTTGAACATTCCGCGCATGCTCAAGGCTGCGGACCCGAGCTACCGCGCCGCGCATTTCGGCAAATGGGATCATCGCTACGACAACGTGAGCCCTGCCGATCAGGGCTATGATGTGAGCGACGGGCTTACGAGCAACGCGACCGGTAGCGGCCGCGATGCCGGGGATGACGTCCTCCACCTGGACCCCAAGCGCGTCGTAAGTGTCACCGATCGCGCGTGTGCGTTTCTTGAGGAACAGGTGCAGGCGGCGCGGCCGTTTTACCTGCAGGTCTCTCATTACGCGGTGCACCTCGCAATCCAGCACAGTGCGGCGGCGATGGAACGTACAAAAGCACTCACGCCGGGAAAGAAGCACCATCTCGCGACGTTTGCTGCGATGACCGACGATCTCGATACGGGCATCGGCCGGCTCATGGAAAAAATCCGCACGCTCGGGCTGCTCGAAAACACCTACATTTTTTTCCTGTCCGACAACGGCGGGCGGACGAGCCTGCCCGGCAGCAAAGACCTCGGGTTCGGCCTGAATCACCCGCTGCGCGGCGGCAAGGCGAGCATGTATGAAGGCGGCATCCGCGTGCCCTTCATCGTGCTCGGCCCCGGCGTAAAGGCCGGGAGCGTGAGCACGGTACCCGTGACGGGGCTCGATTTCCTCCCCACGATGGCCGAACTCGCCGGCTACCAACCCACGCTCCCCGCGACGATCGACGGCGGCAGCATGACCTCGGTGCTGCGCAATGCCGGCGTGGGCGAAGTGAAGCGTCAGCGGCCTTACTTGATCTTCCACCAAGCGTATGATCGCAACGCGCAGTCGGCGCTGCGCTGGGGCGATCTCAAATTGGTGAAGACGTGGAAGTCCGGAAAGCTCGAGCTCTTCGATCTCTCGAAAGATCTCAGCGAAGCAAACGATCTCTCCGCGAAAATGCCGGAGAAAACCAAGGAACTGGATCAGGTGCTGACGGCGTTTCTCACCGAAGTGAAGGCGACGACGGTGCAGACGAAGATCGGGAAGGACGAGTGAGTCGGTTACCGTTATCGTAAACAGCGGTGCTCTGAAAATTATCTGGCCTGAGGTGCGAATTCAGCCGACCTCTTCCTAGGGCCGCGGCCCGGTTGCGCGATTCACGAGCAAGCGAAGGGCTGACCCGAGGCGAGAGATTTTTCCTTCTGCCACCTCGGCCTCGGAGAACCGTGCGAGCAGAATCTCGCGATCGGATTCCCGATCGTGGTCGTAGACCAGGTAGATCATTCCGTCAGTTCCCTGATCGGCGTCCGGGTAGGAAACGACGAGGCGCTCATCGAGTAGCAGGCCGCCCTTCCACGTGAGGCCATCGTCCGATGAGAGATAGGCTGTGAGGTGCGAGCGCTGGCGCCACGATGGCTGCACGCGGCTAGCTACAAGCCACGGCTGGTCCATGGGAGGATTGTGTTTCACGAGCAGCAGATTGCCTGACGCGAGACGGCGGATACAGAAACGAGAGGGTGCGTTGGGGATCGCCGAGGGCTGGCCGGGAGACCACGTGAGGCCACCGTCGGCGGACGTGCTTTCGGAAATTCCCACATTGGTGCGCGCCAGCATCCAGAGGGTGCCGTCGCGGCGCTCAATTGCGTGATGCTCGTCGTAGCGGACATCGGGGATCTTCGCTCTGCCGAGGAGCGTGACGGTGGCTCCCGTGTCATCGCTCTTGTAGACGTGGCTGCCTGCCGCGTCGGGATCCCAAGCGAGGTGCGGGTTCGGAATGGGCGGCCGCTTGCCGCCGGGCATGGAGGCACTCGGCTTCAGCGCCCAGCGAGCGATGGGAAATAACCACCGCCCGCTACGCGTCACGGATGGTTTGTTCATCATGATGCCGTCGGCGATGCGCCGCGGCTCGGACCAGGTGGGCAGCGAATCGTCGGCGTTCGTGGCGACTCTCGCCCATACTCCGGCCCGGCCGTCCCACGAACCATAGGCCTGTGTGTGAAACCACCACAGCCGCCCAAGCGGATCGCACCACACCACGGCATCGTAGCCGCGCACGGGCGAGGGCGGATCGATCACCTGCACGGGTTTTGACCACGTGCTACCGCGGTCTGCGCTCGTCGCGAGGAGCACATAGTTGTCCGGTCCTTCGCCGGCGCCGCCGGAATACCACGTGGCCCAAAGCCGGCCGCCCGGGGACATGGCAATGCTCGGAACACCTTGGAACTGCCGCTGGTTGTCGGCGTAGTGGGGATCGTCGGCCGATCTCACGGACACTGGGGCAAGCGCCGGGCTCTCGGCCCCACCTGCCGCTGATACCACGACCATCGCGGCGCAGGCCGCGCCAAAAAAGACGAGGAGAAGATTCATGGAGCGAGGCGCAGGAGGATGGAAATGCCCCCGGGGCTGTTGCGATCGGACGACGAGGTGCGGTTGACGCGTTCGGACACGATGCGGTGTTCGCGGCGCAGATAGGCCGCGAAGGTGTCGGCGTTATCGGCGCGAAACACGCCATTCACCCGCCGTTCGCCGAGCGCGGGATCCACCAGTTCGAACTGTTCCCAATTGAAGAGATTAAAGTGTTCGATCGCGTCGGCGAGCCGAGTCTCGGCGAACGGGAGGCGTGGCGCCTGCCAAGCGAGAACCTCCTGCATCTGCGCGGGTGCGAGTTGCTCCGAACGCGCCGGCGTGGAGCCCACCTCGTCGATCGTCATCCGCTCTCCGGCGTTGACGCGCTGGGTCTCTCCGCGGCCGCCCTGGATCTCGGCGCTGCCCGCGGTGACGAGTACGGATACGCGCCCGTCGGCCACTCGCACAATGACATTCCCGGCCATGCAGCGGACGATCTGTTTCCCTGCTTGGAGAGAGAACCCGGGCGCTCCGGCGATGACGGCGACGCACGCCTCGCCGCGCATCAACTCCGCCACGGCGCGATCGCCCGCGGCCCGTAGCGCGGTGCGCTCGTTGAGTTGCACGATTGTGCCGTCGAACATCAGCCGTTGATAGCCGTGCTCCGTGGTGGCGTAAACCGGCGGCGCCTCGGCCGGGCCCGCACCGGGACGTGTGAGGAAAAACGCCGCCGCAATCGAGGCGGCCACCGCCCAAGGGATCCACACTTTCCAGTGGATGCGCGACGCCCTCGTGTCGGCAACGGGAAGCATGGCGCGAAATTCCCCGTCGCCGGCAAAGTGTGCGAGCCCGCGCAGCCGGTCTTCGGCTGCTTCGAGACGTGCGACCGCCGCGGCACGGCGCTCGTCGGCCCGCCACCAGTGATCAAACTCGGCAGCCTCCGCGGTCGTGAGGCCCTCGGCGCGGCGCGCGATCCAGTCGGCGGCCTCGTGTTCGATCCCGCCGGCATCGTGAGGTTTGTCGTTGGGGTTCACGGGGATTTTCCTGCGGCGTTTTGAAAATGGGCCGCGCAGCGGCGGAGGCCCTTGGCGAGGTGGATTTTCACGGTTTCAGGAGAGATATTAAGCCTTTGGGCGATTTCCTTGTAGGTGAGACTTTCCATGTAGCGGAGGAGCACGACTTCACGACAGCGGTCCGGCAGCGCGTGGAGCGCAGTGCGGAGGATTTCTCGTTCTTGGGTGCGGCTGGCATGTTCTGCGGCGGAGGGCTCCTCATCGAAGACGTTTTCTGCGTCCGCTTCGGTTATCGCTTTTAGGACAAATCGAGATCCGGCGCGATGACGATCAAACGCGAGGTTGCGGGCGACGGCGAAAAGAAAGGCCCGGGGATTGGCGACCGGCCCGAGCAGATGGGCCCGCCAGAGGCGCCCGAAGGCTTCCTGCACCAGATCGTCGACGTCATCGAGTGCCGGAAACTGACGGCGCAGGTAGCCGCGCAACTCGGCTTCGTGTGACTGCACGGCCAAGGTGAACCAGCGGGAATCTTCGGGAGACGTGGACACTACGATGAAAAAAATGCGGACCTGACCGCGGGGAATTGACCCGCAGCAGACTCGTTTGCACGCGAAAGCGAAAGTGATTTCACCGGCAATAACCCATTTTCGCCAAACCGCCGTCTTCACTCCATGACCCCGCTCCCTGCTTCCACTGGCGGCGGAAACCTCAACCGATGAAACCCCTCCTGCTTTGCTTCGCTCCGGCACTGTTACTCCCGATGATCGTGGCGGTGGCGGCCGAAGTCGCGCCGGCACCGCTGCGGCTCAGCCCAGCGCATCTCGCTGCCGTTGATCGCCCGCGGCGGATTTTTTGCCAATACGACTCCGCGTCATTCGAACCGCCGGAGCTGCTCGGTGGAAATATCGAGGCGATGATGCGCTATCGATATGGTTATGCGGACCAGCCCGGCAGTCAGATCGACGCCATCTGTCTCGATGTTTCCAACGAAGGCGTTGCGCCCTACCCCAGCAAGATTCTCCCCATGATCCGCAATCCGGG
>CANIJN010000258.1 GCA_947467625.1 Opitutia bacterium | reverse complement strand
GTTTGCCGCGGCCGGTTACCCCGACCTCCTCGACGACACCGGCTGCGTGCGCCCCGGCAAGGCCGAGGGCATGATGATCGGCACCCTCCTCGCGCGCATGATGGGCAAGCGCACCGTCGGGTTTGTCGACAGCGACAACTACTTCCCCGGTGCGGTCAACGAATACATCCGCGAATACGCCGCCGGCTTTCTCATCAACGGCGGCGACCACACTCTCGTGAGGATTTCCTGGCACTCGAAGCCCAAGATCGTGGAGCAATCCCTTTATTTTGCGAAGTGGGGTCGCAGCTCCCGCCACTGCAACCGCGCCCTCAATCGTCTCCTCAGCCATCACACCGGCTTCGAGACCGATATCGTGAAAACCGGTAACGCCGGTGAACACGCGCTCACCCTCGACCTCGCGATGTCGATCCGCTACGCCACCGGCTACGCCATCGAACCCTACCACTTCATCGACCTCCTCGAACACTACGGCGGCGTCTTTCCCACCGAGCACGGCGATATGCGCCGCATGGTCCGCATCTGCCAGATCGAGCCGCGCAATCCCCACCTCCACGCCGACAAAGGCGACGACCACGCCGCCACCATGATCCGCGGCTCCCTCGCGACCATCTACCACTCCCGTCTCTGCCCGCCGTCCTTGCAGGAGGAAATCGACACCGAGCTCCGGCAGGGCGGTTATCTCCAAGACGGCGAAACCCTCGCCCCCGTCCGCACGTATCCGAGCATGGAACACCTCGACCTCGGCAATTTTGCCGCCGGCGTTCAGGCACTCGTGGACCGCCGTGTCGGCGCCCCGCCCCCATGGCCTTGCTGGTGCCATGACGCCGCTCCTCCCCGCGAAACCCCGGCCGCCGCTCATCGTGTTTACCGATCTCGACGGCACGCTGCTCGACGCCCACACGTCTGCAGTCGGTCCCGCCCGCGAGATGCTCGCGCGACTCGCGGCCCAGCACATTCCGGTCGTTTTCTGTTCGTCAAAAACCGCCGCCGAACAACGGCCGCTCCGTCGTGACCTCGGCCTCGAACATGCGCCCTACATCGTGGAAAACGGCGCGGCCGTCCTCGTCCCGGATTCCGCCGGCCTCGCCGTCACCGACTGGCCGCGCGTCCCGGGCCACCCCAACGAGCTTATGCGCGTGCTCGGTCAATCCGCCGACCGCGTGCGCGCCGGGCTGGCGCGCGCCAGTGCGCGGACCGGCCAAGCTGTCGCCGGCTACGCCGATCTCACGGTTCGCCAAGTCGCCGATCTGACCGGCCTCGACGAGCCCTCCGCCGCTCGTGCCCGGCAGCGCGACTTTAGCGAGACCCTCATCGACCAATGGCCGGCCGCGCAGTGGTCCGCGCTGGAGGCCGCGCTCTCCGTCGAGGGGTTGATCTGCCGGCATGGCGGACGCTTTCGGACGGTCACCGGCATGGAGAGCGACAAAGGCCGCGCCGCACGGCTGGTGGCCGGACTCTACGCCGTCGCGTTCGGCCAACGGGTCGTCTCCGCGGGCATCGGCGACAGCGCCAACGACGAAGGCCTTTTGACCTCCGCCGACCACCCGTATCTGGTCGCCCGCTGCGCACAAACGTGGGCCCAACTCGACATCCCCGGCCTCGTGCGCACGGCGGACGCTGGCCCTCGCGGCTGGAATGAAGCGATCCAGCATCTGCTCGCCACTCAGCGGGCGTAAGTCGTCCCGCTGACTCGGGTGCAGAGGGGCGCTCGCCTGCCGATTCGCGATGGAGGCCGCAGGGCTCCCCGCGACGCGTGATCTATGCTTCGCCCGTCCCGTCGCCGCGCTCCTCACCGCCGGTGCGGTCCGGGTGCTCCTGGTCGTTGATGAAATCGTAATCCGCCCGAGGTGCGCAGGACGTGGCTGCTGCTCGCCGCCGGTCGAGCAGGCTCCTCGATGCGCCTGACAAAAATGTCAGCTGCCCAAACTGGCGACACTTCGCCTCCGGCTGCATCGGTGAACGTGGGTTAGTTTGGGCGGAGGAGTCTCGTCGCGCTACTACGGCCGGGCTCGTCCACTCCGCTTGCCTTCGGTCTGCCATAGCCGCGCTTCCCTTACCTCATGTTCTTGACCACCTCATCCTCTGTGCCTCACCGCCGCGCACCCCGCGTCGGCCTGCTGGCGACTGTCTTGCTCGTCGGTTTGGCCCTCCTCCCGCTCATCTACATCGGCCTCCGCGCCGCCGAGGCCGGTCGCAATGTCGCCTACTGGGACGAGTTTGAAACCGCCCTCGCGCTGATCATGCGCCTGCACACCGGCGTCGGGCCGGGCGTCTTTCTCGATGAGTTGTTCGCTGTCAATAACGAGCATCGCATGGTCATGAGCCGGTTGCTTTTCACCGCCAGCTACGGGCTCACCGGCACCGTGAATTTTTCCATCATTAGTCTGCTCGGGAATGGCTGTCTCCTCGCGTTGTGCGCCATTTTGATCGTCGGTGCCGGCAGCGCCGCCCGCCGTCTCCGGCTCGGCCTCGTCCTCGCGCTCGGCCTGTTTCAGCTTGAGAACTACGAAAACTTTCTCTGGTCCGGCTCTTCGATCGATCATTTCCAAGTGCTGCTCTATGTAGGCGCAACCGTCGCCGCCCTCGCGCACGGCACGCGCACCGCATGGTTCATCGCGGGTCTTTGCGCCGTGCTCGCGACGCTGACGCTCGCCCATGGCCTGTTGGTCTGGCCGCTCGGCGCCGCGATGCTGTGGCGCGCCCGCCGCAGCCCGGAGCTCCTCGGCTGGTGCGCCTTGGCCACCCTCGTCATCGTCGGTTACGCGCTGGGCTTTTCCGTCAACGGCGGGCACCGCTTCGCCCACTTCAACCTCGCCGGTGCGCAGGAAATTCTCCGCTACTGGCTCACGCTTCTCGGCACGGTCCCCGCCCTCGGACACACCGGCTTCGCCCCGTGGCTCGGCGTCGCTTTGCTCGCCGCCCTCGGCTGGCTCGGCACGCACGGCGCAGTCCGGCGCGAACGCGTCGCCTATCCCTTAGCGTGGTTTGGGGTCGCCGCGCTCGCGCTCGTGGCCGTGGGCCGCGCCGAGCAGGTCGGCGGCCTCGTGATGTCGCGTTACGTCATCATCAGCACGCTTTCCTGGAGTCTCACGGCGTTCATGCTCCTCGAGCGTTTCTCCGATCCCCGGCGCCCGCTGGCCGTGCTCGCGTGGTGCCTCCCCGTGCTGGTGATCTTCAACGTCGCCGCGAATCGCACCTACGCTTCCGCCGCCGATTCGTGGCTCGACTGCCGCGATATCGCCGCTGCCCGCTTCAAGCAGCACGGCGTCGATGGCCGTGGAAATTTTTCCCTGTCCCCCATGCCCGCGCGTGCGACGACGTTGCTGAACGAGGCGGAGCGCCGGGGCGTCTACCGGATGGGGCCCGTGTGCCTGCCGCGTTCGTTTCCCGCCGCCGCACCGAGTGAGCGCATCATCGGGCGCGTCGATGAACTCACTGTCAGCGATCGCTCTGCCTTCGTGCGCGGCTGGGCCGTGATCCCGGGGGTGCGTTCCGAGCGCGGGCACATCCATCTGGTGCTCCGGTCCGCGACCGTGACCCACGTTTTTTCCACGGTGAGCACCCAGCGCCCCGACGTGGCGGACAATCTGGGTGATCCGCAACTCAAGCGCTGCGGCTACCTGTTTGCCTGCCGGCGCGACGGCCTGCCCTCCGGTGACTACCAGATCGGTTTCCTCATCAAGCAGGGCGGCACCTCCGAATACGTCATGACCGAACAACGGCTCGTGCTGCGAGACCCAGGCACGCTCGCGAGCGACCAATGAGCGCGGCCTCGCGCAATACGCCGCCGCGCCGACCCGCCGTGCGAGGAAGTGGCGAACAGGTTGTGTCGGGTGGGCGTGACACTGTGCAGATAGGGCTCGTGAGCTCCGGGTTTGGAGTTCCGCCTCCCAGCGGGCACGTGCAGAGTCGGAACCGCCTAAAGTCGGAACTCCGAACCCAAAGCCATTTTCGCGATCTGGCACAGATCCAATCTCGCCCGGTCGTTGCGCGGCCCCATAATTTAAGCGGCACCCGACCGTCCGCCGTGAAATCCTGTCCATGGTTGCCCGTTATACTCGGTCGTCACCTCTGACTTCCGTTTCCGTGAGTTTGCCCCCCATTGCCCTCCTTCCCCGACTGACCGCGCAGTGGCGCGTCGCCCTCCTCGTGCTGGTCACGACGCTCGTGTGGACGGCCCACTATGATCGTTGGACGCTCGCGAGCTGGTCCGTGCCGACCGACTACCGCGGCGATTCTTTGGAGATATTTGCGCGCATCCAGGCGGCCGCCGAGGGAAATACCCTGCCGTTGCAGCCGCAGGTGATTTCCCGGCTGGGCGCGCCGTTCGGGGCCAACTGGAGTGCCTATCCCACGTCGGATCTGCCGCTCGTCTGCGCGCTCGGGTGGCTCGCGCGGGGCGTGGGCGTATTCGCGGCGGCCAACCTCGCGCTGCTGCTCGCCACCGTGAGCGCAGCACTCGCGTTTTACGGGTGTGCGCGCTGGTTGCGCGCGCGCTGGGAATGGGCGTTCGCCGGCGCGCTGTTGTTCGCCTTTACCTTCCAGACTTTCAGCCGCGGTCTGCCGCATCTGTTTCTTGTGTTCGCGTGGACGGTCCCGCCCGCGCTCCTGGCCTGCGGCCTGGTGGCGACGAGTCGACGCCTGCAACTGCGCAGTGGGGGCGGAATGTTCTGCGTCGCCATCGCGGCGTTGATTGGTGTCAGCAATCCTTATACGCTGTTTCTTTTCCTCCAACTGCTCGCGTGGGCGCTCGTCGCCCAGTGGCTAGGGGCACGGCGCCGAGAAAATCTGCGGGTCGGCCTGGCGGCCTTGGCGACGGCGGTGTTGGCGTTTTTCATCGTCGAGTCGCATGTCTGGCTGTTTACGTCCGACACCGTGGCTCTCTCGCCGATCGTGCGCGGCTACGGAGCAACCGAGCTCTACGCTTTGAAACCGATGGAGCTGTTTATGCCGCCGGCCGGACACCGGTGGGACGCCCTCGCGTTTTTCGGTCATCGCTACGTCCGCTGGTCCGAGTGGCGCAATGGCGAGCCGTTTACTCCCTATCTCGGTCTCGTCGGCATTGTCGGTTTCGTGTGGCTCGCGCTGACCGCGTTGCGTGCGATCTTGCGGCGGCGGCGCCTGCCCGGCCTCGCGCTGCCGGCCGGTTGGGTCCTCGCCTTCGCCTCGGTTGGCGGGCTGACCAACGTCATGGCGTTCTTCACCGGGCTGATCATTTTTCGGGCGACGAACCGGTTCAGTATTTTCGTTTCGGCAGTAGTTTTGCTCTTTCTCACGGCGAAAATGTCCCGCTGGTGGCGCGAGCGCCGGGTCCGGCAAACGTGGGCGCTGGCGCCCGCGTGGTGGCAGGCGGGAAGCTTCGCCGCCGCGGCGCTCGTGAGCGTCGTGGGGCTCGTCGACCAACTGCCGCGCGCGCCCGGCCTCGCCCAACAGGAGCGCATCGCGCAACGCCTCGCGGCCGATCGCGAGTTGGGGACATTGCTCGAGGGTCGCCTGCCGAAAGGGGCGATGGTGTTTCAGCTCCCCGTGATGATGTTTCCCGAGGTCGGGTCGCGTGGACAGCTCGGTGACTACGAACATTTCCGCCCCTTTCTCGCGACGAGCTCGCTGCGCTTCAACTACGGCGCGCTCAAAGGCCGCAGTCGCGGGCGCTGGCAACGTGAAGTCGAAGAACTCCCGACGGTGGAACTGGTGCGGCGCATCGAGCATTACGGATTTTCCGCACTCTATCTCAACCGGCGCGGCTTCGCGGATCGCGGCGAGAAACTTCTGGGGGAACTCCGCGCCTTGGGTCGGACGCAGTTCATCGAGGGAGCCTTGGGCGAACAGGTCGTCGTGCTGCTAGAGCCGAACCTCACCCCCAAACTCCCGCTGGCGCGCACCCTCACGTTTGGCCACGGCTGGCACAGCGCGCGGGCCGGCGAGCCGCGTTGGGCCCACGGTCCGGGCGCGTTTTCCTACTACAATCCCACTGCGCTGCCCCGTCAGGCCACCGTGCGTCTCACCGTCAGTGCAGCAGACCCCCGCAAGGTGAACATGGTGTTCAACGCGGGCGAAAAAACAACGGTGCTGATCGGGGAGGCGAGCCAAGAAATCAGTGTGCAGGTCACGCTGCGCCCGGGCTTCAATCGCCTCGATTTACAACCCGTGGAGCCCGCTCAGCGTCTCAGCCAAGAGCGCGGCCACCTCCGCAGTTTCGCCGTCCACGCGACCGCGGTGGTTTTCGAGGAACGGGTGGCCAGCAACGACCGCTGACGAAGGGCGTCGCGCCCTTTCATCTCGGCGCCTGCGAGTGCCCTCAGCCTCGCGGGAGCGTCAGTCGAAACGTGCTTCCACCCCCCGGTGCCGGCGCATACTCCACGGTGCCTCCGAGCAGTCGGAGGTAAGCTTTCGTGAGCGCCAAGCCGAGCCCGAACCCACCCCGGCCTCGATCACGCCCGCTGTCGGGTCGAAAGAATCTCGCCGTGAGCCGTGAGCGATGCTCGACACCGATGCCTGGCCCCTCGTCGGTAACCTCGATGACCCAGTGGTCGCCGGCCTCCCGCACCTTGATCTGAATCGTCGTGCCGACGGGGCTGTATTTGATCGCGTTGTCGACGAGGTTTTGGATCGCCTGCCGCAGGAGCACCGCATCGGTCTGCGCGGTGCACTCCGGCGTTTCCAGCAGGAAGCGTTGGCTCTTGTTCTCCGCCAAAATGCCCAGCTCGCCCACGCACCGGCGCACCACCTCGTCGAGCCGCACCGGCACGCGCTCCACCGTCGGTGCATCGCCCTCCGTGCTCGCGAGTTCCAGTAGGCGTTGCGTGAGCAACTGGAGCCGGTGCGCCTCCTCCAGCATTGAACCGATGATCTCGCGGTATTCCTCCACCGTCCGGATCCGGCGCAGGCCGACTTCGCCCACGTTGCGCAGCGTCGTGAGGGGCGTGCGCAATTCGTGGGACGCATCCGCCACAAACCGGTCCAGCGCCACGAAGGATTCCTCCAGCCGGTCGAGCGTTACGTTGAACACTCCGGCGAGCCGCCCGAGTTCGTCATGCGGATTCACCACCGGCAGCCGTCGGCCGAGATCTTCGGCCGTGATCCGGTTCGCCTCCGCCACCATGAGATCGAGTGGCTTCAACCAACGCCGCGTGAGCCCGTAGCCGCCCAACACCAGCAGCGCGACGACCACCGGCAGCGCCACCACGATGATCAGCCGTAGCGCCCCCAGCCCATCGGCCATCGGGCGGTGCACGGTCATTACCCGGATCATCCAC
>CANIJN010000257.1 GCA_947467625.1 Opitutia bacterium | reverse complement strand
CGCAGCTATTTCCGCTGGGGAGGCTGCTGACCTGCACTCGGCAGATTATTCGGCGGCTGGCGCGGCTGCATTTGCTGCTGCGGCACCGGCGGCGGATTGCCTTGCTGCGACACTTGCTCGCGCAGAGCCCGACGACGGGCAACTTCCGAAGCCACCGCCTCGAGCCGGCGCGCTTCGTCGGCCGGCGTCGGATTGACCACGACCGCCTGAGTGACGGCCTGCGGGACATTGGATATCTGGGGCGGCGGCGGCGCCATGTTTTGCGCGGCCGAACCGGACGACACGACTTTGGACACACGCTGCGCCAAGGTGAGCGTCCGCCCCTGATGCTCGACCACGAGGGTCTCGCCTTCGGGCACAAACTGTTTGGCCACCACGTCGAGCGTGGGGTCGCGCTCATTGAGCTTCACCCACACCCCCGCCTTCCGCGCCGGATCGTAAATACGAAATCGCATCCCCTCCGAGGTCTCCATGAGGCCGCGAAACTCAATCGGCGCACCGACCGCCGGCGCGTTCGCCACCGCCACGGAATGAGGCAAGAACGGCGAAGGGGAGGGTTGCGCAGCCGATTCGACTGCGGCCAACCGCGCCAACCCAGCGAGGGCCCAACAACGGAGAGACATCAGGGTGCGGGGAGACATGGCGGAGGATGGGAAGTGATAGGAGGCCCGCTCCCCGCGTCAAGTGACGGGAATCTTCGCCGCGCCGGCAAGGGCGCGGCACGGGCGTCTCGGCCGTGGGATCGGAGGGAACGACAAACAAGGGCAAGATCCCCTTCCCTCCCGGACAATCGACAACTCGGAGATGGGTGCCCGCGCGGTCAGAGCGCTTTCGTCCTTGGAGACCGGCACCGGCCCTGCCAATTGCTTGGCATGCGCTGCCACTTCCTCCCTCTTACCGCCGCCGCGCTTGCTGTCCTCGCTCTCGCCGCATGCTCCCCCCCGGCCCCGAACAGCTGGCAAGGCTATCTCGAGGGTGACTTCGTCTACGTTGCCTCGCCGCTCGCCGGCCGACTGGAAACGCTCGCGGTCGTCAAAGGCGCGCGGGTCGCCGCCGACGCCCCGCTCTTCACCCTCGAACGCGGCCAAGATCTCGCCGCCCAACGCCAGGCCGCCGATCAACTTCGTGCCGCACAAGCCCGGCTCGCCGACCTGCAAAAAGGCTCGCGCCCCAGTGAACTCGCCACCCTCGAAGCCCGCCTCGCCCAAACACGTGCCAGTGCCGAGCTCTCGAAACTCGAACTGGCCCGCCAAGAAAATCTCTTCAAGACGAACGTCATTGCCGCCGCCGAAATCGACCGCGCCCGCCTCACTCACGAGCGCAATACCCGCGCCATCGATGAGCTCACTTCGCAACTCACGACCGCCCGCCTCGGCGCCCGCACCGATGCCATCGCCGCCGCCGAAGCCGAGGCCAGCGCCGCCGCCGCCGCCAAAGACCGCGCCGACTGGAACGTCACTCAGAAATCCCCGTCCGCCCCCCGCGCCGCCCTCGTCTACGACACCCTCTACCGCGAGGGCGAGTTCGTCGCCGCCGGTCTGCCCGTCGTCGCCCTGTTGCCGCCGGAAAACCTCAAAGTTCGTTTCTACGTCTCCGAGTCCGCCTTCGCCGCCCTCAAGTCCGGCGATACCGTGCGCGTCGCGCTCACCGGCCACGCGCCGCTCGCAGCCCGGGTCAGCTACCTGTCGCCGAGACCCGAATACACGCCGCCGATCCTCTACAACCGCGAGAACCGCGCGAAACTCGTCTGGCTCGTCGAAGCCGTTTTCGCCGACCCCTCAGTCACCCGCGATCTCCATCCGGGCCAACCCGTCGACGTGCAGCACTAAGGCTGCGCTCTGACCCGCCCGCCGCGCCACCGTCGCCATGTCCGACCCACCCGCCGCCGCCTCCCCGGGCTCCGACTTCGCGATCGACGTCACCGGAGTCACCAAGCGTTTCGGCTCCAAGACCGTCGTCAACGCCATCGATCTCCGCGTACGCCGCGGCGAAATCTACGGCTTCCTCGGCCCCAACGGTAGCGGCAAGACCACCTTCATCCGCATGCTCTGCGGCCTGCTCACCCCCGACGCCGGTACCGGCACGTGCCTCGGCTACGACGTGCGTGCGCAGCAGTCCGACATCAAACGCCATGTCGGCTACATGACGCAAAAATTCAGTTACTACGAGGACCTGAGTATCCGCGAAAATCTCGATTTCATCGCGCGTCTCTACAATCTCCCCGACCGCCGCTCCGCCGTGCAGTGCAGCCTCGAACGCCTCGGCTTGGCCAATCGTAGCCACCAGCTCGCCGGCCAGCTCTCCGGTGGCTGGAAGCAACGCCTCTCCCTTGCGGCCTGCCTGATCCATTCACCGCAACTCCTCCTCCTCGACGAACCCACCGCCGGAGTCGACCCCAAGGCCCGCCGCGAGTTTTGGGATGAGATTCACCGCCTCGCAGCCGAGGGTCTCACCGTGCTCATCACGACGCACTACATGGATGAAGCCGAGCGCTGCCACCGCCTCGCCTACCTCGCCTATGGCAAACTCCTCACCCACGGCACGCTCGACGACGTGCTCGCGAGTGTGCGCCTCACGACCTGGAGCGTCACTGGTCCCGACCTCCTCGAACTAGCCAAAAAAATCCGCGGCCTGCCCGGCATCGAGCAAGTCGTCGCCTTCGGCACGACGCTCCACGTCAGCGGGCGCGATGCCGCCGCCCTCGAAGCCTCGCTCACCTGCGTCCGCGATCCGCGTCACGAATGGAAAAAAATCCGTTCCGGCCTCGAAGACGTGTTCATCAGTTTGATGGACTCCGCGAAAGATAATTTCGCATGAGTGCGTCCCGCTTCACGCTCCATCGCCTGTGGGCCATCGTGCTCAAGGAGTTTATCCAGATGAAACGCGACCGCGTGACGTTCGGCATGATGGTCGGCATCCCCCTGATGCAGCTCATGCTCTTCGGTTTCGCGATCAACTCCGACCCCAAGCACCTCCCCACCGCCCTCCGCGCCGCCGACCAGGGACCGTTCGCCCGTACCCTCGTCGCCGCGCTAAGCACCAGTGGTTACTTCACACTCACGCACGAAGCCGCGACCGAAGCAGAGGCCCACCGCCTCCTGCAACTCGGCGAAGTGCAGTTCGTGATTAATATCCCCGAAGATTTCTCCCGCCGGCTCCTCCGCGGCGAGCGCCCCTCGCTACTCATCGAGGCCGATGCCACCGATCCCTCCGCGACCGGCCCCGCTCTCAACGCCGTGCGCGCCATCGCCGATCACGTGCTCGACCGCGACCTCACCGGCCCGCTCGCACGCCTCCGCGCCAAAGCCGGCCCGATCGATCTCCAGCTCCACGCCCACTACAACCCCGAGAACATCACCCAGTACAACGTCGTCCCCGGCCTCATGGGTGTCGTGCTCACGATGACAATGGTGATCATCACCGCCCTCGCCATCACTCGCGAACGCGAACGCGGCACGATGGAGAACCTGCTCTCGACACCGGTGCGGCCCTTCGAGGTCATGCTCGGAAAAATCCTCCCCTACATCGTGGTCGGCTACATTCAGGTGACCCTCATTTTGGTCGCAGCCCACTTCGTGTTTCACGTGCCGATGATCGGCAGTCTGCTGCTGCTCTACGCGGTGTCGCTGCTCTTCATCGCGGCAAACCTCGCGATGGGCATCACGTTTTCCACGCTGGCTAAAAATCAACTCCAGGCCGTGCAAATGGCTTTCTTCTTTTTTCTCCCGTCAATCTTGCTCTCGGGCTTCATGTTTCCTTTTCGCGGTATGCCCGAGTGGGCGCAGTGGGTGGGCTCGATTCTGCCCAACACCCACTACCTCCGCATCGTGCGCGGCATTTTGTTAAAAGGAAACGGCCTCACCGAAATCGCGCCGCACCTTTGGCCGCTGCTCGCGTTCCTCGTCGTCGCCATGGCCATCGGCGTGAAACGCTACCGGCAGACGCTGGATTGATTCTACAGTGCGCTTGACCCCAGTGCGGTGTGTAATACCGCTCTTACTCGCCATGCAGACCCTCTCCGTTAGTAAACTTACGAGCAAAAGCCAGGCAACCATCCCCGGGCGTGTGCGCGAGAAACTCCGCCTCAAACCGGGTGACTCCGTCGCGTTTAAGTTCCGCGACGGCCACATCTTCCTCCAGAAAGCCCGGCCCGCCGACCACGTGTTCGCCAAAGCCGTCGCCGATACGCTGAGCGACGAGTGGCATTCGGCCAACGACGAGCGAGCCTACCGTGATCTTTAGGGCCTTCGAGGTTGTCGTCGTTCCGTTTCCGTTCACGGACAGCGCCGCGATCAAACGGCGTCCCGCGCTCGTGCTCTCGGCGCAGGGCTTTAACGACCGCGCCGCGCATCTCGCGCTCGCGATGATCACGAGCCACGAAAACCGCGGCTGGCCGCTTGACGTGACCCTGCTCGACCTCAAGGCGGCCGGACTGAGTCATCCCTCCGTCGTGCGCATGAAACTTTTCACCCTGGACGAACGCTTTGTGCTGAGGAAGGCAGGTGCGCTGGCCGCTCCTGACCGTGCAGCCGTCCGCCGCGCGCTGGCGATGCTGCTGCCAGCGGATTGAAATGCCACGGGCATTCCAGCCCCGGTTGCTACGCCCACCCATGGGACAATCCTCGATTGCCGGCGGGCCGCTGTTCCGGCGAAACGGCAGTACCACCCGTCGACCTGCGGATACGCCGCTGGAGCGGAGCTCAGCCCTTGCCGCCCACTAACGCCTTCGCCACCGGTCCTTCGAGGTGCATCACCGACGTCGGATACGCGAACGACAACCTCCGCGCCGCCACGGCGCGCATGATCGCGAGATTCATCCGCTGTTTGAGCGCAAAGCCTTCTTTCAAGTCAGCCCCGCGGCTCGCATAAACCACCCAGACATCGAGCGACGACGCGCTCAAATCGCGAAAAAAAACCATGACCGAAGTCGGATCGACCTCAGGCTCTGCCAACAAAATCCCGCGGAAGTCTTCCACGATCACCGCGAGCTGTTCCGACGTCGTGTCATAGGTCAGCCCGATCACTTGCTCCACGCGCCGCTGCGTAAAACGCGAGAGATTCACGATCGCCTCGGACGACACCAACTTGTTTGGCATCACGACGAGCGACTTGTCGATCAGCCGAATCTTCGTCGAACGCAGACCGATGTCCTCAACCGTACCAGTGTGCGTACCAATCTTCACCGTCTCGCCAATTTTGAAGGGTTGATCGATGGCGACGACGATGGAGCCGAAGAGATTCGCGATCGTGTCTTGCGCGGCGAGCGCGAAGGCCAAGCCGCCGATGCCGAGGCCCTGCAAAATCGTCGAGACGTTATAGCCGAGGCTCTGAACCGTCATCAACGTGCCCACGACCACAAACACCGCGATGAGCGATTTCTTGATCCACGGCATAAAGGCCGCGATGCCCATCTGTTTCACTTTCGCGATCTCGGCCGCGTGTTCGATGATCGAGTCGAACGCCCGCAACAGCCCCCAGAAAATCACCAACGAAAACGCGACCGTCGAGCCGGCCGCGATACTCTGGTCCGCGGTCTCGGAGAGCTTCAGCACCTTCAGCGCCGCAAAAATACCCGTCACCATCACGAACGCCGCGACGGGCGATTCCATCGCTGGGAACAGTTTGTCGTCGAGCGTCGTCTCAGTCTTCGACGCGAGCTTCTTGAGCTGGTTGAAGAAAATCGTCGTCAGAAACCGACGGAGCAGAATCGCGCTGACGAGGAACAGCGCACAAATAACATAGTGGGACACGGTGTTACCGCTGCTCTTCACATTGAAGAGGTCGAGGATCACATCGACCATATGTTCCAGCAGGTCGGGAGGGCGGGCGGTGGCTTTGCCGGTTGCGACCGCCGCCGCGGTCGCTTGCGCCGCAGCGCCGCCCTGCACCGTCGTCGCGGGCACTTCGGCCGCGCCGACGACCGAGCCAAAAAGGAAGCCGAGGGTGCAGAGACTGAGCCTGAAAAATTGCTTCATGGATGGGTGCGACTCAACGGCCCGCCTCCGCCGTGTCAAAGCGGTTTGCCACCGGTTTACCCGTCCACGCCGGTGCCAGAGTTGCCCCGGGCACCGCCTTCCCACCGGGAATCAGAGTGCCCTGTGGGACGGGGCGGTGAGATTCCATTCCTGAAGTACCCGCTTGCCCGCCGCGCCGGCCTCCCGCCAATCTCCGCGACCATGTTCATGTTCCTCGCCGCCATCGACGCCATGCCCCTGTGGGCGTGGGGTACATTTTTTTTGTTCATCACCGCCATGCTCGCGCTCGACCTAGGCGTGTTTCAGCGCGACTCGCACGTCGTCTCCATGAAGGAGGCGCTCGGCTGGTGTGCCGTCTGGGGCACCCTCGCACTCGCGTTTGGCGGCGGCGTCTGGCACTTCCGAGGGCCCGAACTCGGCCAGCAGTTTCTCGCCAGTTATCTCATCGAGCTCTGCCTGAGCGTCGACAACGTCTTCGTCTTCATTTTGGTCTTCGGCTACTTCAAGGTCGCTTCGAAATACCAACACCGCGTGCTCTTCTGGGGTATCATCGGCGCGGTCGTCATGCGTGCGGTCTTTATTTTGGTCGGAGTGAGCGTCATCGCGCGCTTTCACTGGGTGCTCTACATCTTCGGGGCCTTTCTCGTCTACACCGGCGTGAAGATGGCCCTGCCCAGCAAAGACACCGAGGTCGACCCCGAGCACAACGCCGCCGTCCGCCTCTTCCGCCGCTTCTTCCCGGTCGCTCCCGCCAACGACCACGGTCATTTCTTCACCGTCCACCACGGCCGCCGCATGGCCACGCCGATGTTCATCGTGCTGATCGTCATTGAAACGACCGACGTGGTCTTCGCGCTCGATTCCCTACCCGCCGTCCTCGCGATTACCAAGGACAGCTTCGTCGCGCTGACCTCGAACATCTTTGCGATCCTCGGCCTGCGGTCGCTCTACTTTGCCCTCAGCGGCATTATGGGGCTCTTCCGTTTCCTCAAGGTCGGCCTTTCCGTGATTCTCGTTTTCATCGGGGTAAAGATGCTGATCGAACACTGGGTAAAGATCACGACCGGCACCTCGCTCTTGGTCATTGGCGCCGTGCTCACGACCTCCGTGCTCATGTCGTGGCTGATTCCTGCCCGGAGCCCCGAGGCCAAGAAGTAGGGGGCCTCCATCATGACGACCGCTCAGTTACTCGCCAACTTCCTGAGCCCGCCGATTCTGTTTTTCCTCCTTGGCCTGAGCGCGACCTTGGTGCGAAGCGATCTCGAGCTACCGTCCCCGCTGCCGAAAATTCTTTCGCTCTACCTGCTGCTGGCGATCGG
>CANIJN010000256.1 GCA_947467625.1 Opitutia bacterium | reverse complement strand
GTGCTCCGCGAGCAGCTCGATCGCTGCCTTGTGATTGAGGATCATCTGCGTCTCGTGGGCCGCTCTGCCCTCGGCCGCCTCGCCCGCTTCGAGGAGCCGTTGGGTTTCGAGCAACGAGTAGGTGTTGCCTTCCAGCCGGCTCGAATTCCACGAGAGATCGATGAGCAGCCGGTCCATCACCTTGCGCAGGTGCGTGCCGGCGGGCAGGGCCTCGCGCGTGGTCCGCCCGAGCGCGGCGAGTTTTTTCCGCAACGCCGGCGAAAGATACGCGGACACGTTGGGCCGGTAGCCGTCGAGAAACGAAAACACATACCCCACCGGCTTGCGCAGGGTGAGCGGCCGGTTGGCGAGTTTCTTGGTGTGTTGGGCGGCGCTGGACAGAGGGATGGGATCGAACTCGGCGGGCGCGTCGGCGACGAATCCTGATGCCGGCTCGTGCGACGGCACCGATGCGGCCGGCAGCGGTGCGGCGAGACCCGGCGCCTGATAGCGCCGACCGGCGCGCGTGCCGAGAGCGGTGAGCCGGCTTTCGGTCACGAGTTGGGCGAGCCGGCGTTGCAACGTCCGGCGCGCAAACGAACGCGGTAGCCGGCCGGCGATCTCCTCTAGCGACGCCGGAGGCTGCAGGGCCGTGACCGCCCGAAGGACGGCATTCAGTTCGGTGGGGGGGATTTCTTTGGGCATGGCGGAGGGATATGGCGCAAGATGTGGCGCAAGGCGATCACTTGCGCCAGAAAAAACGAAGAAATGACGCGAAACTCGGAGTCTTATATCTGTTAATGTTTAGTTTACGGCTTTTCACTGGTATCACGTGCGAAGTGGCGCAAAGGCTGGCTTGCGCCACGTTTCTGCGCTTGCGCACATCTGCGCCGTAACCGGCGCGACGACCACGGAGCGATCACCCCACGCCCCACGCCACTGCGGGCGATCACGCTGCGTGCCTGCGATCCGTCAATTCGCCGACCAATCGCGCCGCCGCCCCTCCGCTGTCACACCGAGCACTGCGAGCAACGCCGCCGCCCCCTGCGCCCCAATCGAAAGGGAGGGCGCGACCGCCGGGCGCGCCTCCAAGGTAAGTTGCGACCTCGCGTCGCAACACCCCGCTGCGCCGCCCAGCCCCGCCTACCCATGGCGTTTAGGGAACGAGAGGCAGACGGCGCAGCCGCACGCGGCGCCCGGAAATGGTGAGCAAAGCACCGGCGGCCAGCGCGGCCTCGGCTTGGGCGAGCGCCGCGCAGACCCGGGCCCGGGCCGCCGCGTCGAATTCATTCTCCATCCGCAAGAGCACCACACTGGGGCCGCCGTCGCGCGTCGCGAAGAGGAGCTGGGAAAAGTCCAAGTCTTGCGTGAGCACCACGTGGCCCTCCGCGCGCGCCCAGCGCATCAACTCGGTATCCGGGGCATGGGCGGAGCCAAGCTGACTCCAGTGGCGAGTTTCCCAACCGCGTGCCGCCAGCAGCGGCACCCAGTCGGGGCTGAGGTTCATATCGACCAACAGTTTCAAGGGCCGGAGACCGCAAGTTCTTCATCATCGACGCGCAGCGCCGCGTAGCCGAGACAGGCGTCGATGTCCGCCGGTTCGAGATACGGGTAGGCGGCGACGATCTGTTCCGTTGTCCGGTGGTTGGCGAGTTGCCGGAGCACATTGGCCACCGTGACGCGAAGCCCGCGGATGCACGGCTTGCCCGACATGACGGCGGGATCAACGGTGATGCGTTCGAGGTTCATGGGAGAAAGATGTTCACGCAGCCGCCAAAACGCACTCCCAGAGTGAGGATTTTTTGCCTCAAAGTCCGCCCTATCGTCCGACACTGACGGCCGGCGAAGAAAGCAACGGCCTCGGCCTCGCGATCTTGAAACACCTCGTCGAATCCCAAAACGGGTCCGCCGGCGCCGACTTCCGCGCAACCGGCGGTCGCGGCCGCATCTTCTGGTGCGAAGTCCCCGCGGTGTAGCGCCGTAGGACCGGTCTCCAACCGGGCTCCGCCATCGAAACGGATAAATGCAAGAACGCTCTACGCTGCGAAGCCCCGACCCTAAGTAGGGCGGACTTCAGTCCGCCGCCTTGCGCCCACGCCACTCAATTCGCCGACCAATCGCGCCGCAGCCCCTCCGCGGTCACGCCCAGCACCGCGAGCAGTGCCGCCGCCTTTTCTTGCTCGGCCGACGTCGGCGCTTTCGGCGGGAGGATTTGCGCGAAACGCCCGCTGAACGTCGTCTCCGGTGGCGTGGTGAATTCCCCGAATCCGAAGAACTTTCCCGCGCCCGTCCGGATGATCGGCATGAGCTTCTGTCGACAACCGGTATGCGATTCACCGGTGAGCACGACGACTTCCCGCCGGTGGAGCGATTGCGACGGAGGCACGGTGCGATCGAGCGTGCCGTCCGGCGACGCCGTTTTCATCCACGCCTCGATGATCATCACCGCCACCGTCGCCGCGTGCGCCACGCAGATGAGCCGCGCGATGGCGGCAAACTGGTCCTTGGCCCGCTCGTCCTTCAGCGACGACGGGATGAAACAGATCGGCCCGCCCGCGCCCACCGCGAGCAGCGTCGGCAGCACCTTTCCTCGCGCGCGCATGGAGAACAGCGTCAAATCCTCCGCGCGGGTGAGGGGGTCGTCGAGAGAGGGATGAACTGGCGAGTCGGACATGGCGGCGAAACTACTTAAACCGCCGCGCCCACCGATTCGCAGCCGTGACCATCACTCGCTCGGCCGCGAGGT
Organism: Opitutia bacterium; assembly: GCA_947467625.1. Taxonomy (GTDB): domain Bacteria; phylum Verrucomicrobiota; class Verrucomicrobiia; order Opitutales; family Opitutaceae; genus GAS368. Next base: position 4,569 of record CANIJN010000256.1, on the reverse strand, counting down.
CCCCGCAAATCGCGTGATGAAGTTTGAGCACTTCGCCCAAGACCCGGATCGCGTCTTCGCCCATTTCCTTCCCGGCAAAAAGCTCCGCCCGCACCTCCGCGAAATTCAGGCCGAGTTGCACGGCCCGCGCGGGCAGCGCAAAGCCGAGATCGAAATTGCTGAGCAACAGCCGACGCCGTGGGTGACTCGTCAATCCACAGGCATCCAGAAACCACGTGGGTGAGCCGGCCGAGTCTACGTAGAGCAATTGGAGCAACTTCTTTTCGAGATGCCAGAGGTCGCGCAACCGCTCTTCGCCGATGTTGAGCGTGCGGAGGAAAATCACCGTGCGCAGGAAGGCCAGCGTAGCGGCCGAGTAGCGGTCGTCCTTGGCGAGTGGCACTTCAAACCGCTTCAACACTTCGCGCAAATAGAGCTGCGAGCGATTCAGCGCCTTGGCCATGTCGCCGAGTGTGTGCATGACCTCAACTTAGAGCCGCCGGAACCGTTTGCTGCCAATCGTTTTCCAGCAGCAGCTCAAACCGCAACTCGCTGTTCTGTAGCCCGAGCCTGAGTTCGCCAGCACTGACGCCAGAGGTGTGCGTCGGCAGCAAAACGAAGAGCTTCTTCTTATACATGAAAGGCGTGATGCGCGTCGCAAACTTGATGAACTTTCGGCACAACTCGTTTATCGATTCCCTTTGGCCCGGTTGTGAGTGACGCACAGCATCTGACAGTTCTTAGCGGAGCTATCCCCACCTTTGCTCCACGCGGCCACGTGGTCGGCGTCCATTTCCTCGAACTTATAAATCCGGGCGTTGCTCGCGCCGTGCCCGACTGCGCAGAGCGGGCAGTTGGACTTTCTCTTGCCTGCGACTGCCTGCGACTGCTTTTCGTAGGCGGCCCGCGCTACCTTCTTATCAAATACCCGCACCTCCAAAAACCTCGTGTCCACTGAGCCACCTAGCAGAAACTCGAAGATCCCTTTCCGGCTCGTCACCGCGTCATCGGCGGCGAGCTTCTTCACCTTCTTCGAGATCTCGGCTGGATCGTAGGACTTGCCGTGGTGCTCCTCGTAGAGTCGGCCCCACTCCAGCCCCTTCATCTCCGGTAGCACATCCGCAAACACGGTCGAAACCCAATCAATCACGCTGTTAAAGTAGGTCTTCAGCTCCTGGATGTTCGTGTCGTTGCGATGCGCGCTCATGTAGTTGCCGACTCGCTTGTCGCTTTGGTCCTTACTCCAACTCACCCAGTCCAGCGCCCGCTCCAGAAACTCCTGCCGGTTCGCGCTGCCCTTCACATACGCGCTCCATTTCAGAATGTTCGCGTTCTGGCTGTTGCTAAACTCCACCTTGGCGAGCGTCACAAACGGCCCTGAATAGATCGCGTTCAAAAGCTCCTGCGGATTCAGCGGCACGCCGGCGATGTTGATCGTCTCAAACCATTGCTTGATCTCCGTCTCCGTCCCCTCGCACTCGTAGATCAGTAGCTTCGACTCCCGAATCTTCGCTTGTTGATCGGCAGGCAGGCTCTCGAAATACATCGGATTGCCGTTGGCCATGACGGCGAACTTCCCCGTCACAAAGCGCCCGATGCTCGTGATCCGCTGCTGGCCGTCCAACACTTCAAATTTTTCCGCCGCGACTTTGTTGAAATAAATCAGCCCCAGCGGATAACCCTTCAGGATGGACTCGACGACGGCCATCTCCCGCTTGCCGCCCCCATCCGCATAGAGGTAGTTGCGCTGGTATTCCGGCTGAATGGTGAGTTTCCCGCCCAGCCCGAAGAGCCCTTTGCCTTCGAGTTTGTTGTATACAAACCCATGGCAGATGTCGGCGACGGTGGTGTCGGTTCGGAGAGTGGTCTTCACTTTTTCTTTTGTTTGATCGGCTTTGTGCGACGGCGGATTAGAAGGCGCTTGAAGATGACCCGCGCCTGAGGTTCCAGCAGGCCAAGCATTCGCATGCCAGGGCTATAGTGGCCAGTGCCTCCACGAGCGCGATATGCGCTAATGAACTCCTTACCAAGAGCGCGGACACCAAGCTCACGCATCATATTTCCGTCGTCACTGTTTCCCACTATCTCAAATTGGTCGGGGTTATATTTGTCGAGGAAGGTTACCGGGACACCCATAACGCCGTCGTAGTCGCTGGGAATTTCCTTATAGGTGCCGACGTCGATCGCATCGTAGTTGAAGTAGCGGTCATATGCCGACTTTCCTCGTAGGGTCTTACTATACTTTAGGTTCTCCGCCATAGTCATGAGCTGTAAAGGTTCATGGCGGCGACCGTGGTCGAGGTTTGTATACCAGCACGACGTTGAGACTCGTGCTATTTTCCGACCTGTTTCTTTATCAATGTGGTGAAAGCGCTTCCAGTCGTCGGGCACCGTAAAAAACATCCCGACGTTAAAATTCGTGCATCCCAGCCACATTCTATTGTCCTTAATAAGTGGAAAAACCTCCAAGTAGGTAATTGAATTGGTGTTGCCGATGATAAGGAACTTCATCCCGTGCTCTACGAGCTGGGCAACATACTCCTTGAACAAAGAAAACGGCGGATTGCTCACCACGATGTCCGCCTCTTTCAGGTAGGCGATGCACTCGGCGCTGCGGAAATCGCCACCGCCGTAAGTGTGGTCACCTTTCAAGGCGATCCGCGAGGCCTTGTTGCGCTTGAGGAAGAGCTTCACGTCCTCGATGTTCACTGCGCCGTCTCCGTCCTCGTCCTTCACACGGTCGAGGATGACGGCGAGCGCCTTCGGCTTCTTGCGCCTGCCGTTTCCCTCGTTGTATTCCGGGAACAGTTCCAACTGCCCGGCGATCGGCGAGCCGTCGTAGCTGGTGCTGATGAGTCGTTTCAGCCCGAGCTTGTTGAAGTTCGCGGCGAAGTAGCGGAAGAAGTTGCTCTCAAAGGGGTCGTCGCAATTGCAGTAAACCACCTTGCCGCGGAACGTGTCGGGATCGAACTCCAGGTAGGCCTCCACCTCTTTCTGGATGTCCACATACTGTGTGTAGAACTCATCCTGCTTCGCCACCTTCGCAGCGCCGAGCCCGCGATTCATCGGTGCACGGTCCGCTTTCGTCGGGGCGTTCATCGTTTGCGGATTAATTTTGGCGGCACGCTTCATGGTGTGACGGTGGCGAAGAGATCGGCGCGCATCAAGGCCCCTCGCAGTTCTGAAAAAGCTCCAGCGCCGTGAGAAACGGCTCGTCGAGGTTCATCCCGGTGTCTTCGCCCGGCGCGAGGCGTTTGAAGCCGGCGTGCATCAGGCACATCAGCTCCAGCCCGCTGAACGTTTCACCGGGCAGGGCGCGGAGCGTGTAGTTTTTGTCCGCGCTCGCGTAGTCGAGGCCTTCGCGGCCGAGGAGCGCGGCTTCGAGGGCGATTTGCCGCACGTCCGCGTCGGCCAAGCGGGCGTAGCGCTTGAGCGCATTGAGCAAAAACCACACGGCGGCCGGATGCTTCGCGCGCAACAGCTCGGGATTACTCGTGCCTTCCCGCACCACGTCATCGGCGGCGGGCTGCTGGTCGCCGGGGTCCGGTTTCCAAGCATACCAATCGCGCAGGCCCACGAGGTCGGCGAATTCATCGACGAGATCGTATTCGTCGCCGGGTGTGAGCGCGGGTTGGCGTTGTTGCCAGTGGCGCCAGAGTTTTTCGGAGAGTTCGGCCGTTTCGAGCCGGCGATACGGCGCCCAGGCGCGCGTGGCCCCGCCGCTGAGGTGATCGAGAAAGAGGGCTTGGGCACCGTTGCAGGCGCCGACGGCGTGGAGAATCCGCCGCGGCGTCACTTGGCGGATTTCGGGATTCAGCGTCGCGGTGCGGGCTTCGGTGGCCAGTTGCACGAGCGAGAGGATTTGCAGGGGACGCAGGGCGGGCAGCTCGGCGTCGAGGCGGCGCTCGATCAGCAGGTCGAGCGGAGTGTTGAAGAGCAGTCCGCACGTGCCGGACACGAGTTCCTGCACGACACGTTCGATGGCGTCCGGACTGTAGCGCTGCTGCTCGAGGCGGCGAATGTCCGGCGCGAGCGCCCGCATCGCCCGCGCGTGCGTCTCGGCGGTGGTGGTGAAGAAGCGATTGCGGCCGGTGCGACGCGCCTCCGTCTCCAGCCGAATGTGCGTCAGCTCGTGGGCGACGAGGTGCGACGTCAGCGACAGCGGAACCGGCTGGGGGGGGGGGGACTTGCGCACGGTCACCACGTGATGGTCACGCCCGTGTTTCCACGCCATCTGCGCGCGACCGGCGATCCCGCCGGGGAGTTGGTCTTCCACGATTTCCACTGGGTAGCCGGACTCGCGCTCAATCGTGCGCCGATAGTCCTCCACCGCTTTGAATGCTTCCGATTCGCCGCGCTGCGCGAGGGCGGTCTCGACCGAGAGAAACAGGTGGCTCGCCTGCTCGAAGACCGGCTCCGCACGGGCATCCTGCGCCACGGCGCGGCGGAACATCGCCTTGAGGGTGTCCGCCGCTGCGGCCGGGGCGCCATCGCGCGAGAGGGTGAGGGCTTTGCCGTGCCAGGCATTGGGGAAATCGGGGTGCGTAGCGATGGCTTCGTCGAAGCGGGCGAGCGCCGCAGCGTTGTCGC
>CANIJN010000255.1 GCA_947467625.1 Opitutia bacterium | reverse complement strand
GCGCGCGCCGTCTCCATCCGACCAGCCAGCCGCAGCGCCTCCACCACCGGGCGAAACACCGCCATCGGCCAAGGTCGGCTCCGTAAGAATTCCAACAGCGAGCTCTGGGCGGCTTCCCCGGGCGCTGCCGCGGCTGCGACCAGTCGGCCCATCCACTCAAGCCAGACCTGCTCGGCTGCTGGCACCGTTTGACCCGGCGACGGCTGCATCAACCCCAGCACCATCGCCGCCTCCGCCCATTCGCCCCGCTGCACGTGTAACTGCACATTCAATACCTGAAACGCTCGCGGCGGAAAACCCCGTTCGCTTACCGCCACCAGACACTGGTCAAACAACGCGCGACTGCCTATCTCCGCCAGCGTAGTCGCGGCCATTTTCAGGTTCGCAGCCGAGCCGCCGAAACGAAACAGATAATCCTCGAGCGCGACCTTCGCCGCATCCTCCCGGCCAGCGAGGGCGCGCTGCACGGTGCCATAGACCGCCTGCCCCGGATCGTCGGGCGCAGCCGCCCGTAGTTCCTCCAGCGCGCGCTCCATCTCGTCCAGTCGCCCGACTGCGCGGCTGACGCGCACCCGGAACCGGCGCACCGCTTGCAAGTCGGCCCCCGGTCGCGTCCCCCAGGCCGCAAGAGCCTCCGCCGCTTCGGCGGTGCGCCCCAATTCCAGCAAAGCCAAGACCCGGTGGTCAGAGGCCAGCTCCCCCGGTTCCTCAGACTCCGCGAACACGAGGGCCTCGGTCCGGCGGTCCGCCCTCATCAGCGCAGAAAATTTCTGCGCCGCCAGCCACCGGCGATCAACGTCTGCTCGGGCGCCCTTCACGAGCGGCAGAAAGCGGTCGATCGTGGCGACGATAAGGTCGAAATCCTCACCCTCTGCCGCGACGGAAAAGAGGCTCTGCAAGTAACTCCTGCCGGGAAAATCCTTCGCCAATCCCTCGCTCAACACACTCACCGCCTGCGTCCGCTGGTTGGCCATCAGGTAAAATTTAGCCAGCGCCTGCCGCCCCTTCATGTCGCCCGGGTATAAGGTGAGTCCCTGCCGCAACACCCGCGCACCATCCGTCCATTTATTTGCCTTCAACAAGTCCTGCCCTTCGGCGATCAAGGCCTGCCCTTTCTTCGCCGCGACGGACGCCCGCGAAACCGGATACCAAAACGCATCGCCGTAAGTGAGCAAACAATAGGGGTTGCGCTGCCAAAATAAACACAGCGCCGCGGTGCCCGCGACATAGGCCGCCACCAGCATGACCATCCCCCAACTCATCACTCCGCGCACGCTGATCGCAAACCCGTCTTCGCGCTTTCCCTCTCGCCGGTCGTACAGACCGAGCACACCCCCATACCACCGGCCCCGAATCACCCCAGCCGCACCCCAGACTAGCTTGATGCGGCGGCGCTTCATCGCCCCGGAGATCGGGTGGCGTCCAATTTCGCTCCGCGCACCGACTCGGCGATGTTCTGCGGATTCGCCTCGATGTCGCCCCGTTCGGCGTTGAACCGCATCGAGACCGTTTTCGAGACGCCCCGTTCTTCCATCGTTACGCCATAAATCGTGCTCGCCGCCGAGACGGTGCGTTTGTTGTGCGTAATGATGATAAATTGGGATTCGCCCACGAACTTCTTCAACAGGTCCGTAAACCGCCCGATATTCGATTCGTCGAGCGGCGCGTCGAGCTCATCGAGCAAGCAGAACGGCGAGGGTTTCACCATGTACAGCGCGAAGAGCAAGGCGACCGCCGTCAGCGTTTTCTGCCCTCCAGAGAGCAGCGTGATTCCCTTGAGCTTCGTGCCCGGAGGCTGCGCAACAATTTCAATGCCACTCTCTAAAATATCCTCGGACGCGATCAGCTCGAGATGCGCCCGCCCGCCGCCAAACAGCGTGAGGAAGGTGTATTCGAAGTTTTTCTTGATCTGCTCAAACGTCACTTGGAACTGTTGCAATGAGGTCTGGTTGATCTCGTCGATTACCTTAACCAGCTCCGCCTTCGCCGTCGTGAGATCGGTGACCTGCGCCAGCAGAAAGTCGTGGCGCTGCTTCAGCTCCGCGTATTCTTCGATGGCGACGAGGTTGACCGCACCCATGCCGTTGAGCCGTTGCCGGAGCGCATCCGTCTCCGTCTTGGTTGCGGTCCAGTCCGTCGCTTCGAGCGCCGCCAAATCCTTCTCCGTCGGTTCACCCTTAGCGTCCTTTTTCTTGCGCCGGCGCTTCGGTGCCTCCGGAGCATTTGCTGCGCCCTCCACCGTCGACTCAGGGCTTTCCGCCCCGTCGTCTTCGTCCTCATCGAGGTCGAGCACCTTGACGCCCTCGGGCTCATCATCGGCATGCCAGAGTTGCTGCCGCCAATCGATCTCACCGACGTTGGTGTGGAACTCGCGCGTCACTTCTTCAACGAGGAACAGCACCCGCTGCCGGTTCTCCGCCAACTTGATTTCGTTCGTGCCCAGCTGACTGCGGGAAACATCCGATTCCTGCCGCACGCTCACCTGAGCCGATTCCAAAGCGTTGATCTCCCGCTCCACGTCCACGAGCCCGACGCGCACCTCTTCCACCTGTCCTTGGGCAACCGAGAACGTCTCCGCAATCTGCGCCGCCCGCGCCCGCTGCTCCGTCGATTCGCGTTCGAGTTGCGCCGTCTGCTCCGTCCACGCCTCGATTTCCGTCCGACGCTGGATCAACAGTTCGCTGAGTTGCAGCCGGCGCCGTTCCATCTCGCCCAATCCTCGGTCCAGCACCTCAACCTTTTGTCGCCGCTCCGCCAACTCGAGACGCGCCTGCCCGAGCGTATCCCGTTTCATGTCACGCTCCGTGCGAATCTCCACGATCCGCGTTTCCATCTGTTGAATTTTCTCCCGCTGTTGGTCGGACACCGCGTGCGCCTCCGCGAGTCCCGTCTGCGCTTTTTCCCAACGTGCATGCGCTTCATTCCGCGCGTGCTCCAGCGAGCCCAGATCTCCCTCCATGCGGCTCAATCGATTGCCTGCATCCTCGGCCGCCCGATGCGCATTGCGCTGCTCGGCCTGCGCCGATGCGAGCGCCTGCGTGACCGCCAAGACGTCCGCCCGCCCCTGCTCCACCGTCTGCTCCGCTGCGGCGAGGCTGGCGTTGAGCCCGTCAATGACGGCCTTCTGATCGTCGTGCGCCTTCTGGTCGTCGGCGAGCGCCTTGGCGGTTTCCCGCAGATCGATTTCGCGTTGAACAATGCTGTTCGAAGACTTTTTCGAGCTGTGATAACCGCCGTAAACTAAACCGCGCCGGTCGACCAAGTCGCCCTTGCGCGTCACGACTGCGAGAAAGGAAAACGTCGGGTTGGCTTTCCAAAAATCGAGGAACGCACCCAAGTCTTCCGCGATATACGACTCGCGCAGTAGCCCGATCGCCGGATGCGCCGGATCGGTATCGCTCACGGCCTGAATCGCGGGGACGAGCCCAGGCGGCAGCGCCCCTCCATTGACCTCAGGTTGGCGATATTCGGCGATATTCAGCACGGCCGAGCCGATTTGCTCGGTCTCAAGCTGCGCGAGGATGCGCTGCGCCGTCCCGAGATCGCTCACGCTGATCGCCTCCGCGGCCGATCCTAGAATGGCCTCGATCGCTTTACCAAACTCCGGCTGCACGGCGAGGCCCTGCGTGATCGGCACCGCCTTCGCCCCCGCCAGCGCCGCATCGAGCCGACCTTGGAAGACCGCCTTCGCTCCCTCGCCAAATCCCTCCCAGCGCTCCTGCAATTGCTGGAGTAAGCGCAAGCGCGCTGTGCGCTGCGCCAGCGCGCGGTCGATCTCAGAAAGTTTGCGCTGCGCCTCGCGGAATTCGCGCGTGAGATCGGTGATCGCTTGTTGGGCCGCCACCAATTGGTTGTGCGCCCGCGATTTTTCCACGAGCGACTCCTCGACCCGCGCATCAATCTCGGCCGCCCGCTGCGTCGCCCCGGTCACTTCCTGCCGCACACCCTCAATTTCCTGCGCGAGCGACTCGTGCTTGTGCGCACTCGTCTTCTGGTCGACTTCGTAACCCGAACAGTCCGTGCGCAAACGTGCCACCGAGCTATCGATTTGGAGCAGCTGAAACTTCGATTGATTCAGTTCCGCTTCGAGCTTGCTCAGCTCCCCATCGGAGATGGCCATCTCGCGGTTGCGCTGTTGGAACACGGCATCACTGCTGCCCAGCAAACCCAACTGCATCTGCTTGTCCTGCGCCCCCGTATCCACTTGCGCCGATACCTCGCGGAGTTGCATTTCAATTTCACCGAGATTGTCCCGCGACGAGGCGAGCCGGTCGTCGAGACCGCTGCGGCGGATCTGTGCGAGATTGGCCGCATTTTCCGCCGCTTCCTTTTGCGAACGTAGATCAAAAACCGCCTGCTGGGCATCCTGCACGCGCTGGTTGAGTCTAGCCCGCAGCGCTTTTTTCTCGTCCAGCTCCGCTTGCTGCGTTTCCAGACTTTCGCGCCGCGTATCCGCCTCGGCCCGCAACGCGACCACTTTGACCTCCAGAGCTCCGAGTGTCGCACTGAGTTCCGCATGGTTGTAGCCGCTCCACGCCAACGCGAGGTGCCGCAGTCGGTGGCTGAGTCGTTTGTAGCGCATGGCCTTCGATGCCTGCCGGCGCAACGTCCCGATCTGCCGGCCCACCTCACCGATCACGTCCGCCACTCGCGCCATGTTGGTGTCCGTCAACGCCAGTTTTTGCATGGCCTCCCGCCGCGCCGCTTTATACTTCGTGATTCCCGCCGCTTCCTCGAACACTGCCCGGCGCTCCTCCGGTTTTGACGACAGGATCTGGTCGATCTGGCCCTGCGCCATGATGGAGTAACTCGTCCGGCCAATGCCGGTATCCATAAATAATTTCTGGATGTCCTTCAGTCGGCACGCTTGGCCATTGAGCGAATACTCGCTTTGCCCGTCGCGGTGCACCCGGCGCATGATCTCGATTTCGTGAAATTCGCTGCCGAGCTGCTTCTCGCACTCCGTCAGCAGCAGGGAAACTTCGCAGATTTGCGAAGGCTTGCGGGTGTCCGCTCCTTCGAAGATCACGTCTTGCATTTTCCCACCGCGCAGGGCCTTGGCGCTCTGTTCACCCAGCACCCAGCGAATGGCGTCCGCGATGTTGGACTTGCCGCAACCATTCGGCCCAACCACAGCCGTTACGCCCGGTTCGAAGCGGAGCGTCGTGCTATCGGCAAATGATTTGAACCCGTGAAGCTTGAGCGCCTTGAGATACATGCAGGGTGTAAAGGGGCAATTGAAGGGTGCCGCTTGCCCCCCGCAATGGAAAACAGGAAAGTTTCTTCCGCCCCAGCTCGGCGCGCAAAACGCGTCCCCCGGGCCGCCCGAGCTCACGATTCGGTAGTTGCCTCGCGCGTCACCGCGGGTTCCGCCGCCTTCACGGGCAGCTCCGCCGAAACGCCTCACCCACGCACGCCCTACCTTGCCCGAGTTGCGTAAGAACATTCAGGGGTTTTGAAGCGGCTGTACCCTCAAGCGGAAATGGATCGATCCGCGCAACGCGAGCCAAACCGCCGTCTATCAATCGCCGAAAAGATTCAGACTTTGAATTGCCGGGTAGCCGCGAGCGCCAGCCAGTGGTGATCTATCCACTCGCTGGCGCTAGCGCCTACGGAAACGTCGAGACCTCAAAGGACGTTAGGATGCCAGCCGCTTTCCGTCCTGCCGCCGACCTCCGGTCTTTGTTAAACACCGCTTCCATGCGCGGCAGACGGGAGAGGATATCGCGCAGGTAGGCGAGCGAGTCTTTGCCGTGGCGCCGACACGACACGATGATCGAACCGAGGAGGGCGGAGCGTTGCATAACGTGACCTCGGTTCGAACCTCTGTGCGCTCTGTGAAAAAGATTTTCTTCAGAAAAGTGTGAGTGATGAGGGCTAAGGTGATCCCTCGCCCCCCCCCCCCCGCGGGCCGCAAAAGTACGGCGTGCCCTTCACCCACCGCGCGCCCCAAGAAGTATCGCCTACATCCAGAAACCTTTGAACGCTTCTACCGATGCATCTCCTGACCCTAAAGTTTTCGCTCCTCCTTTCCCTGCTCGCCTTCGTTTCACCGGGCGTGTTCGCCGCAGAGCCGGCGGGCAAAGTCGACGCCGCCGCCGATCCGGATTGGGCGGCGTTTCAACAGGCGATGCAGCCTCCGCCTTCCGCCAAAGACACAGATTATTCGGGGCGTATCCGCTGGGGCATGATGTTCGTCCAAGGCATTCTCACGACGGGCCAGAATTTTTACGACCGGCACCCCACCGACCCCCGCCGCTGGGACTGCGTGACGCAGATGGTGAAACAATTCGGCAGCTGGACCGGCGGCATCAACGGCCGCGAGGACGGCAAAAAAGCCGCCAACGCCGTGTTCAACGAGGCGGCGCGGGCGCAGTGGGCGATCAAGCTGGAGGCGCTGCGGGTCGCGGGAATCGCGGCGCCGGACATTTCCGCAACCAACAGGCTCCTTCTGGAACAGGAGACCTTGGTCGGCCTACGCAACGTCGCGGCCAAGGCCGCCCCGACCGAGCGCGTCGTCGCGCTGGCTGCGGTCAAGGCCGAGGTGGACCGGCTCGCGGCCAAGTATCCCGACGAGCCGCTCATGGGCTCCCTCGCCAGCGGCTACATCAAGTCGATGGAGCGTGCCGGCGCCACCCGCGAAGAGATCCAGGCGCAGTGGGCCGCGTTCGCCGCGTATCCGGGGACGGCGCTGGCCAACGCCGCGCCCGCCGGCGCTCGTGAAGCGGCGGCGCGACAGCAGCTCGGCGATCGGTCAAAGCTGCCCATTGAGCTCGCGTTCACCGCGGTCGACGGCCGCAAGGTCGACCTCCGGGACCTGCGAGGGAAGGTCGTCCTCGTGGAGTTCTGGGCCACCTGGTGCGCCCCCTGCAAAGAGGAGATTCCTAACATCAAAAAGCTCTACGCCGCCTACCACGGCAAGGGCTTCGAGGTCGTGGGCATTTCGCTCGAGAACGCCGGGCTCACCGACGCCGACACCGCGGTCGAGCGGGAGAAAAAGCTGGCGAAAGCGCGTCAGGTGCTCGTCGGCTTCACCGCAAAACAAGCGATGCCCTGGCCGCAATATTTTGACGGCAAGTATCGGCAAAACGCGATCGCGGTCGACTATCTCATCAACGCCATCCCTGCCATGTTCCTGATCGGCAAAGATGGCCGCATCATCACGACCCACGCGCGCGGTCCCCAGTTGGAGGCGGCCGTCACAGCCGCGCTGGGGCTGTAACAACAGCACATCTTCCCCCTTTTCCGTCCCATGGTTTCACCCCATTTCACCTCTGAAACTGGTGCCCGGGTTGGGGGTCGAACCTACATTGCCCGTAAAATTGATACCCACAAATTCTGGGAGTGGTTGATGAGAGATTCGGTTCATTGCGACTCAGTTAGCTCAGCAACTAAGGTGATCTCGAGACGCCTG
>CANIJN010000254.1 GCA_947467625.1 Opitutia bacterium | reverse complement strand
CGAGTGGTGATCCGTCCACTCGCTGGCGCTCGCGGCTACCGAAAAGTCCAGCGTTCAAAGGGCGTTGGTCTGAGCTCAAGATGGAACTGGACGGAGGCGTTGCCGGGCTCCTCGGTCGACCATTTTTCTATGGAGGGTGTTTTCTTGTCCAATAACGGGTAATCAGTGTTGCAGTCTTTTGCCGTTCATTTCCCTTTTCGATCGTTCTGAAAAAGGGTGTCCTCAACGTGACCCCCGACCCCACTTCCCTATGAAATCTCCCTGTGCTTCTGTGTATCGTTTTCTCTTCAGTTTGCTGCTGGCCGCCGCCGGCGTGATGGCTCCCGCGGCATTGTCGGCACAGAGCGCCGCGGTGGGCATGATCGAGGGGCGCGTGTTGAACGCGCGTAACGGCGAATACGTGGCGAGTGCGCGCATCACAGTCGAGGGTGCAGCGCTCGAAACCCTCACCGAGGCGGATGGATCGTTTCGTCTGTCCCATGTGCCGGCCGGTAGGGCGCGGGTGACGATTTTCTACACTGGATTGTTGCCGCAGACGATGGCGATCACCGTGGCCGCCGAGCAGACGGCGCGGTTGGATGTGACGCTGGGCGGCCCGGATTCGGCCGTGGATGGAGCTGTCGTGAAGCTCGATGAGTTCCGCGTGGCTACGAGTCGGGAAATGGACGCTTCGGCCCTCGCGATCAACGAGCAGCGGTTTGCATCGAGTATCAAAAATGTCCTTTCGACGGAAGAGTTCGGAAACGTCGCCGAGGGCAACGTCGCGGAATTTTTGAAATTTTTGCCGGGTGTCACGATCGACTATACGGGTGGCAATGCCCGCGATATTTCCATCAATGGCGTGCCGTCGAACAATGTGCCGGTGACGCTGGACGGCTTCAGCATCGCTTCGGCTCCGGGGAACGCGACGGGCCGTTCGGTCGCGTCGGACATGATTTCGATCAACAATCTCTCGCGGATCGAAGTGTCGTATTCGCCGACGCCGGAGTCGCAGGGGTCGGCGCTGGCTGGGTCGGTGAACATGGTGCCGCGCAGTTCGTTTGAGCGCGTGAAGCCGCTGTTGAATGCCAGTGTGTATGTGATCACCCGCGACAATGCGCGCGACCTCGATAAAGTTCCTGGTCCGCGGCCCAGTGCGACGCGCAATGTGCATCCGGGGTTCGATTTCGCGTATGTGGCACCGGTGAGCAAGACGTTCGGTTACACGCTCTCCGCCGGCACTTCGACCAACTACTCGCCGCAGGACAATAGCCAGAATACGGCCTGGCGGGGTGCAGGCGCCGCCACCAACGGCACCACATTCCCACACACGACCACGGGAAATCCCTACCTTACGGGTTATCAGGTGCAGGATGCGCCGAAGGTCACGACCCGCCGCTCCATCGGAGCCAGTATCGACTACAAGTTTACGCCGCACGACCGGGTGACATTCGGTTTCCAGTATTCCTCGTTTGACGGGCAATACATTGTATCGAGCGCCAACTTCAACCTCGGGTCCGTGCGCGTCGGCGATTTCATGACCACGGCGACGCAAGGAGGCGTGGGTGCCGGCATTCTCCAATCCCTGCACCAAGAGCGGAATCGTTTCAACCGGACGCGTATGCCGACGATGGTGTGGCGGCACGACGGACCGGTGTGGAAGGCGGACGCCGGCCTCGGCTATTCGTTGCAGGACGACGGTAATCCGGATACCGAGCAGGGTTATTTTCGGAATGTCACGATGCAGCGGTCCAACGTGACGATCGCATTTAAAGACCTGTTCTATTTGCGGCCGCGCGAGATCACGGTGCGCGACGGTTCGACCGGAGCGCCGGTGGATCCCTACGTGCTTTCGAGTTATTCGCTGGTGTCGGCGACCACGCAGGTTGACACCAACATTGACCGCCAAAAGACGGCCTACGGCAGCTTGCGGCGCGATTTTTTCACTCCGATTCCCTTCACGTTGAAGACAGGCTTTGATGTTCGGCAGACGATCCGCGACAACCGCGGCGGGACGCTGACGACCAATTACGTCGGTCCGGATGGACGGGGCAGTGTCGTGCCGTTGGGGAACGATGACAGCCCGGTGCAGTTCTTCGACCCGATTTACTCGCAGCGGATTATGCCCTTCGGCTTTCCGCGACTGGAGGTGCCCAGCAATCGCAAGATCTACGAGTATTCGGTGGCCAACCCCACGCAGTTTACGCGCAACGAAAACACCAACTATCGCGCGTTGGTGTCAGCGTCGCGGCACTCCGAAGAGATCATTTCGTCGCTCTACGTCCGGGGCGATGTGAGTCTCCTGAGTAACCGATTAAAATTGGTGAGTGGAGTGCGGGCCGAGCAAACGAATGCGCAAGGCGAAGGCTCGCTCAGCGACCCCACGCGTAATTACCAGCGTAACGCGAGTGGGCAAATCCTTCGTAATGCCGCGGGGCAGCCCCTGCTGATTGTGCCGGCGACTAACGCGCTGGGGGTCTCGCAGCTGACGTTCCTCGACCGGGGTGCCCGCACGGAAAAAGAGTATCTGCGGCTCTTCCCTAGCCTCAACGCGAGCTACAACCTCAAGGAGAATTTGATCGCTCGAGCCGCGTATTATCATTCGGTCGGTCGGCCTGATTTCATCCAATACTCGGGCGGTGTGAATTTGCCGGATACGGGGAATCCTCCGTCCCCCGGCAATCAGATCAGTGTGAACAACGCGGGGATCAAGGCGTGGAATGCGCGCACGGTCAACGTGCGGCTGGAAAGTTATTTCGAGGGTGTCGGGCAATTTGCGATCGGTGCGTTCCGGCGGGAGATCCAGGATTTTTTTGGTGCGACCGTGTTCACGCCGACGCCCGAGTTTTTGGGGCTCTATGGTTTGGACCCGACGGTGTATGGCGGCTACGACGTGTCGACCCGGCACAATGTCGCGGGCATCGTCCGGACTGAGGGGTGGGATTTTAATTACAAGCAGGCACTGACGTTTCTGCCCTCGTGGGCACGTGGGGTACAGGTCTTCGCCAATGGGAGTGCGCAACGCGTGACGGGCGACGACACGGTGTCGTTTGCTGGCTTCATCCCTCGGAGCGGAAGCTGGGGCGTCAGTGTGACCCGGCAGAAGTATAACGTGCGGGTGAACTGGAATTATCGTGGCCGGTCGCGCAACGCGCTCGTTACAGGTAACAGCATCGAACCGGGCACGTTCAATTGGACATCCAAGCGGCTCTACGTTGACGTGGTCGGTGAATACATGCTCTGGAAGCAGACGGCGTTCTTCTTCAATCTGCGCAATGTCGGCGACGCGACGGAAGACGTGAAGATTTTCGGCCCGAGCACGCCCGAGGTGGCCCGGTTCCGGACGCGCATCGACTACGCGTCGCTCTGGACATTTGGGATCAAGAGCACGTTTTAAGGAGAGCGAGTGTTACGCTGTGACGTCCCGCTAAAAAACGCTCAAAATCAAGTGTCACGTAATACGTGACACTCCCTATGAAAAAACGCTCATTTTTGGCTTAAGCGGAACCGAGTAATCTTAGCGCCAATGATCGGTGATGTGCGGCGTTTAACGAAGCGGTGTGATGCGGAGATCGCGGATGACGAGGTGCGAGCGCACGGTGCGAATAGCGAACCATCCGCCGGTCAGAGGGGCGGGGTCGCGGAAGGTGAAGATCTTTTCGCCGTCGCGCCAATACTCGGCGATGCCGTCGCGGGCGACGAGGCGGATGCGGTAGGTGTGATTGGGCTCGAGGAGAAATTTTTTTGCATTGAGGTCGTGCTCGGGCAGCAGAGGTCGCTCTGAGCTGCCGTCGTAGCGACGGAAGCGGGTCGTCGCGTTCTTGTTTCCGCCGTAGCCCACGTAGTAGGTGAAGAGCGAGTCGTAGTCGGAAAATTTTCCGGTGCGGGCGTGGGGTGGTGCGAAGGGCGGCGTGTCGACTGCGCGTGGGTCGACCGCCATCCAGAAGCAATTAAGATCGGAGAGGCGGTCGTGAGCTCCCCCCGCCATGACGACGGTGGCCTCGTAGGTGATCTCGACGGGCGCAGTGATTTTTTCGCGAAGCCAAATCGTGGAGCCGCCGGCGTCTTGGATGTCCAGTGCGCCCGCACGCACGGTGACGGTGCCGCCGGGCATTTGTTCGGCGGACCAGTGAAGGAGATCACCGGTGCGGTTGACCGTTGGGGGCTCGGGTGCGGCGTTGCTGACGGCGCACGAGAGCAGAGTGAGGCATAAGAAGAGTGGGCGCGATTCCATGGTTGTACGATGGGTGGGGGACGGGAGACGTCCAGTCCGCGGTTGATTCTCGTGATAGGCGGACGATGGTCGAACGACTCGGTGGCGGTTGACTCGATCCTATGGATACGGGTTAGCGGCTGAGTTTAACGTCCATCCACACGGCGAAGGTGAGGACGAGGCCGCGGGCGATGAATTTTGCCTCGGGGGATACCGCGAGGAGGGTCATGCCGTTGAGCAGGGTGGTCATGATGAGTGCACCGAAGATGACGCCCCACACCGTGCCTCGTCCGCCTTTGAGCGCCGTGCCGCCGATGACGCAGGCGGCGATGGCGTCG
Source organism: Opitutia bacterium (assembly GCA_947467625.1). Classification (GTDB taxonomy): domain Bacteria; phylum Verrucomicrobiota; class Verrucomicrobiia; order Opitutales; family Opitutaceae; genus GAS368. Next base: position 2,967 of record CANIJN010000254.1, on the reverse strand, counting down.
AGTTCCATGAGATCGCCGACGGTGGTGGTTGACGAGCCGGAGTAGGCGGTGGTCATGAATCCCGTCAGGGCGACGGTTACGCCCATGAGCACGTAGGCGCCGATGAGTACGCGGTGGACGGCGATCCCGGAGAGGACGGCGGCCTCCTCGTTGCCGCCGATGGCGTAGAGGTAGCGGCCGAAGGGCGTGTGTTGAGTAAGGAAATACACCGTCGCGGCGGTCGCAGACAGGATGAGGAGCGAGAGGGGCACGCCGCGAAACTGGTTGAAGAGATGGGCGACGGCGACAAGCGCGGCGGCGGTGACGAGCCATTGCGCGATCACGCGCGCGGCCGGAGGAACGGACAGGTGGTGGGTTTGGCGGGCGGCGCGGGCAAAATAAGTGAGGACCGCCAAGGCGATGGCGACGAGGGCCGCCAGCGCGAGGCCGAGGTGGCTGGGGAGATAGTAGGTCGTGAGCAGCGAGTAGAGATTGTCCTGGTCGCCCCGGGAGACCGGGACGGTGGAGTTTTGGATGACGAGCCAGAAGAGGCCTTTGAAGATGAGGAGGCCGCCGAGGGTAATGATGAACGACGGGATGCGTTGCTTCACGATCAGAGCGCCCATGAGCAGCCACAACACGAGGGCGGCCGTGAAGGCGGCGAGCATTGCGAGTGGAGCGGGCCAATTGTGTTGAAATACCAGCACGGCGGCGATGCCACCGATGAGACCGACGCCGCTGCCGACGGAGAGATCAATCTGACCGGTGAGCAAAATCATGAACATGCCGAGCGCGAGGGTGCCGACGATGGAGAACTCGACGATGAGCTGGGTGAGATTGCGGGGGCCGAGAAACGCGGGTTCCTTCACCGCGAAGAACATGGCAATCGCGAGGAGCGCGAAGGGGAGGGCGAGGAATTGAGGGCCGGGGCGAGAGGTCATGGGGAGGGGAGGGGAGGGAATGACTAATGACTAATGACCAATGTCTAATGACTGATGTCTGATGACTGATGTCAGAGGGTGGCGGCGATTTTGGGAGTTGGGCGGCGCGGAGGTTGCGGTCGGTGGTGCGGATGATGGCGACGAAGATGAGGTGAAGTTCTTTAGCTTCGCGCCAGAGGAGGCGTGCGGGCGCTTTCTGCGAGGGCGCAGCTTTGGCGATCATTCGTAACCAGTATTTGGTTTCGCGGGCTTCCTTTCGGCAGAGCGCGATTTTGTGACGGAAGTCTTTCTTTGATTCCGCGTCGTCCGCTTCGCAGTAGTTTGCGCCTACACTGGTGCCGGCGCGGACGAGTTGGTTGATGATCGGTGCGGTCACTGGATTGGCGGGCACGGCGAGGCAGAAGTCGATCAACGCTTCACCGAAAACCGCAGTTCGTTCTTCGAGGTCATAGCCGCTGGTTTTCATTAGACATTAGTCATTAGGCCTTGGTCATTCGCCGCGTTGCGCGGCGCCGCGGCCCATCGCGGCGGCGAGAAGTTTTTCCTGGGCGAAATCGGCACGGGCGAATGCGCCCCCGATCCGGCCGGCGTTGAGCATAATGATGCGGTCGCTCATGCCCATGAGTTCAGGGAGTTCGCTGGAGACCACAATCACGGCTTTGCCCTCGGTTGTGAGCTGGTTGATCAGTTCGTAGACTTCGAGCTTCGCGCCGACGTCGATGCCGCGGGTGGGTTCGTCGAGCAGAACGACGGCGGGCTCCGTCATGAGGGCTTTACCGAGGACAACTTTTTGTTGGTTGCCGCCGGAGAGACCGCCGACGCGAGTGTGTTGGTCGGGGGCCTTGATGCGAAGGGAGGTGAAAAAGTGTTGATTGGCGTCGTGCTCGGCAGGGGTGTCGATGAGGACGAGATCGCGGGTGTAAAGCCCGTCCCTCGGTCCGCGCGACAGTGGCGGAGTGCGCGTGAAGCGGGAGAGACTGGAGAGCGAAAGGTTGAACCCGATGGGTTGGGGGGAAATGAGGCCGTAGCGTTTGCGGTCTTCGCTCACGAGGACGAGGCCGCGCGTGATGGCATCGCGGGGCGTGGGCGCGGGAAAGGGTTGGCCGCGGAGCGTGACTTCGCCGGAGACTCGATGGCCCCAGGCGCCGAAGAGGTGCATGAGGAGCTCGGTGCGGCCGGCGCCCATCAGGCCGCCGAAGCCGAGGACTTCGCCGGGGTGGAGTTCGAAGCTGATGTCGCGGAGAAATGGCGGAGTGTTTTTGGCGGGAGCGGCGGTGAGGGCGCGGACGGAGAGGATCGGCTTGCTGGCGCTCGCCGCTACGGGGCGGCGGGGGAAGAGGTCGGAGATTTCGCGGCCCACCATGTGTTTGATGATGGCGGGGATGGTCGTGTCCCGCGTGGGTAGCGTGACGATGCTCGCGCCGTCGCGGAGGACGGTGATGCGGTCGGCGAGGGCGAAGACTTCGTCGAGTTTGTGGGAAATGTAGATGCAGGCCGTGCCTTGGGCGCGCAGGCGGCGGAGGTGTTCGAGGAGGATGGCAACGTCGTGTTCGGTGAGTGCGGCGGTGGGTTCGTCGAGGACGAGGACGCGGGATTGCTTGTCGATCGCGCGGACGATTTCGACGAGTTGCTTTTGGCCGATGCCGAGTTCGTGGACGGGAGTTTCAGGGGCGATGGGGAGACCGAAGTCGGCGAGGAGCACGGCGGCGCGGCGGTGCATTTCGAGCCAATCGACACGGAGGCCGCGCGGCCCGCAGCGCGGGGCACGGCCGAGGAAAATGTTTTCGGCGACGCTCAGTTCGGCGATGAGCGCTAATTCTTGGGTGATGACGGCGATGCCGGCGGCCTCGGCGTCGCGGATCGAGTGGAAGGCGACGGCGTGGTCATTAACGCGGAGTTCTCCCTCGTAGGATCCATGGGGATGAATGCCGGCGAGGAGCTTGATCAGCGTGGATTTACCGGCGCCGTTTTCGCCGCACAGCGCGTGGATTTCGCCGGGGCGGAGGTCGAAGGCGACAGCGCGGAGGGCGGTGACGCCGGGAAATTT
>CANIJN010000253.1 GCA_947467625.1 Opitutia bacterium | reverse complement strand
TTGGCTCTCAGCTGTCGGACTGACGAGTCGATCACTACCGTTCGTATCCCCCTTTACCGAGGCACCCGTGCTTCGAAACACCCGATCCCCATCTCCTATGAAAACCCCTACCACAACCGCGAACGTGACCACCGTCCTCGCTGCTTGCCTCACGCTCGCCAACATCGCCCTAGCTCAGTCGGTCCCGACGGCTCCGCTCAAGCCCGCATCAACCGACGCCATCCTGCTCACCCCCTTCGAAGTCTCTTCCGAGAAGGACAATGGCTACGCCGCCACCGAGACGCTCGCCGGCACGCGCATGCGCACCAACCTGCGCGATGTGGGAGCCTCGCTCTCAATTCTCACCCCCGAATTCCTGCGCGATCTCGGCGTCAATTCCTTTGACCAAGCGCTTCTGTATACACCGAGCGTCGACGCCACCGAAGGCGACAACACCGATGCCAATCGCGCGTCCGGCACACAAATGCGCTATGGCACTGGCCAATCCTACTCGATTCGTGGCTTCAACACCAACGCTGGCAACCAATCGATCTCGCACGATTTTTTCAACGCTTTGGAGCCCACCGATAATTACAATCTTGAGCGCATCACGCTCTCGCTCGGGCCGAACGCTCTGCTCATCGGCGTCGGCAATCCCCAAGGAACCGCCGTCACCACCACAAAACGCGCAGAATTAAAGCGGCGAAAAACCGAGGTGCAGACGCAGGCCGATACCAATGGCTCGCGGCGCATCGCCATCGACCACAACCAACCCTTGATCAAGGATAAGTTGGGTTTCCGGCTCAATCTATTGCACGATCAAGCCCGCGAGTTTCGGCGCTACGAAGGCAAGAATCAGGAGCGTTTGACCTTGAGCGTAACCGCCAAACCGTTGGCCAACACCAAGCTCACCTTCAACCACGAGAGCTACTCCCTCGGTACCAACGCCTCGAGTTTGGTGTGGGGCTTCGACGGCAGCGTGCTGCGCTGGGCCGCGTCGGGAAAACCAACGATCGAATTCCTGCCAGCCGGCCAGCAATGGACCGCGACGCGGCCTTATGTCGATGCCAAGGGGAACAGTATTCCCGTCGCCAGCGGCGTGGTGGACGCTGATGGGCTCGTCGATTCGCGCAACGACTTCGATCCCAAATTGGTGCTGGGCCAGAGCACCGGTAACCAGCCGACGTGGATCGTCGGGCTACCGTTGGCGAACCCGATGGTGAACACGCGCTATCAGGGCACCCTCGGGGGCGCCACGTTTGGCGGCCAAGGCAGCGCCAACTATCAATCGAAAGACCCCTGGACCGCGCTCGGACTCAGCAAGAGCACCAATCTCAACGGCGGGACTTGGGATGATCCTTCCAATAAGCAACACGGTCGCTGGAGCCAGCTCCTCCTCGAGCAGAAACTCGCCGAAGGACTTTTCCTCGAACTGGGCGGCAACCTCGCGTTGTACAATCAAACGCTCGATCCTAACAACTTCACCAGCGTTACCATCGATCCCAACCGCTACCTGCCGGACGGCTCGAACAACCCCGGTTATCTTGTGCCCTATAGCCAGATCGGCGGCCAATATCGCCCCGTAAAAAACCGGTCGGCGGAATCTCGCGCGACCCTTTCCTACGAACGCGATCTCACCCAGCTGAGTCGTTGGCTGGGCCAGCATAATTTCGCCGGGCTCTACCAGCGCACCCGCTCGGATGCGGAGCAGGATCTCACCCGCGTGAGCAACCTCGCCACCGTCGGCCTCCCCACTGCGAATGGCTGGAGCAATAACATCCTCGACGGGACCAACAGCCTGCAAACTCGCGTGTATTACTTGAACGGCAACGTGCCCGTGATGCCCGATGTCATCCAAACCCTGAATAACATTTCCCTCCTGAACAGCTACGGGAAATTTGTCGGCGCCACCGCCGCCGAACAGGTTCCCATCAACCTGCGCCGGATCTCTTTCCTCAATGCCATCAAAAGCAAATACACGGCCGATGCCCTTTCCCTCGGTTGGCAGGCCCGCTGGTTCGGAGGTCGCCTCGTCACCGTCGCGGGCTACCGCGAAGACAATACCCAAAGCTTCGGCGTGCCGACCGTGCGCACCATCGCCGATCCCGCCATCCCCGGTTCAGCGACTGATCCGCTCAAGCAGTCATTCGAACTCGCTCGTAACATCGAATACAATACCGACCCCGCCATCATCGCCAATGGGATCTCGCGCACGTACGGCGGTGTTTACCATGCCTTCCCGTGGCTCTCGCTGACCTATAGCCGCTCGAACAACTTCCTCCCCGTGGGCAACGCTTCTTGGGTCGACCCACTGGGTCGGTCCGCCCCTAATTCAGCCGGTCAAACCGTCGACTACGGTGTCCGGTTATCCCTGCTGCAGGGGCGGCTTGCTCTGGGCGTGAGTCACTTCACCACGTCCGCCGATAACCAGGCGCGTAACGCCAACGGCAGCGTCGGGGGCACGCGCAACATTCTCGGCCGCTTGCGGAATTATAAAACCGCCGGCGATCCCTATTTCAAGGACTTGGCCGAGTCCGGTGGTTATCCCGTGGATACAGGGAATACGTCGGATACGTGGAGCTATGTCGCCGAGGGCTATGAGATGAATCTCATCTTCAACCCTTCACGCAACTGGCGGGTCGCGCTCTCCGGCAGCACGAACACGAATCAACTGGGCACGCATCTCGCCGCCGTCGGGACCTATCTTTACACCGATTCAAAGTATCAGGGCCTCGGCACGTGGAAGAAATTCGCCAGCGAGCTGCGCAAGATCGAGGCTGGGCAGGCTTCTTCCATTTTCGCCCTTAATCCAGCCGATGCCACCGCCAAGGTTCAGGCCGCCGCCGATGCCCTCTTCCTCGAGCAACAGATCGCCTCCCAGGAAAAAGGCTACCTCGACGATGTCGCGCTCAACGGCGTCACCACCGCGCGCAACGGGAAGTATGCGTTCAATGGTCTCGTCACTCGAGTCTTCAACGTGGGGCTCCTGAAGGGCTGGACTGTCGGCGGCAACTACCGCTGGCGCAGCGCCAACACCATCGGTTATCAACGCATGACCAACGCCGCGGGAGCACCCGTCGGGACCATCGACCCCTCCCGCCCACTCAGCGGCAAAGAATTCTGGGACCTCGGCGCGATGGTGTCCTATCAGCGCCGCGTCTTCGGCAACGTAAATCTTCGGACCCAACTCAACATCCAGAATCTGCCCAACTGGCAGACGCCGCGTCTCGTGAAGTCCGACTACGATACCCAAGCCTTGTACGGTACCACCAATGCCATCGTCCCCATTATCTGGGAAATCCGCCGCCCACGGAATTACGTCCTGACAGCGACGTTTGAATTCTAGTCGGCCGGTTCTCCACCACACGGCCCACGTCATCGGGCGGAATTAAAACAGCGAGACCGGCCTTCACCAATCATGCCGAAAAAAATAATCCACGCGCTCCTGTTCGCCCTGGTCGTGCGCCTCGGGGGAGCCGAGCCCGAGACGCTGGCGCCGCTCAAGGACGGACGCGCGCCGCACACCTTCGAGGAACTGTGGGCCGGCTTCGATCCGCGGCGTGAGCCGCTCGACATCGAGACGCTGAAGACTTGGGAGGAAGACGGCGTCACGCTGCGCGTGATCCGCTACCGGATCGGGATCTTCAAAGGGCAAAAAGCGATGATGGTCGCCGTCTATGGATTTCCCCAAAGCCCCTCCAAGCTTCCGGGATTGGTTCAGATTCATGGCGGCGGCCAATATGCCGACTACCGCGCCGTCCTCACCAACGCCAAGCGCGGTTACGCGACCCTCTCGATCGCGTGGGCCGGGCGGATCGCCGCGCCGGGCTACACCGTCAACCCGGCGGGTGTGGCGCTGTTCTGGGCCGGAAAAACAGCTGATCCCGCCTACCGGCTGACGACGGACTGGGGGGCGCTCGACGCCTACCACGCTCCGTGTCGCCACGAGAAAAATAATTTCCAGACACTCGCACCGGCCGGGTGGACCTTGGACGCCGTGGAGTCGCCCCGGAACAATCCTTGGTTTCTCTGCACGCTCGGTGCGCGCCGCGCCCTGACCTTTCTGGAAGCGCAACCCGAGGTGGATCCGGAGCGGCTCGGCGTCTACGGCCACTCCATGGGCGGCAAGCTGACCGTCCTGACGACGGCCGCAGACTCCCGCGTGAAGGCTGCTGCGCCCTCCTGTGGCGGGGTCAGCGATCGGACCCACGTAAATCCGCTCTATCGCGCGACCCTCACGGACGATCAGAGCCTCAAGCGCATCACGTGCCCCATCGTGTTCCTCAGCCCGGCCAACGATTTCCACGGGCGGATCGACGATTTGCAGACTGCGTTGCAAGAGGTCCGCAGCCCCGAGTGGCGCGTGACGTGTTCGGCGCATCACAGCCATCAGGACACGGCGGAATTTCAGGTCGTCGGTTTGTTATGGTTCGACCAGCACCTGCGCAGCGACTTCACGTTACCGCGGACACCCGCGGCATCGTTGGTCCTGAGGACAGCGGACGCCGTGCCGACCTTCACGGTCACGCCGGATGCTGCACGAACGGCTGCGGCGGTGGATATTTACTACACGCAGCAGGGGCAACTCGCGGGCGAAAAAGACGACCGCGAGAACACCATTGCGCGTTTCTGGCATCACGCCCGCGCGATTCGGGAGGGCGGGACGTGGCGCGCGAGCCTGCCGCTGGCGACCATCGGCAAGCCGCTGTGGGTGTACGCGACCGCGCACTACGCCTTGGAAAAGCCAGTCACCGGAGCCGGCTACTACTACGGCATCTATACGGCGAAGGCGTTTGCGCTCTCCTCACGCATGCTCGTGGCCACGCCGGATCAACTCGCGGCCGCGGGCGTGAAGGCGACGGCCCCCGCCTCCCTGTTGATCGAGGACTTCGCGAGTGACTGGGAAAAGGAATGGTTTACCTACGAATCCACCGACCACTGGGCGCGACGCACCCACAAGATTTACGACGAACGGTGGCAGGCTCCCCCCGCAGCGAAACTCGTGCTCGAAGTCCGCTCCGCGCAACCCAACCGGCTCGTGGTCGGGATCGACGGCTACGCCGCGGCCATCGCGCTGACCGGCGGTGCGGCGTGGCAGCAAATCAGTCTGGCCCCGGAAGATTTTCGCAACGCGGCCGACCTCGCGCTCCCCGGCTGGAAAGGCATCAGGGAATTGCGCCTCGCGGCCAAAGACCGGCTCACGCTCCGCGAGAGGGGCGAAGAGCGGCGAAAAGAAGTCGGGGCAGAGTGGCAGGGCCCTAGGCCGGAATTCCAGAATCTGCGTTGGGCAGCCGGAGCGCCCTAGATTTTTTCCGCCGATGCATCGCCTTTTTCTCATTGGCCGGTTCGTTCTCTTCATCACACGATCGACCGGCCACGCGCGGCGCCGCGCCCAACGCCGCGCCCGAACGTCGTCTTCATCTTCGCCGACGGCTGGGGCTGGGGAGATCTCTCCTCGCACAGACCTCGTGGTTGCAGACACCGCACCTTGATCGCCTCGCGCGCATGGATACCAATCACGACGGCATGCTCGCACCCGAGGAATACATCGCCGGCCTGAAAGGCGCGCCCAACCTCGACCAGCGTTTCAAAAATTTTGACAAACACTGCGACGGGAAGTTGCGTCGCGAAGAGTTCGTCACGCCCTCCGAGACATGACGACCGGACGAAACAATTGAGGTTGGCAGTATCGAGATTTCACCCACCTTCCTCCCGCTTCCCGCCCGTACCTCCCGCCATTTCGTCGATGCCCCTGAAGTCGTCCAACCTCGAACAATCCCGCTGGTTTGCGGAAGAGGTGCAGCCACACGGGGCCTCGCTCAAGGCGTATCTGCGCGGATCGTTCCCCACGGTGCGCGATGTGGAAGATGTCGTCCAGGAATCCTACCTGCGCGTGTGGCGGGCTAAGATGGCGGGCTCGGTCGAGTCTGCCCGAGGCTTTCTCTTCTGTGCCGCTCGCAACCTGGCGATCGATTTTCTGCGCCAGCGCCGGCGCTCGCCGCTCGAAGCGCTTGGAGATTTGGCGGCGCTGGACGTCATCGATGACAGGCCGGACGCATTCGAGGTCACCGCCGCTCATGAAAAAATCATCCTGTTGGGCGAGGCGCTCGACACGCTCACGCCCCGCCAGCGCCAAATTGTGATCCTCTGCAAACTCCAGTCCAAGTCCCACCGCGAAGTGGCCGAACTCCTCGGGCTTTCCGAGAAGACCGTGACCGAGCACGTTTATCGTGGCGTGCAACGGCTGGGCGCCGAACTACAACGGCGCGGCCTGCGCCGCTTCCCCTCATGAAGGATTCCGCCGCCACTCCCGGCCGTCGCGCTGGCTCCGCCGACGAGCCGAGCCCGGTTGCAACCGGCCTCGAGGCACTTTCGTGGGCCGTATCCAGCGGCGCGGCCGGCGAAGTCGTCCGGCACGTTGAGGCGCGGCGCCGGCGGCGCGTGCGCCGTCGAATCGCCGGTGTGGCCGCGATCGCCTGCCTAGGGTTGGTCGGCGCGTGGCTGTTTCCGCAGGCTGCTGCCACCTTGGCCGTTCCGCCGATCGCCGCTGTATCCACGGTCGTCGTCACTCCCGAAACCCGCACCCTCGCGGATGGCTCGATCGTGGAATTGCGCCCCGGCGCCGAGATTCTGGTCGAGTATGGTCCGCTCTCGCGGCGGGTCGTGCTGCGCGCGGGTGAAGTTCACTTTCAGGTTACAAAGGATGCCGCGCGACCGTTTGTCGTGGTCGCCTCGGGGGTCGAGGTGCGCGCGGTCGGCACGGCGTTCACCGTCGATCTCGGCAAACGTGCCGTCGACGTGCTCGTGACCGAGGGCCGGGTGGCAGTCACGAGCCCGCCCGCCGCCGAGGAGGCAGCACCCGCCGTAGCGATGGTTGACGCCGGCCAAGGGACAACTGTGTCCCTCGAAGTCGCCGGCGCGGCAGCCGTGCGCTCGGTTCCATCCGGGGAACGGCGCGAGCGGCTGAACTGGCGCGTCCCGCTCTTGGAATTCTCCGGCACGCCCCTGGCCGAGGCGATTCCGATGTTCAACCGCCATGGCCGCCGCCACCTCGTGCTCGATCCGGCGTTGGGGCGCCTGCAACTCAGCGGCACCCTGCGCGCCGACGATACCGACTCCCTTTTCATCCTCTTGCGCAACGAATTTGGCATCATCGCCGCACCCGGCAGCGCCGGCCACACTGAATTGCGCCGTCCGTAGCAGCGGGCTGGAGCCGTTGTCTTTTTCGCTTACGGACTAGGAGATTCGAGCGTGAGCGGCGTCATCCTCCTGATGACCTCCCCAATCGACCGGCCCGTTTCACTGCGCCGTGGCCCGCTCCTCACCCTGGCCGCTCTGCTCGCCGCGTTGTTTGTGTCCGGTGGCGCCGGAGCCGCCGAGCAGACCGCAAAATCGTTCAACCTTTCCGCCGACACGGCGGCGAAGGCGCTGCGCCGGTTTACCGAGCAGTCCGGAATTCCCGTCCTTTTCGGTACTGAGACCGCGGCACAGGTGCGGACCAACGCCGTTCAGGGGGAGTTCACCCCCGACGAGGCGATGGCGCGCTTGCTCGCCAATACGGGGCTGGTCGTCACCGCCAACGAAAAAACCGGCGCGTT
>CANIJN010000252.1 GCA_947467625.1 Opitutia bacterium | reverse complement strand
TACAACCACCAAGCCAACGCCGCGCCCAAGAACTTCGTAGAGGTAACGAACGAGGGCTGGAAAGGTATCGTCGTCGGTCTGGTGGCCAGCGGCGGCACCAACCGCTCCGCTCTCGTGCCGCGCTCGCTGGCGCACGCACGGAGGGTCGATCACCGCTGCATGATCGTGCCGCGCTTCGGAGTCGTAACCCCGGCACACTTCGCGGCCGATGGGACGCTGGCCGCGGACAGCGAGACCGCTTCGCACCTTGCCGATCTCTCCCGCGATGTCGCGCACCTCTCCTCGCACTGGCCCAGGGAAAATCGGACCGTGTGACCTGTCTTTCTCCCATGATCCCTCGCTTCAAACTCTCCCCGTCGGGACCAGAGGTCTCCGCCCTCGCCTACGGTCTGTGGCGGCTCGCCGACGATCCGGCCGGCACCTCCACCGCACGCGTGCGCGAAAAAATCGAAACGTGCCTTGAAGTCGGCGTGACCACAATGGATCACGCCGACATCTACGGGCTGTACACCTGCGAGGGCCTCTTCGGTCGTATGCTCCGAGAGGCACCTCAGCTGCGCGACCGCATGGAGATCGTCACGAAGTGCGGCATCAACGTCCCCTGTGCCCATCGTCCCGGGGTGCACGCCCGCAACTATGACACCACTGGGCCCGCGATTGAGCGGTGCGTCGATCGCTCGTTACGCGAACTCAACACCGACCGGATCGATGTGCTGCTGATCCACCGGCCAGACTGGCTGACAAGCGCCGAGGAAACCGCACGCGGGCTCCAGCGCGTAGTCCAGGCCGGAAAAGTCCGCAGCGTGGGGGTCTCTAATTACACCACCCACCAATTTGCGCTGCTGGCCCATTTTCTCGGACGCGTTCCGGTCACGAACCAGGTCGAGGTTTCTCTTTTACGCATGGACGCGATCTACGATGGCACGTTGGACCAGTGCCAGGCGGCCGGCGTTCACCCGATGGCCTGGTCGCCGCTCGGCGGCGGTCGGCTCCTGTCCGGTCATGACGAGGCGTCCGCGCGAACGCGCACCGCCCTCGCGCGCGTGAGTGCCGACCTGGGCGTGAGCGCAGAGCAGGTGGCCCTCGCCTGGGTCACGATGCTGCCGAGTCGTCCGCAGGTCGTTATCGGCACCAATCAGCCTTCCCGCATCCGCGACGCCGCTGGCGGTGCCCGTCTCGTGCTTTCACGCGAGCAGTGGTATGCGCTTTGGGAAGCCGCGCAGGGCAGAAACATTCCATGAGCGCACCACCCCACATCCTTGCCGCTCCCCCGGTTCCCGCCCGGCCAGCCATCCGGACAGTCGCCCGGCAGGTCGAGGTCGCGTGGTTCTCGGCGCTGTGCAGCGACGACTATGAATTTCTCGGCGTGCCCGACGGCGGGCTGCGCAGCAGTTATGAGCATTGCGGTGACATCGTCCGCCGCGCTGATGCGCTCGGCTATCAGAACATCCTTCTGCCGTCTGGCTGGATTGCCGGCCAGGACCCGATGGCCTTTGCCGCTGCGCTCGCCCCGCAGACAAAGCAGATCATGCAGCTGGTAGCGCTGCGCATGGGCGAAGTATGGCCGCCCATGCTCGCTCGCGCGATCTCGACCGTCGACCACCTCTCGCAAGGGCGGCTGGCGATCAACATCATCTCTTCCGATCTGCCCGGGCTGAAGGAGTCCAACGAGGACCGTTACGCGCGAAGCGGCGAGATCATCCAGATTTTGCAGAAACTGTGGAGCACGGACGGGCCGCTGCAGTGGCGCGGACGCTTCTATAATTTTGACCTCGCGAGCTGCGAACCCGCGAAGCCCTACCAGCAGAACGGCGGCCCGCTTCTCTACTTCGGAGGCATTTCGCCCGCAGCCCAGGAGCTGTGCGCAAAACACTGCGACGTCTTTCTAATGTGGCCTGAAACGGAGGAACACCTCGCCGCCACGATGAAGGGCATGAGCGCGCTCGCGGCCCAGCATGGACGCGTGATCGACTACGGGTTGCGCATCCATGCGATCGTGCGTGAGACTGAAGCTGAGGCCCGTGATGCCGCCAAACGGCTCATCTCCAAGCTCGACCTGAGCAAAGGACAGGAGATCAGGGAACGCTCGCAGGACAGTCAAAGCGCTGGGGTCCGTCGGCAGGACGAACTGCGCACGAAGGCCGACTCCGATCTCTTCATTGAGCCTCACCTATGGTCGGGCGTAGGACTCGCCCGGAGCGGTTGCGGCAGCGCGCTGGTCGGTGATCCTGACCAAGTACTCGCGAAGCTGGAGCGCTACATGGATATGGGCATCCGTGCCTTTATTTTCAGCGGTTATCCCCACGAGGAAGAGTGCGACCTGTTCGCTAAGCATATCCTGCCGCGTTTGCCAACGTGCCGCCTTAACGAAGTCCAACAGCGTCGTATCAGTAATCCCGTCACGCCGTTGACGACTGCCCCGCGGCAGTAACTATCCCCTTCTTCACCTCATGTCACTTCCTCCCGTTCGTTTCGCACTCGTCGGTTACGGCGCCTGGGGCGCCCACCACGCGCAGTCGATTGCCAGCAACCCCGATGCCCAACTCGTCGCGATCGTCGCTCCGTCGGAAGGGTCGCGCGCGGCGGCCGCCAAGGCGCACCCCAGCGCGCAGATTTTCGCCGATTACCGGCAGATGCTCGCACAGACCAAGCTCGACTTGGTCGACGTTGTTACCCCTAGCCACACGCATGCCGAAATCGCCTACGCCGTCTTCGATGCCGGTTGCCACCTGTTATTGGAGAAGCCGATGGCACTGAAAATCGAGGACTGCCGGGAAATGGTGAAACGCGCCCGAGAACGGGGCGTGCAGTTTGCCATCGGCCACGAATTCCGCCTCTCGTCCCAATGGGGCGAGATCAAGCGGATCATCGAGAGCGGTGTGATCGGTGCCCCGCAATACGTGCTGGTCGAATTGCTCCGCAAACCCTACCGGCTCGGCGCGTCCGGCTGGCGTTACGACCCGCAGCGCGTAGGGAGTTGGGTGCTGGAGGAGCCGATCCATTTCTTTGACCTCGCGCGCTGGTATCTCGAGAGCGCGGGCAATCCGATCGAATTACACGCCTACGGCAATTCGCGCGATCCCGCGCGGCCCGCCCTTTACGACAACTTCTCGGCCATGTTCCGCTATGCCAACGGCGCGTATGCCGTCGTCTCCCAGACCCTCGCGGCCTTTGAACATCACCAAACCGTGAAAGTCTCGGGCACGAAGGGCGCACTGTGGGCCGGCTGGAGCGGCGCCCTCGACCGCACGCTCGAACCGAAGTGTTTTCTAAAAGTATTCGATGGCGAAAAACTCACGGAGTTCGAACTAAAGAAGCAGAGCGGCGAAGTCTTCGAGTTACGCGAGGAGATTGCACGCTGCGTAAAGATGGTTCGCGGTCAGGCTTTGCCCGCCGCGACGGGTGAAGACGGTCTGTGGTCAACCGGACTCTGTCTGCTCGCCGAGGAATCGATTCGCCAGAACCGGGCCCTCGCCGTCGGTGATTTGCTACGCGTGTAATTCTCGGCGCGCACACCTACCATGTCTCAATCGACGCCTCCTTCTCGTGCAACCGAGACTTCCGCGGCTCAGCCCTGGTATCACGGCGTCACTCGTTACCAATGGCTCGTCCTCGTCATTGCGTCGCTCGGGTGGGTGTTCGATGCGTTCGAGGGGCAGCTCTACAACATTACGCGCGGGGATATGCTGCCGGATTTGTTGCGCGCGGCAGACCCGAACCTCGCGCCTGCGGACGTCGTTGCGCTAAGCAAAGCGTGGGGCGAGCGCTTTCTGGGGATTTTCCTCGCCGGCGGTACGATCGGCGGGTGGCTGTTCAGCTCGCTCGCGGATCGGTGGGGTCGGATGCCGGTGATGGCGGTGACGATCCTCTTCTACAGTGTCTTTTCCGGCCTCACCGCGTTTTCGCACGAGCTGTGGCAGGTCGGCGCACTGCGTTTCCTGGTGGCGATGGGTGTGGGTGGCGAATGGGCGGTGGGTGCCGCGCTGGTCGCGGAAGTGTTCCCCAAGAACGCGCGGGAGCATGCAGGCGGGATTTTTCACGCGACCAGCGTGGTCGGGCTCTGGCTAGCGGCGACCGTCGGGCTCTGGGTCGGCACCGCCTGGCGCACGGCCTATCTGGTGGGCGTCGTGCCCGCGCTGCTCGTGCTATGGGTGCGCACGAGCATCAAGGAGCCGGACTCATGGCGGGAGGCCCGGGCCACGCGCGCCGAGCGGCTGGGGAGTTTCCGCGAACTGCTCGGCGATTCGCGGTGGCGTGCCCGCGCCGTTTTCGGGGCGCTGCTCGCAATGGCGGGCCTCGCGACATTTTGGGGCGTCGTCATCGCCGGGCAAAATCTCGCGGAGGACCTTCTCCAGCGGCTCGGCACGCCGACGACGGAGATTTCGAGCCGTGCGAAGGTCGCGTTTGGCTTCGTGCAAACGACTGGGGCGGGGCTCGGCATGCTCGCCATGGGGCCGTTGATGACGCGTTTTGGGCGGCGGCGGACCTTTGCCGTGATGCACGCCGCCGCGCTGGTGACGACGCTGGCGGTCTGCTGGGTGCCGGGTTATTTCGCGAGCTACGCGGTGCTGCTCTGCCTGCTACCGGTGTTCGGATTTTTCGCGCAAGGCTTCCATGCAGGCTACGCGGTGTATTTCCCCGAGTTGTTTCCCACGCACCTCCGCGCAACGGGCGCGGGCTTTTGTTTTAATACTGGACGTATTCTCGCCGCGCCCGTGCTCATCTGGCTGTCGGCGTGGATGAAAGCGGCCTTCGCACTGCCCGTCGCGATTTCCCTGCTCGCCGGGTTTTTCCTGTTCGGGCTCGTGATCCTCTGGTTTCTGCCGGAGACCAAGGGCCGGGAGCTGCCCGACTGACGTAGGCATTTTTTCTTCACCCCCACCATGAACCACCCCGCCAATCACGACCTCGCCCGGCCCACCGGTCTCACGCGCCGCGAACTCCTCGCCCTGGGCGCGCTCGCCGCCGTGGTTCCGGCCACTTTGGTCCGCGCTGCGGCCGCCGGCGCGGCCACGAGCAGTTGGACCCCGATCTTCGACGGCCAATCACTCGCTGGCTGGAGACCGGCGCCAAAAAGTCCGCACAGCCGCGCGAGCGCCAACAAGACTGCTGGGCGCTGGGTCGTCGATGGCGGCGCGATCGTCGGGAGCCAGGACACACCGAACAACGGAGGCCTGCTTTTCACCGAGGCCCAGTACGGCGACGTCGAAATTTCGGTCGAAACCAACAACGACTTCGGGCCCGACAGCGGCATCTTCCTCCGCTGCACCGAGGAGGGACGCGGCTACCAGTGTCTCATCGACTACCACCCGGCCGGCACGATCGGCGGCATCCTCGGCGAACAGATTTGGAAGCGGCGCGGCGAGCGCAATTTCACGTTTGGCGCGAAGCCCGAGAGTATCACGCTGAACCCGCACGCCCAGCCCTGCCCGGTTGTGCCCGAGGCGTGGCCGTTTTTCTGGCGCGTCGGCCAGTGGAACGAAGTGCGCGTCCGCATCGTCGGCGATCCGCCCACGATTACGACGTGGATCAACGGCGTGCAGATGCTCACCTTCACCGAGCCAGTCTCGCAACATCCGGTCCGCGGACACATCGGCCTGCAGGTTCATGGCGGCGCGGGCAACGCAGGCTTCGTGCGTTACCGCAATCTCCGCGTGCGGAGCGTGTGACCAGCCTTCGCCGGTGTTTCTCGATTTTGCTCCCCCGATAGAAAATAAAAACCGCCGCCATTCGTCCCTCACGCCACCGCTGACCTTCGCCCTATGACTACCCCCACCCCGCTCCCCGTCGCCTCCTCGCGTCGTGTGTTTCTGAAAAACTCCGCGCTTACCACCGGCGCGCTGGCTTTCTCCCGCGTCATTTCACGTGCCGCCGCGAGCACCGCCGCCAACGCTCGCTTGCGGCTGGCGCTCATCGGCGTGGGCCAGCGTGGAAAAGCCGGACTCACCGCCCTCGACCGCGAGGAAATCGTGGCTTTCTGCGACGTCGATTTCGCGCGCGGCCGCGACGCGGTCGCCGCGGACAAGACCACCGCGCCGTCGCTCGCGCGCTTTCCCCAGGCGAAGTGGTTTCACGACTACCGCCTGTTGTTCGAGCAGATGGCGGATCAGATCGATGCGGTGGTCGTGTGTGTGCCCGATTTCATGCATTTTCCGATCGCAATGGCGGCGATCCGGCTGGGGAAACATGTCTTCATCGAAAAGCCGCTCTGCCGCTGCATCACCGAGGTGCGCGCGCTGCGCGACGCTGCGGCCAAAGCGGGCGTCATCACGCAAATGGGCAACCAAGGGCGCACCGGCGAAGGTATCCGGCTCGCCCGCGAGTGGGTGCAGTCCGGTCTGCTCGGTCGCGTCCACACCGTCCACGCCTGGACCAACGGCGGCACGCCCGCCTTCTACTCGCACGACTGGCCGAAAGGCGGCGGTCCCGAGGAAACTCCGCCCGCCACCCTCCGCTACGACCTCTGGCAGGGCGTTTCGCCGGAGCGGCCCTACCGCCGGCTGCGCAGCCACCAATCGTGGCGCGGCTGTGTGGACTACGGCACGGGCCGGCTGGGCGACTGGGCCAGCCACCAAATGGACGCCGCGTTCTATGCGCTCGACCTCGACGCCCCGACCTCGGTCGAACCGGCCTCGACGGAACCGAAGCCCGCCACGTTTCCCGCGCTCAGCACGCTCGAATATCGTTTCGCCGCGCGCGATGCCCGCGGCCCGGTGACGCTGAAGTGGTTCGACGGCGCAATCTCACCGCCGCAACCGGTGGAGGGGTTCACGTTTCGCCCGGACGGCGGCAGCATTTTCTACGGTGACAAAGGCATGATGTGGGTGGCGTCGCACAGCTCCAGCGCGCGCCTCCTTCCCGAAACGCGGATGCATGATCTCGCCGGTAATCTCCCGCCGAAGACGATCCCACGGGTCGCCGGCGGACCGCACGTCGAATGGGCCGAGGCGATCCGCGCAAGCAAGCGCTGTGGCTCCGATTTCGCGATCGCCGCACCGCTCGTCGAGACCGCGCTCCTCGGTGTCGCCGCGATGCGTGCCCGTGCGCGCCTGGAATGGGATTCCGCCGGCGGCCGCGTGACCAACCTAGCCTCCGCCAACCAATTCATCGGCCCCGGCTACGACTACCGGCCCGGCTGGGGCGTGTAGCACAGGTGCACTTCACTGCAGAATGGTCCCGCCCTGCATCGAGCAGACAGGCGCAGCCGCCAGCCGACACAAACGCGCCTAACGTCAGGTCGCCCCGCCCACCCCTCCCCCGATCGCGGTTCGACCCCACCCACCCAATCCGCCACGCCTTCGCCCTTGTCATACATCCGCCCGAGAAAGTACTGCGCGAAGGCCTGCCACTGATCCGCCGCCTTGCGATACCATTTCACCGCCTCGGCCTCGTCCCTGGTCATGCCTTGGCCGTTGTCGTAGTATAAGCCTAGTTTGTTCTGCGCACTCGCATCTCCCTGATCCGCCCCCTTGCGATACCATTTCACCGCCTCGGCCTTGTCCCTGGTCACGCCTTGGCCGCTGGCGTAGCACTCGCCCAGGTTGAACTGCGCCGTCACATCTCCCTGATCCGCCGCCATGCGATACCATTTCACCGCCTCGACCTCGTCCTCGGTC
>CANIJN010000251.1 GCA_947467625.1 Opitutia bacterium | reverse complement strand
TGCTCGTGGCGACGTGCGGCTTGTTGGTCGTGCAAGTGCTCTACGACGATTTTCGGTCGCTGCGCGAATTGGGGGCGCGGGGCTGGGTGCTGTGGCGCTATCTTGGGGTCACGCTGCCGAGCTTTCTCGCGGTGGCGCTGCCTATCGCGCTGCTGATTTCCTTGATGTTCACGCTCGGGAAATTGCACCGTGCCAATGAACTCACCGCGATGCGGGCGGCGGGCGTGGGGTTTACCCGCCTGACGGCTCCAGTGTGGCTCGTGGGGGTGTTGTGTTGCGGACTCTCCTGGTGGCTCAATACGACGGTGGTGCCTTGGTCGGTGGAGGAGTCGCGGTCACTGCGCGACGAACTGGGGTTTCAACGCGATGCGAAATCGCTGACGCCGGATCGCGTTGGGGCGGCCTACAGCGTGGCGTTCGACAATGCGCGCGAGCGGCGCATGTGGTTTTTCAACCGCTACAGCCGATTCACCAAGCATGGTTATGGCGTGTCGGTGTCGGAACTCGACGCCCAGCGGCGCGAGACGACGCGATTCATCGCTGCCGAAGCGTGGTATGATGACCAACGGCACGGGTGGGTTTTGAAGGAGGGACGCGAGCTGGCGTTTGCGCCCGAGACGGGGGAATTGCTGGGGTCGACGCCGTTTACCGAAAAAATCAAAGGCAATTACCGCGAAGATCCCCAGCTGATGTTGCTCATCGATCGGCGCCCGGTGGACCTCTCGCTGCACGAGATGGGGGAACTGATCGAATATTTGGAAGCAGAGCAGAACCCGAAGTCGGTGCCCTATGCGGTGCGTTATTATGGTTTAATTGCGGATACGCTCGTGCCCCTGCTGGTCATCGCGATGGCGATTCCGTTTTCGGTGACCGGTGTGCGCGTGAATCCTGCGGTCGGTGTTTCCAAGTCCATCGGTCTCTTCTTCCTGTATTACGTGATGGTGAACGTCGCGGCGTCACTGGCTACGAAATACATTGTCGATCCGGCGGTGGCGGCATGGTTGCCGAATATCGGGATGGGTGCGCTGGCGCTGTGGTTTTTTTCGCGAGTGCGATGAAAAAATGGGTGGGAAAGCGCGGGCCGCTGACGCTCCGCGCGTCAACGGCCGTTTTTAGGGTCGGTGAGCAGAAGCGCGATGCGGCGACTGAGCGATCCGCCTTATTTCGCGGCTTTGCGTTTTGTTTTTTTCGCTTCGCCGACGGGGGCCGCGGTGGCGGCGTCGAGTTTGGCGCGGAGGTTGGCAAGGATGCGGGGAATGTAGGCGGCGTAGCGGTTGTCGGGCGCCGGGCCGGTGGCGGGAAGTGCGAGGATGGCCTCGCGGGCGAGACTGTATTTTTTCTGGCCGAGGGCTTCGAGGGCGTGGAGCGCGGCGAGCGCGGTAAACATGTCGTGCTGGCTCCAGTCGGCGAGGGACGTGAGCACGGGGAGTGCGGTGGCGAGATCGGCGGGAGCACCGAATTGGCCGAGGGCTTCGGCGGCGACGATGCGCACGTAGGGCGAGGTGTCGGTGAGCGCGCGGACAAATTCGGTGCGCGCGCCACTCACGATGGCGGGGCCGCGCATGTACAGACCAATGGCGCCCCAATAGCGGACGGCGCTGTCGGTGTCGGTGAGGAGTTTTTTTAATGCAGGCGTGGCCTCGGGCTTGAGGGACGAGGCGAGTTCGGCGGCGGCGAAGACGCGCTCGTAGGGATACTTCGTGTCGTCGTGGCCGAAGTCATACGGGGCTTGGGTGCCGGCGCGCGTGAGTCGTTCGCCCTCAGGGATGAAACCGAGGTCGCGGATGCGGCGCGAATGGGCCTGCTGGGCGGTGCGGAATTTAGCGAGCGTGGCCTGGTGCGCGGGCGAGGCGGCGAGATTGTTCACTTCGTCGCGGTCGAGCTGGAGATCGTAGAGTTCCTCGGGGGATTTCGGTGTTTGCCAGAAGATGCTCTGGCCAGCGTTGAGTGTGCCCTCGTCGTAGAGTTTTTTCCAGACGGCGGTCGTGGGGGTTTTGAACTGGGTGTCGACGTGCTGGCCCTGCGAAAGGTGCGGGAGGTAGTTGCGTAGGTAAACGTAGCGTCCATCGGTGACGCTGCGCACGAGATCGTAGCGCTCATCCATGCGGCCGCGAAAGCCGTAGACGTAGGGCTGGGGCGGGGCGATGAATTTGCCGAGGAAGGCGTAGCCCTGCATCCACTCCGGCGGCTTGACGCCGGCGAGGCTGCACATCGTCGGCGCAAAATCGACGAAGCTCACCGCGCGATCGGTCGTGCCGCCCGCGAGGTAGTCAGCGGGGCGGAGGTCTTTGAATTTTTCCGGGATGTGCACGAGGAGGGGCACGTGGAGACCCGAGTTCGAGGGCCAACGTTTGCTGCGCGGCATGCCGGAGCCGTGGTCGGCCCAGTAGAAAATGATGGTGTCGTCGGCGAGGCCGTCGGCGGCGAGTTGCGCGAGGATGGCGCCGGCGTCGGCATCGGCGGCGGTGACGCTGTCGTAGTAGAGCGCCCAGTCGCGGCGGACCTCGGGCGTATCAGGGTGATAGGCGGGGACGCGGACTTTGGCAGGGTCGTGGATGGGTTTGCCCTCGGCGCCGAGTTTGATGATCTGGCTCTCGTGGCTCTTGGTGGAGTTGAAGACGGCGAAGAACGGTTTGCCGGCGGGGCGGTTTTTCCAGTGGGCTTGAGCGGAAGAGACATCCCAGACGGCGGAGGATTTCGCGAGGTTGTAGTCCTCCTTGGTGTGGTTGGTGGTGTAGTAGCCGGCTTCGCGGAGGAGCTGTGGGAACATTTTTTGACCGGCTGGATACGCGACCATGCTGCGCATGTGATCGCCGCCCGAGGATGGGCCGTGGAGGCCGGAGATGATCGTGGTGCGCGTGGGCGCGCAGACGGGCGCGACGGCCCAAGCGTGGGTATAGCGGAGGGCGCGCTTCGCAAACGTGTCGATATGGGGCGTGGTCGCGTAGGTGTCGCCGTAGCAGCCCATCTGCGGTCCGTGGTCCTCGCTGGAGACCCAGAGGATGTTGGGCTGCGCGGCGAAGGCGGGGAATGCGGAGAGGGAGAGAAGGAGAGTGAGGGAGAGGGGGAGAAGAGAGTGGAGGAAGCGCATGGGAGGGGAGTTCTGAGGGAAAATTACCTACGGACTAGACGGAGGAAAACATCGGTTTCCGGGTGGGCGGTACAGCGGCAGGTGAAAGGAAAGGATAGGGTGGGTCGGGCGGCGGTACGGCAACGTGCCCCGGCCCGAATTAGGGATTTCTTAAAACCGCCCGCGGATGCCGGCGGTCCAGACGGCGCCGAAGTTGTCCTTGTAGGCGATGGTGCCGGGGACGTTGAAGTAGGATTCGAGCGCCTGGTTGAAGACGTTGCGGCAACTGAAGGTGAGTTCGTAGGTGCGGTTGATTTTGTAGCCGCCGCTGAAATCGAACATCAGACGCTCGCGTTCCCATTGCGTGCGCGCGGCGGTGATCGAGGTGAGGCGGGCGGCGGTCCACGTGAAGCGGAGCTGCGAGTTGAAGCGATGGTTGCCGAAGCGCAGGCCGCCGTTGGCTGATTTCGACACGATGTCCACGATCTGCACGTCGGGTACCGTGTGAGAGATGGAGCCGAAGACGCTGAAGCCGCGCCAGAAGCCGGGGAGAAACGTGAGCTGCTGGCTATATTCAGCGTCGATGCCCTGGATGCGGCGGGTGTCGGTGGCGTTGGCGGCGCGGAAAAATGAGTAGCCCGTGTATTCGGTGTCGTCGGCGTAGCCGGCTTCTTCGGCGGTGACGGGCGAACTGATCGTGCCCATGTTTTCCACGACGAGTTTGTAGGCGGAGACGGTGATCGTGCCGGCGGGCTCGATGTAATACTGCGCGCTCACGAAAAATTTGTCGGACGTCTCGGGCTTGAGATTGGGGTTGGGGAGGGTGACGCGCTGCGTCGTGTCGTTGACGGCGATGACGCCGGCGAGGCTGTCGTAGTTGGGGCGGCCGATGGATTGGCTGGCGGCGACTTGGAACACGAGATTGCGCGAGAAGGCGTATTTCGCGCCGCCGCTGAGGAAGAGGTTGTCGTAGCTGCCGTAGGTGGAGGGGCGCACGCCGTTGCGGTATTGGTAGACGACGGAGGGGATCGTGCCGGCGGTGAAGCCGGCGGCGCGGACGACGGCGGCGGGCAAAATATCAAAGGTGCGGCCGACGGTGCGGGTGCGCTCGTAGCGAGCGCCGAGATTGAAACGGAGCTGGTTCCAGCGGGTGTTGGCCTCGGCGTAGCCGGCGTCGATCTGCTCTTTGACGGAGCGCGGCGTGGTGAACGCGTTGGTGAAGTTGCCGACGGTGTTGGGGGCGAATTGCTCGGGGTTGGAGCGGAACAGCGCACCCATGGCGAGCGTGTCGGGCCACGGGAAATTTTGCTGGGTGACGTTGCCGCCGCGCTTGGGGTCGAAGAGGTGGAGGGACTCGTCGATCACGAGGGTTGTCGGGTCGGTCTGGATACCGCGCGGCCCGACGAAGGTCCAGTTCTGCGTGCCGCCCCACGTGATGTCGAAGGTGGTGAGGCGGGATTTTACACCGGTGAGGACCTGCACGGGGAGGCCGGCGACGTTGAAGGTTTTCTTCGCGTCGAGGTTGCCAGAGAACACCTGGCTATGGCCGCCGCGCGCGGTGCTGACCATGTTGTTGGCGTTGGGATCATCGCGACCCCAGTTGGCGATGTCGCCCCAGGGCCGGCCGGCGAGCTGCGTCATGGTCCATTCGGTGGAGTTGGTGTTGGTGCGCTCGGCCATCCAACTCATGCGCGTGAGGCTGAGGGTGGACGTCTGAAAATAGCCGTCGCGCAAATCCTCGTAGTGGGTGCGGCTGCGGGAGTAGCCGCCGCCGGCCGTGAGGGTGAGATCGCCGCGGGTGTACTCGAGTTTACCGACGTAGGTGAGCGTGGCGTTGCGTTTGTTGCGGTGGTTGCTCGAGGCGTTGAGGCGCGTGTTGGTGTTGGCGGTGGAGTTGGCGATGATTTTGGTGAGCGTGGAAGCCGGATCGATCTGCGCGATATTCGCGGTGAACTGGAGATTGCGGGCGTAGAATTCGTCGCTGAGGTGTGAGCCGGTGACGCGCAGCGAGGCGATGAGGCGCGGCGTGATTTTGTAGTCGAAGGTGGCGCCGAGCGAGGCGCGTTCGATGACCTTCGGCGCATCCTTGAACGTGAGACCGGTGAGGACGGGGCCGCGCGTGACGTTCGAGAAATCGTAGGCGTGGGTGATCTGCTCCTGTTCGCCATACATGGTGGAGCCGCCGACGTTGAGCTGCACCCCGAGCTTGCCGCCGAAGACGTCGGCGTAGCTGAAATTGCCTCCGGGAAACACGACGCGGCGGAGTTCGTTGGTGGGTGCGGGGACGCGGCGGAGCGTCATCTGATACTCGTTGGCGGTGAGAGAAAACTGGGCGGTGATTTCGCGGCCCTTGCGGTCGAAGGCGCTCTTGCTGCGGAAATTGATGGCGCCGGCGGGCGAGTCGGCGTCCATCCGGGCGGTGAGGGTTTTGTTTACCTCGATGGCCTCGACGCTGTTGATGGACGACTGTTCGAATTCGAACTGGCGCGAGTCACCGCCGAACGCGGCGCCCTGCGCGCTGGCCATGCGCATGCCATCGACGCTGACGCCGACGTATTTCGGATCGAGGCCACCGATGCGGACGGCGCGGGCGTCGGACTGGTTATAGTCGATCACGACGCCGGGGATATACTTGATGAACTCGCCGACATTGCCGCCGGTGATGTCGCCGAAGTTGTCGGCGGCGATGACGTTCTTCACGTTGAGGGCGGCGCGTTGCTCCATGATGGCCTTGGCGTTGCCCTCGCGCTCGGAGGAGACGACGAACTCCATCAGTTTGATCGGACCGGTGGATGTGCCGGTGGCAGCAGGCGAGGCGGCTGCGGCGGGCCGGGAGCCGGTGGCGACGAGTTCGAAATCGCGGGTGGCAACGGTGCCTGGAGAGACGTTGACGCGGGCCGTGGCGGAGTCGTAGCCGGTATAGGAGACCGTAACGTCGCGGGGACCGGCGGGGACCTGGGTAAACGTGTAGAAACCATCGTCACCGGTGAAGGTAGCGAGGAGGGTGCCGGGGATGGTGACCTCGACGTTCCTAAGGTATTCTTGGGTGACTGGACTGAGCACGCGGCCCTGAATGGTGCCGGTGGCGGCGGTGGCGGTGGCAACCGAGTCGGCGGCGCGGACGGTTGGCGCGGCGCTGAGCGCGACAGCGAGCGCACAGTGCAAGGCGGCGCGGAGCACTCGGGCAGGGGAAAGGAAGGGCATCAAGGATTGGGTGAGGGGAAGCATGAGGAACGTAGATGAGCTGGGCAAAAAAGACGGCCCGGTGCAAGTGTCCGCAAGGGACGAAGGAGTGGACGGGGGTGGGAAGAGCGAATGGTCAGTGCCACAAGAAAAACATTTGCGGATGATTCCGTTTCTGAATGCTCTCGGGTTTCCCCAATGACAGGCGCCCCGCTCGAACTTGCCCGCCGACAATTTCTCGGACGAATGACGACTGGTCTTGCCGGTGTCGCTCTCGCTCGGCTGCTGCGCGGAGACCTGCTTGGGGCGGCGGGCGGTGGGGTGTTGCCGCATTTTCCCGCGAAGGCGAAACGGGTGTTGCAGATATTCTGTCCGGGTGGCGCGTCGCATGTGGACCTGTGGGATCACAAGCCGATGCTGGAGAAATTCCATGGCACGCCACTGCCGGGCGGCGACGCGGAGGTGACGTTTCAAGGTAAGAACGGGAATCTCATGCGGTCGCCGTGGGACTTCGCGCCGGCGGGGCGCAGCGGAAAAATGATTTCGACGCTCCTGCCGCACATGGCGCGGCACGTGGACGACATGGCCTTCGTGCACTCGATGACGTCGCGCTCGAATACGCACGGCCCCGGCTGCATTGCGATGAACACGGGTTTTACGCGCGAGGGCTTTCCGAGCGCCGGGGCGTGGATCAGTCACGGTCTGGGCACCCTCAACGAAAACCTGCCCACGTTTGTCGCGTTGCAGGACATCCGTGGGGAGCCACCGAACGGCAAGGCGAACTGGGGCAACGGATTTTTGCCGGCGCAGCATCAGGCCGTGGTGCTCGCCGCGCACCAACCGCTGCGGAACCTCGCGCGCCCCGGGGAAATTTCCGAGGCGGAGGAAGCGGCGACGCGGGCATTTCTGGCGCGGGCGAATGCTGGCCACGCGGAGGCGCATCCGGGCAACAGCGAGTTGCAGGCCCGGATCGCGGCCTACGAACTCGCGGCGCGCATGCAGCTCGCAGCGCCGGAAGTGAGTGATTTGTCGCGCGAGCCGGCGCACGTGCAGGCGCTCTACGGTACGAATGATCCGAATACGCTCAAAGCGAGCTATGCCCGCAATTGCCTGCTCACGCGTCGACTGCTCGAAAAGGGTGTCCGCTATGTGAGTCTGTATTGTGCGTCGCGGGCGAGCGCGGTGGACGGGTTGCTCAATTGGGATGCCCATAAAACGCTGAAGGCGGACTACGAACGCCACGCGCCGATCTTCGACCAACCGACGGCCGCGTTGTTGGCGGATATGAAGCAACGTGGCCTCTTGGCGGATACGCTGGTGATTTGGTGCAGCGAGTTTGGTCGTATGCCGACGCATCAGGAAGGCACGGCCGGGCGTGATCACAACCCGGATGCGTTCACGACCTGGTTCATGGGCGCGGG
>CANIJN010000250.1 GCA_947467625.1 Opitutia bacterium | reverse complement strand
GGCGGGGGCGGCATTTTTGAAGAAATGTTTAGGGGTGGCGGCGGGGGTGGCGCGGGCGACGGCAGCCGCGATGGCGCGGATCTGCGCTACGATCTCGAAATCACCCTCGAAGAGGCCGCCCGCGGCTTTGAGAAAGAAATTTCGTTTCGCAAAGCCATGGCGTGCGAGCGGTGCGACGCTTCGGGCGCGGAGCCCGGTTCGCGCCGCGTGACGTGTCCGACTTGCCGAGGCGCAGGCCAAATTCGCCGCTCAGGTGGCATCATTACGTTTACGCAAACCTGCCCGACCTGCGCGGGAGCAGGCACCAAAGTTGAAAAGCCCTGCACGGCGTGCCGAGGCGAGGGGCGCGTCGCCAAGAGCACCAAACTCAACGTCCGCATTCCTCCGGGCGTCGATACGGGCTCGCGGTTGCGTTCATCGGGTAACGGCGAGGCCGGCATGGCCGGCGGCAACGCCGGAGATCTCTACATCGTGCTCTCCGTCAAAGAGCACGAGTTGTTCGAGCGACACGGAGAAGATCTCTCCTGCGAGATTCCCATCAAGTTCACCCTCGCGACCCTCGGAGGGCCGATCGAATTACCCACCCTGTTCGGCAAGGGCTCGCTGAAAATTCCACCCGGTACCCAAAGCGGCACGACGTTTCGCCTCCGCGAAAAAGGCATGCCGAGTCTGCGCGGCGGGAAACAAGGCGACCAACTCGTACGCGTGCAGGTCGAGGTGCCGCAATCACTCTCGGCGGAACAGCGCAAGATATTGGAGGAATTCGCCCGCATCAGCGGCGACGCCGCCGAGCCGACGTCGAAGGGCTTTTTCGAGAAGGCAAAAAAGTTTTTTTGATCGATCCGGACCTAGGAAAGGAGTGCAGCTCGGAGTGGTCGGCTCCGCCAAGAACCCGGGATGGCTGGCAGGGGCGGCCGCTGCCGAGGGGAGAGCTGCTGAAGAGGTCTCTCTGAAGCGCCCGAGAAATTAACCTCGAATGAACACAGATCGACACAGATCCAGTCATTCGGGGGGCTTCCGCTGCATCTGTACGCGTCAGCATGCAAGCAGCCGCATTCCGGAAGGAGGCGAAGCAAAGCGAGGCCGAGCGGTTGGGAACTTTTGGGGAGCTCAACCTTCGCCGCCGGTCGAAGGTTCGTTGCCGCGACGAGCCTCCACGTCCCACTCCGGCCACAAACCCGCCGGTTCTCAAAACGAAAACGTGTTCGTCAGAATAAACTGCCGCGGATCCTGGTAGCGATAGGTGATCGGGGCGAGCGTGCGCGGGTGCGTGTTGTTGACGATGAGTTCGCGCTGATCGAGGAGGTTGTTCACGTTGAGCTGAACACTCCAGCGCACCTTCCGCTTGAGAAGGGGAAACGCGTAGCTGAGCTGGAGATCGTAAACGTTTTGGTCCTTCGCATCGACGGTGCTCACCTTGTCGATGGTGCGGCCGTTCCAGGTGTCGGTGTAGTCGGAGCCCGGCGTGATGCTGTAGTCGGTGCGCGCGCCGGCGA
Organism: Opitutia bacterium; assembly: GCA_947467625.1. GTDB lineage: Bacteria > Verrucomicrobiota > Verrucomicrobiia > Opitutales > Opitutaceae > GAS368. The sequence continues at coordinate 6,185 of CANIJN010000250.1, read as the reverse complement.
CGCGACCGACGCGCCAGCGCGTGCCGCCGCCGATCGAGAAGCCCTTGAGCGCGCCCTCGCGGAAATCGTAGCGCGTACGCAGATTCACACTGTGCAGCGGATCGCCGACGAAGCGCTTGCCCTCGAAGACGTGCGGGTTGTCGAAGAGGAGCTGCTCAGTGTCGGCGATCGCCTCGTTGATGCTGTCGGTGTTGACGGTGAAATCACCCGTGGCGGCGATGTCGGCCGGCGTACGCCAGTCGGTGGAGCTCGGCGCGAAGTCGATGCCCGGCGTGTTCGCATTTTGCGTGATCGCGTAGGTGCCGTAGCGTTTCCAGGTGGCCTTATGCGCATCGAGGTAGGCGCGGTATTCAGGCGCGATGTTGGTGCGCATGGTCTGGTTCTTGGAATAGTTCACCGACACCGACCAGCCTTCGACGATGCGGCCGACGACCTCGAGTTCGAGGCCCCGACTCTCAGAGTCCTGCGTGTAGCCCTGCACCTGATTCATCACCTCGGCCTGACGGCGGGCGAACGTGGTCTCTTCGGCGTTGAGGCCGCCGGAGTTGGCGAGGGCGTTCCAGATGTTGACCGGGTTACCCTTGTTGAAACCGGAGAAACCGAATTCGCGCTGGGAAACCGTATGAAATTTCGTGGCGGTGAGGAAGAGGCGGTTCTTCAGCAGCGAAAGTTTGACGCCGTAATCGGTCGTCTTGCCCGAGGGCGAGGGCTGGAGATCCGCGACGGTGGTCTTCCGCGGATCGGCGGGCGTGATGTAGTTCGTGCCGGGCGTGCTTACGCTGTTGGACGTGTTGAAAAATCCCGAGAGCCACGGCGTGACGTGGACGACGCCGCCGAGCGTACGCGTCTGGCCACTAAAGATTCCGGGCGTCGCGGTCGTCGGATCGGCGGGCGTCCAAATGCCGGTGTTGGGCGCGATGGCTTCGCCGGCGGGATCGCGGAAGGCGACGCCGACGCGGCTCTGCAACCGGTCCTTGCGATAGCCAAAGGTGCCGACGAGCCGGTTGTTCAATAGGAACGCCTGCGCGACTCCCATCCACGCGCCCGTCTCGCGGTCGACGTAGCCGATGTTGCCCTGCGCGCGATTGAATTCGTGCATGTAAATATCGGATACGACGCCGGTGCGCGGGTCCTGATATTTCGTCGCACCGGAAAAAGTCTGCGGACCGGGGATGCGAAAATTCGGATCTTCGAGTGCGGCGAGGCTCGGGATGTAGAAGCGCTGAAGGACCTGATTCGCGGAGTTTTCCGGCGTGGGGTTGAAGGCGCCGCCGCTCGCGAGCGAGGGACCGCGGAGAAAATACTGCTGGAGGATTTCACTGCGGGATTTCGACGCGGTCAGCTCGCCGAGCCCGGCTAGGCGGAGGCGAACGAGTTCGCGGTAGGCGCGCTCGTAGGAGAGCGTCACACGGCCCTGATTGATCCGGGAACTGGCGGGCCGGTGATCAGGCGAGACGTCGAAATAGTAGAGCTGATTGGCGGGCCGGAGCTGACCGTTGGGCAAAAACCGATTCGTGTCGGCGGTGACGCCATAGTGATTCCACGTCGCGAGATTATGAGTGTCGCCGCGCGAGGTCTGGCGGTTGAAGCCGAACTCGACGTTGAGATCGCGCAACAGCTCGCGCGCGATGAAGAGCGATCCGTTGTTCACGCGGAAGGCACCGCGCACCCAGTTGGCCTCGAGCACGGCCTCAGGGTTGCGCCGGCCCAGCTCAAAATCGTTGGACTGGACGCCACCCGTAGCCGCCTCCGAGTAGGTGAACTGCCGGTAGTTTTGCGCGAAGGGAAACTGCGGACTCACGACGATCCAGTCGCCGCCCGAGCGTTCGAGCACGCCCGTGACGGCCGTCGTGCCGGTGTCGCGGAGCGGCGTGCCGGGCGTACCGGCCACGCCCGTGCCCGGTGTGCCGGGCACGTAAGTCGCGGGGAAGTTATTGAAGATCGGCTGGCCGCTCGCGTTCCAGACCGAGGTGTTGTCGTTGGCGAAAAACGGCCGCGGCACAAAGCGGTCGATCTCGCCATGCTCGAACTCGATCCGGACGGAGGTCTTGCGGTCGGGCTGCCATTTCGACGCGAGGTAGAAACGATCTTGGTCGTTGTGGCCGGCGGCGCGCCACGATGACTCGCGACCGCGGAGCACGACGGCGCGCACGGCGAGTTGGTTTTTGATCGCGGCAAGATTCGCATCGGCCACCCAGCGCTGGCCGCCCCACGAATCGGTGCGGCTGCTGAGCGAGTAGGCGTTTTTATTGAGGAGGGGCTGCTTGCTGGAGATGTTAATTTTTCCGGCCGGCGAGCCGAAGCCGAACAGGATGGAATTGGGCCCGCGCGAAACCTCGAGGCTCTCACTCATGTAGAGGTCCACCTCGCCGGGCGCGCCGAAGAAATTGATGCTGCGCCCGCCGCCGGGCAGGCCGCGAATGCGGATACTGCGCGTACTGTCGTTATAGCCGTCGGCCACTGGGCCAGCGGCGCGGGCATCGTCGGTTTCCATGCGCGTGCCGACGCCATACTCCATCGCACTTTCAACGCTAGTCGCCGCGATATCGCGCAAAAACTCCGCTGTCATCGGGCTAATCGCCGCGGCCACGTCTTTCAAATTCGTGCGGAGCCGCGAACCCGACAGCGTGTCCTGACCGGCGTAACCCGTATCCTGAGTCGTCGCGACTTCAAAGGGCGTGAGCATAACCGCTTCCTCGCCCGCCAACCCTGCGCGGGGAGTAGCCGATTGCGGAGCGGATTGCCCGCTCAAGGAAAGACTTAGCCACGAGCCACTCGCGGCGAGCGCGGTCCTTAAAAACATAGCGGGGAGAGTTCGGGGAAAAATTGACATGATAAATTCAGGGCAGATTCGGGGTTGCTGGGGGCCAGAGAGGTTGCAAACCCGTCGCACGTTTGGCGATCACCGATCACGCGCAACGGCTCTTTAGTTTAACTCAATTGATGTGAGGCAAGCGGCCCCAATCCTAAACATTTTCTAGGCTCGGGCAGGCACCACGCCCACCGTGCCGATCCTCCGTGCGGCTAGGGAAAATGAAGAGGCGTTTCACGCGCCGCCTACGATGAAGCAACCCGCCGTCATCGTCGTCCACCCACACAACACCTACGTGGCGGGAAACCTCAGTGACAGCCGCAGCCTTCGCCGCAGCTACCGCCACCGCCACCAGCGCCACCGTGCGCGTGGCCGTGACTCAACTCTTCCGCCGTGGCCTCGCGCGCGCCAACGATCTCCACATCAAACGTCAGCTCCACGCCCGCGAGCGGATGATTCCCGTCGAGCAACACCTCGTCGCCCTCGATCGCCACCACCGTCACGACTGGTGCCTGGCGGTCTTCACCCGTGCGAAACGTCTCGCCAATCTGCAACGCGCCCTCCACCGGGAGCAGCGTGCGCTTCACCCGTTGCACCTGCTCCGGATCGCGTTCGCCGTAAGCCCGCGCCGCGGGAACCTGCACCCGAGTTTTCACGCCGACCGCCACGGTGCGGAGCTGCTCGTCGAGTCCGTCGATGATTTGTCCGGCCCCCTCCAAGTAGGCAACCGGTGGGTTGCCCGCCGAGGAATCAAGCACGCGACCCTCAGGGTCGCGCAGCGTATAGTGGAAGGAGACGATGCGGCGGTTCATGTTTCGTTGCGAAGGACTTCGAGAGGCGGATGGTCAGCGATACCTCGGTTGGCAAGCAAGCCCGTGATCACCGTGACCGCCACCGCCGCCGCCATCGAGGCGAGTAGTGCGGGCACGGGCAGTACGACGTCAGTCTTGAAAACATATTTGGCGAGCAGCGCGTTGCCCATGACGGCGAGTGCTCCACCCGTGATGGTCGCGAGCACACCGAGGACGGTGTATTCCACCAACTGAATTTGCGTCAACTGGCGGCGCGTCGCCCCCAACGTGCGCAGTAGTACGGTTTCACGAATACGCTGAAACCGTCCCGTAAGAATCGCCCCCACGAGCACCACAATGCCCGTCACCACTGTAAAACCTGCCATGAACGTGATCACAAACGCCACCTTAGCGAAGATGCCGTCAAAGGTTTGGAGGATCAGCGCGAGGTCGATCGCGGAAATCCCCGGGAGCTCCCGCGCCACCGCCACCTGCGCGCGCGCGGCATCCGCCGGCGTGGCGGCGCGGAGGGCGGCCGCATAGGTCTTCGGCGCAGGCTCGAGCACACCTTCCGGAAACAGCACGAAAAAACTCGGCTGCATGCGTTGCCACTCCACCGTCCGAAAACTCGCGACATAGGTCCGCATCGGCACCCCTTGGACGTCGAACACGATCTCGTCGCCGAGCGCAAGTTGCAGGTCCTTCGCGAGCCCCTCCTCCACGGACACCGGCACGCGCGGCTCACCAGCCTTCACGCGACCGATCCACTCGCCCGAGGAAATCTTTTCCGCCTCGTCGATCTTCGCGCGGTAGCTTGAGCGATATTCACGCGTCAGCGTCCACGCGGGGATGCGCCCACTGTCGCGCACCGACGGCTCGCTCTTGGCCGCCGAGCCGAAGCGCATTGGGAAGCCCCCACCGCCCTTCCCAGCTTTGCGGCCATCCCGTCCAGCGTCAGGCCCGCGGTTAGTGACCATCGTGTCTTCCTTCAACAGCTCCGCCACCGGGCGACCTTTGAGCGACTCGATCTTCATCGTCACAATCGGCGCCGAAACCGTGATCGGCGTGCCGTTGTCCTTGAGGATTTTTTCGAGCTTGGGGAACTGGTCCTCCTGGACGTCGAAGAACATCAGGTTCGGCCGTGCGCCCGCGCCCACACCCATGATTTTTTCGAGAATCGTCGCGCGCACGAGTACGAGGTTGATCATCAAAAACGTCCCGAGCCCCAGCGAGAGCAACAACAGCACGGTGCGATTGTTCGGACGATGGAGATTGGCGAGCCCTTGCCGCACCACGTAGGTGAGCGGTTTGCGCGGCACGAATTTCTTCGCGGCCCACGAAACCAGTTTCGCCATCCCGCCGAGGAGACCGAAGCCCAGCGCCATCATTCCAGTAAAGCCCAGACCCGTCTTCCAATTTCCAGTTTGCAATACCGCGAAGCCCAGCACGGCCGCCGTGATCGCGACGTAAACCACCGGCGTGAGCGGGTCCATCCGCGCCGTCTCACCCAGCGCCGAACGGAACGCCACCAGCGGCGACACCCGCCGCACCGTGAGCAACGGCAGCAACGTGAACAGCACGCAAATTACGAGCCCCGCCGCCGCGCCCTTCGCGAGCGAACTCCACGCAATGAATAGCTCCACTTCGAACGGCAAAAAATCCTTCATCACCACCGGCAACACAAACTGCACCGCCACGCCCAGCGCCGCACCGACGACCGAGCCGACCACGCCCAGTCCGATGCCCTGCACAAGATAGATGGCGAATCCGGTCCGGCCACTCGCTCCGAGGCAACGCAGCACCGCCACCGTCGCGACCTTCTGCTTAATGTAAACATGTACCGCGCTGGCGACACCGACCGCCCCGAGAAACAGCGCGACGAAACCGACGAGACTGAGAAACGAGTAGATATCTTTAAGGGTCGTCCCGAGCTGACGCTTGCGCTCTTCAACCGTGTCGAACTGAAAGCGCGAGCCCTTGAATGTCTCCTTCATAGTCCTCGCGAGCGCGTCGCCATCGACCCCGGGCAGCAGTTTGAAATGCACGCGATGCCGTGTGAACCCACCTTTCTTCAACAGTCCCGTCGCCTCCATGCCCGCCGGCGAGATGAATACGCGGGGTGAAAACAACGCGATCACCGCCGCGTCGCCCGGGATTTTTTTCAGCGCTCCAGCCACCTTGAACGAGGCTGCGCCCAGCCGCACTTCGTCACCCACCTGCACCCCGAATTGTGCCAGCAGTGTTTCCTCGAGCAGCGCGGATTTTCCGTCGGCCAACTGCGCCAACGCCCCCGCGGGCGTCGTCACCAAGTCACCGTAAAAGGGAAAGCCACCCGCCATCGCGACCAACTGGACGAGCTTCCGTTCGCCGACGCCTTTCGTGAAATTAAGCTGCGTGGGAAACGCCACCTCGGTCGCCACCTCGCCGCCGACGCCGCGGAAATACTTCATCGCCTCCTCGTCAAAGGCCTTGCGCGCCGTCACCGCGAGGTCGGAGCCAAGGAGCGATTTCGTCTGCAACTCGACCGTGCGGCTCAGATTTTCACCCAACGATCCGATCCCGGTGAGCGCGGCGATCCCGAG
>CANIJN010000249.1 GCA_947467625.1 Opitutia bacterium | reverse complement strand
CGACTATCGGGTGAAGAGCCGCAACCAGACCACGCCGTTTGAGTGCGTGCAGGACGCGCGGGCCGCCATCCGCTGGGTGCGCGCCCACGCCGCCGAGTGGGGCATCGATCCCGACCGGATCGTCGCCTCGGGCGGCTCCGCCGGCGGTCACCTCGCGGCCAGCACGGCCGTGATCGTTGACGGCGACAAAGCGGTCGAGAACGCAACATTTAGCTCCGTGCCCAACGCGCTCGTCCTGTTCAATCCCGTGCTCGACACCACGGCCAAGGGCTACGGCGCGAAGAACTTCAAGGCTGAGCAGCAGACGACGCTCTCGCCGTGTCACCACGTGCGCCCAGGCGTCGGGCCCACCATTATTTTCCACGGCACGGCGGACAAGACCGTGCCGTTTGAGAATGCGGAACGCTTCACCCGGCTCATGCACGCAGCGGGTAATACCTGCGTGCTCGTGCCTTTCGAGGGGAAGGACCACGGCTTCTTCAACGGACCATTTTTCCGCCCGTCGAACGACGGCGCCGACTACGCGCTAACGATCAAGCGCACCGGCGAATTTCTGGCCGCGCAGGGTTTCCTCGGTGCTCAGCGTTGAAGTGCGTCCACCGAATCCGCTGCCATGAAAAACACCTTCACGTTTTGGGTCACATTGCTGGGCGCCGCGCTCGCCCCGGCCCACGCCGCAGAAAAGTCCCGGCCCAACATCGTCGTCATCTACACCGACGACCAGGGCTACGGCGACATGAGCGCGCTCAACCCGCAGGCGAAATTCCCCACGCCCCACCTCGATCGGCTCGCGCGTGAGGGGATCGTCTTCACCGACGGCCATAGCGCCGACACCGTCTGCACGCCTTCGCGTTACGCTCTACTCACGGGACGCTACGCTTGGCGCACGTCGCTCAAGAGCGGCGTGCTCCACTCCGACGGACCCTGCTTGATCGCGAAGGATCGCATGACGGTCGCATCGCTGCTGAAGGGCCAAGGCTACCACACCGCCATCATCGGCAAGTGGCATCTCCAGATGAAATTTCCCGGCACGATCGGGCAACGCGATTGGACGCAGCCCATCACCGAGGGTCCGACCGAGCGCGGCTTCGATTTCTACTTCGGCATCCCCGCCTCGATGAACTACGGCGTCCTGACCTACGTCGAGAACACCCGCGTCACGGATCCCCCGTCGCTCTGGACGCGGAAAAAACAAGACAAGGAGCGCAACACGTTTCGCTTCATGCCGCCCTACGACGCCGAACGGCAAGGCCCGGAGGACATCGAGATCGCGCCGTCGTTTCGCGACGATGCGTGCCTGCGCATCACGACGGAAAAAGCCGTGGCCTACCTGGCGGGCCGCGCCCCCGCCGCCAAGGCCGGCACGCCGTTCTTCCTCTATCTCCCGCTCAACTCGCCGCACCTTCCGCACAGCGTCGCGCCGGAGTTCGTCGGCCAAAGCCGCGTCGGCGCGTATGGCGATTTCATGATGGAAACCGATCATCGCATCGGCCAAGTGCTGGCGGCGCTCGACGAAAACGGTCTCACGCCGAACACGCTCGTGTTTCTCAGCAGCGACAACGGCGCCGAGACCGGCTACGCCCCGCGCCTCACTCAGTATCAGCACGCCAGCAGCGGCGAGTTTAAGGGCGGCAAGCGCGACATCTACGAGGGCGGCCACCGCGTGCCCTTCATCATGCGCTGGCCCGCCGTCATCAAGGCGGGTCGCACCTGCGCCGAGCCCGTCGGCCAAGTCGATCTCCTCGCGACGTGCGCCGATCTCCTCGGCGTCGCGCTACCGCCCGACGCCGGCGAGGATAGTTCCAGTCTGCTGCCAGCGCTGCGCGGCGAAGATTTTTCGCGTCCGTTGCGCGGACCGCTCGTGCATCACTCCGGCAGCGGCCTGTTCGCGATCCGCGAAGGCGCGTGGAAACTGAACCTGTTTCGCGGCTCCGGCGGCAGCCTCGCCCCGGCTCGCCTCGTGCCGCAAGCCGGCGAGCCACCCTTCGAACTCTACGACATGCAGCGCGACTGGCGCGAAACAACCAACGTCCACGATCAGCACCGCGACATCGTCGAACGCCTCAAGGCGACCGCGACCACGCTCGTACGCGACGGCCGCAGCACGCCCGGCGCAGCGCAGAAAAACGACGGACCTGCCCTGTGGCCGGAACTGGCGACGTGGATTCCCGAAGCCGCCACCGAAACGCCGAAAGCGCGCGCCAAGGGCAAAAAGAAGCAGGCGGCCGGGGCCGACACGCTCGACCAATGAAAACGACCTCACTCCGACTCCTTCGCGCGACCTTCACCGTTCTCGCGAGCGGGCTCATGATCGCAGTCGCCACGGGCCCTGCGACTGCCTCCGCCGCTCCCACCCGACCCAACCTCGTCTTCCTGCTCGCTGACGATCTCGCCGCGGGTGCCGTCGGCTACAGCGGCAACCGGGATGTGATCACGCCCCACCTCGACCGGCTCGCGCGGGACGGCGTGCGCTTCGTCAGTCACTACGACACCACATCCATCTGCATGGCCAGCCGCTGCACGATCCTAACGGGCCTCTACGAATATCGCCACGGCTGCAATTTCGACCACGGCGACTTGGAGCGCCGCTTCATCGCGCAATCCTATCCCGTGCGGCTACGGCAGGCGGGCTACTTCACCGGCTTCGCGGGCAAGATCGGCTTCGTGTTGCAGGGCGAAAAATTCGAGGCCCTCGCGCCGCTCTTCGATCAATGGGCCGGCGGCCCGGGTCAGACGTTCTACGAGACCGCGAATAACGCCGGCATCGCGAAGTATGCCGCGCAATATCCGCATTGCTCGCGCGCCTACGGGGCGTGGGCGCAGGATTTCCTGAAGGCGGCGAAGGCCAGCGGGAAACCGTTTTGCCTGAGCGTCAGCTTCAAGGCACCGCACCTGCCGTTCACGCCGGACCCGATCGACCTCAAACTTTACGCGGGGAAGACCTTCACGCGCCCGCCAAACTATGGCGTGGAAAAAGGCACGCACGTGTCGCCGCAGGCCCGCACCAGCCGTGCGGCCACCGGCTATCGCGAATGGATCGACGACTTCGATGGCACAGCGGCGAAGTATTACGCGCTCGTCACCGGCGTCGATGCGGCCGTCGGCATGATCCGGGAGGAGCTCGTGCGTCAGGGACTCGACCGAAACACAGTCATCATCTTTACCTCCGACAACGGCTACAACGCCGGCTCGCACGGCTTCGGCGACAAGGTCCTCCCCTACGAAGAGGCCTCCAAAGCGCCGCTCATCATCTACGATCCGCGTCTGCCCGCGGAGAAAAACGGCCAGGCCTGCGCCGCCGTCACGGGCAACATCGACCTGGCACCTACCCTCCTCGCGCTCGCCGGCGAGCCCGTCCCGGCCGGCCTCGATGGCCGCAGCCTGCTCCCGCTGCTCGCGGATCCGACCAGCCGCGTCCGCGATTCGTTGCCGTTATTTAATTTTTGGGGCACGCCCTCTGCGCAGTCCATGGCCGTCGTCACGCCGGAATGGAAATACATCTACTGGTATTACGGCGTCGGCATGAAACCCACTGAGGAGCTTTTCCATCTCACCGAGGATCGCTACGAGATGACCAACGTCGCCGAGGACCCCACACACGCCGGCGTCCTCGCGAAGCTCCGCGCGGACTACGACGTGCAGCTCGCCGCGATCCAACAGCGGTTCGTCCCCCAGCACGCCTACGATCACTACCCCGTCGTCTTTAACCGCACTGCGCCGTGGGACCAAAAAGCCGGACTGCTTGGCCAGTTGAAGGTCAAGTCCGGGGCCGGCGACGACGAACCGTCCGACCAGCCAAAAAAGAAACGCAAGACCGCCAAATAATTACCCCATGAACATTCCCCTCCTCGCCCTCGCTGCCTTTCTGCTCGCGCCGGAACGAGAGCGCATGGCGCTTTCAACTTTCACGCTGCCGTAGCTGTTGAAGACCGTCGGCTACACCAGCGGTATTTTCGGCAAATGGCACCTTGGCGACGAAGCCGCTTATCAACCCGACCGGCGCGGTTTCGACGAAGTCTACATCCACGGCGGTGGCGGCATCGGCCAGATATTCCCCGGCTCCTGCGGCGACGCTCCGCGCATCACCCGCGAGTGGGTGAGCAGGCGGGGTGGGCGAGGCCCATGGCCTAGCGGATCACGGGCAAGGGGCTGCGCGGGCGGGCTTCGGCCTGGGCGGCGGCGGTCTGGGCGAGGCCGGTCTAGAGGATTTCGGCGACGAAGTCTTTGAGCAGCACACCGCGCAGGGCGGACCGAGCCTTAAGTTCGCGAAACAGCGAATCGGGCAGATCGAGGATGGTTCTCATAAAAATATTTTCACGCGAAAATGCGTGCGGGGGGTCAAGGGCTGGGAGCGCCGACGTCCCCGTCGGCTTTTAACCCAATGCCGGCGGGGACGCCGGCGCTCCCAGGGGTGGCGCTCCCAGGGGTGGCGCTCCCAGGGGTGGCGCGCCCAGAGGCGCTGGACCAGGGCCACGCTTCGGGGGTGGCGCATAAGCGCGCACTCACCGGGTTTTGGTGAATGTAGTCCACTGTCTTTTGGTAGTGAGTCTCGTCCCTGATGTAGCGATCCCAGTATTCTCGCATCCAGAAATTTTTACCGGGGACGCAGAGCCTCAGCTCAGTATTGCGGGCCAGAACCCAGCGCGAAGTGAAGGATTTCCAGCCTTGCACGATTGAAGCGAGATCATCGAGCGGTTCGATCAAGACGTGGACATGGTTGGGCATGATGCACCACGCGTGCAGGTGGTAGCGCTCGCCGTGGAAATGGAGAAAGGAGTTCAGGACGTAGCGGGCAACCTCGGGATGGCGCAGCGCGCAACACCCCAGGCCGGCATCCAGCCAGGTTTCGATTTTTTGTCGTTTAGCCGATTCGCGACGATTTTCGGGCAAGGTGCGGAGTTCGTCTGCCAACGCGCGGAGTTTTTCTTGGGGCAGACTATCGGCGAGGCGGTAGGTGATCGATTGGAGCAGATGCGGTTTGTCGCGATGCGGGAGGTAGCCACGCGAGTACCATTCTTTGTGGGCTGTGCCGACGAGGTCGTCGGCGTTCCCGGGGATGGGGACGCTATTCCTGGGAGCGCCGACGTCCCCGTCGGCTTTTAACCGAATGCCGGCGGGGACGCCGGCGCTCCCAGGGGCGCTCATACTTCAACCGCCTCCGGGGAGGGGAAAAGCTGCTGCATCAGGCCTTGCTGGTGGATCTTGAGGTCTCCGAGCGTTCGGATTTGCGCAGCGATGAGGTCGTCGAGACGCGTAGCCTCGAAGCCGATGGTAGCGGTGGACCGGGAAGAAACGGAGGTTTCAGCGCGGACCATGGGGGACAAAAGCTGACCAATCACGCGAGCAGCGTCGCGCTCGGTTCCCTGCTGCGCAATGACCGTTTCCGCCGGTTGCGCACAGGCCGGGCCGCGCGCGAACCACGCGCTTCCGGCGGTCCCGCGACGCCCACGCCCTAGACCGCCGCATTTTCCTGGTTCGCCCGAGCGGACCACAGGCGGATGCATCGCGCCTGCGGCCATGCGCCCCGCACCGGCCCGGCCCGCTCCCGACTTTGCCGACCCTGCGGAGACTTGCGCGACGACTCGCGGTCACCCACGGTTTTTTCCCGTCGACCTCACCACCCAGCAAGCCCGCATCGACTGGCGCTGATCTGCCCCGCCACTTTAACCTATCCCCCCATGCCCCTACCCCGCCCTCTTCTCTCCCTCTCTCTTTCTCTCCTTCTCCCCCTCTCCGCCCTCCTCTCCGTCGGCTCGGCGCAAACCGCTCCCACCGCCACCGGCTCGATCACCGGCCGGGTCTTGGCCGCTGGCACCGATAGTTTCCTAGAGCGTGTCCGCGTCACCGTCGAAGGCACCTCACTCGAAACCTTCACCGATGCCGCGGGCGCCTATCGCTTCGAAAGCGTCCCCGTCGGCACGGCGCGAGTAAAATTATTCTACACCGGCATGACGCCCATCACCACTGCCGTCGCCGTCGCCGCCGGGCAATCCGCTCTCCACGACGTCACGCTCACGGCCGCCGGACAGAGCGACCCCACAGCCGACCGCGTGAAACTCGCCACGTTCGTCGTCTCCACCTCCAAGGAAATGGAGGCCTCCGCCATCGCCATCAACGAACAGCGTTTCGCCGCCAACCTCAAAACCGTCGTGTCCACCGATGAGTTCGGCACCGTCGCCGAGGGGCACGTGGGCGAATTTTTGAAATTCCTGCCCGGCGTCACCATGGAATACGCCGGCGGTAACGCCCGCGAGATCTCCATCAACGGCGCGCCCGCCGACAACGTCCCCGTGACGCTCGACGGCTTCAGCCTCGCCACCGCGATCAGTGGCATTTCCCGCGCCTCCGCCGTCGACATGGTTTCCATCAACGGCCTCTCGCGTATCGAAGTGTCCTTCTCACCGACCCCCGACACCTCCGGCGCGGCCCTCGCCGGCTCGGTAAACATGATTCCGCGCAGCGCCTTCGAGCGCTCACGGCCGGTCTTCAACGGCAGCGTCTACGTGATGATGCGCGACCATCGCAAGCAGCTCCACGCCACCCCCGGCCCGCGCGAGGATCGCCGGACCAAGGCTCCCCCAGGCTTCGACTTCTCGTGGGTGGTGCCGATAAATAAGCGCTTCGGTTTCACGCTGTCGGGTGGCCGCACCACCCAGTTCGCCGGCCAGGATCAGGTCACCAATACGTGGCGCGGCGCTGGGACGGTCACCAATGGCACCACCTTTCCGCACACCACACCCGACCAGCCCTACCTGTCCACCTTCGCCGTGCGCGGTGGCCTCAAGCAAACCACCCGCCACTCCCTCTCCGCCACACTCGATTTCAAATTCGCTCGCTCCGACACGCTGTCACTCTCGATCCAGGCGTCGCGCTTCGAGGAGGATTATCTCAGCCAGACCCTCACCTTCAATGTCGGCGGCGTACTACCCGGAAATTTCACGCCCTTCTCGACTCGCGGCACCACGGCCTTGGGCGACCTCGTCAGCGGCAACGCCGGCGGCTACCGCAAAAACCAAACCTACCTGCCCACGCTGCGCTGGCGGCACGACGGACCCGTGTGGAAAGCCGAGGCCGGCGCCGGCTATTCTCGCGCCCGCTACAACGGCCGCGACCTCGAGCGCGGCTACTTCGCCAACACCAGCGCCCGGCGCACCGGCGTGACGGTGGCCTTCGACGATATTTTCTACCTGCGGCCCAATCGCATCACCGTGACCGATGGCGCGACCGGCACCCCGCTCGATCCGTACAGCCTCAACCACTACGCGGTGACGGGCGCCGGCAGCGGCCAACCCGAAAACAACGACCAGCAGCGCACCCTCTTCGCCAACGTGCAGCGCGACGTCCTGTGGCGCGTGCCCGTCACCTTGAAGGCGGGGCTCGACCGCCGCGAGGGCGTGCGCGATCTCCGCGCGGACGACAACCGCACCTACAGTTTCGTTGGCCGAGACGGCCGCGCCAGCACCACTCCGCTCGGCACCGATGACGCGGCGGCGCCGTTCTGGGCGCCCGAGTTGTCCGAGGGCGCCCACCCCTACGGCTTCCCGCGCATCCAATGGGTCGGCACCAGCCGTCTGCTCGACTACTATCGCGCGAACCCTACCCATCTCACGTTCGACGAAAACGCCCGCTACCGCGCCTCCGTCACCAACTCCAAACACACCGAGGAGGCCGTGTCGTCCGCGTTCCTGCGGGGTGACGTCGCGT